>NZ_BORE01000003.1:0-487380 GCF_018333015.1 Bacillus sp. J14TS2 | reverse complement strand
CGTGGTGAATGAACATAGAGTTCACTGTTAGTTGCTACTTACTAAACCATTTTTTGGAAATTCACGGTGGTAGGTGTATTTCCTATACTTAAAAATGGGAAAAAAAGTATTTGACATAGTACGCTAAGCAGTAAAAAAAGCGCAAGCGTCTATTAGGAAGCTGCGATGCTTGCGTTTTTTAATAAGCGCCTATGAACATATTTCCGAGATATTTCGACAATTTTGTGTCCATAGAAGTGGTCTATGAACACATTTCTGCGATATTTTGAAGATTTCGTGTTCATAGAAAAAAAGAGGAGCTTCCAGAAAGGTCAGTCATTGACCTTTTTGGGAGCTCCTTTTCATAACCTTTATTTAAATAAGTTAAATTTACCTTTTTTCATGGTGAGCGGTACGCCGCCAATCATCAGAAGTGCACGATTATCAATCATTTTCTTCATGAAAGAAGCTCTTGTGCCGGTTACTTTTTTACCGAAGACAACTCCAATCGCATCATCATCACCAAGAGAGCATACTGTTCCCTTGTTATCAAAACTAAACGTTTGAAGATCTGTATTACCGTTAATTAATTTAGTAAAATTCCTCGCTAAAAGTTCTCCCTGCTGCATAGAAATTTGTGCTGTTGGTGGGAAAGGACGATTAATTTCTTCGTTAATAATCAAAGCACAGTCCCCAATAATAAAGACATCTTCATATCCAGGTGCACGTAAATATTGATCTACTTTTACACGGCCACGCATATTTTCAAATCCTGATTCTTCGACGATTGGGTTACCACGAACCCCAGCAGCCCAGACAACTGTTTGAGCTCTAATTTCTTCTGTTTCGTCTTCTCCTTTTGCCACGACGATTCCATCTGGTGTCGCCTCTTTAATGGCTGTTCCAATCATGAATTCAACGCCTTTTTTCTGTAGGTTTGCCATCGCATATTGAACAAGCTCTGGGTCAAATCCTGGTAAAGCGGTTGGCGCAGCTTCCACACAAACGATCTTCACTAATTTTTGGTCAATATCATATTCTTTACAAAGCTCTGGAATACGATTACCAAGTTCACCTAGGAACTCAATTCCGGTAAAGCCTGCTCCACCGACTACGATAGTTAGACGCTCAGGATCCTTTTCTCCCTCAACTTTATACGTCGCAAATTGATATTCAATATGCTCGCGAATTTGTCTAGCAGCATTCACGTTTACAATTGAAAATGCATATTTGTCTAAACCTTGAATACCAAATGTTTCAGGAGCTGCTCCTAGAGCAACAACCAAATAATCATAAGAAAGTTCTTCATCTTCAAGAATCACTTTTTTTGATTCAGGCTCTATCTTTGTTACCGTTTTTTGGACAAAATTTACTTTCCCTGGATTGATCACCTTCGAAATATCATAACGTACTCGGTCATGATGAAGTGTTCCGGCAGAAGCTTCATGAAGCCATGTTGTTTCATAATGATAGTCATTCTTGTTTACTAATACAATATCAGCATCATTATTTCCAAGATGCTTTTGCAATTGAGTCACGGTCATAAGTCCACCGTATCCAGCACCTAGCACGACAATTTTTGGCCTGTTCATAATATATCCCTTCCCTTTTACATCATCTTCTTTTAGAGGATGTTCAAAAATTCCGGTAAAATTGACACTTCAAGATATATGGTCTTCGACTCAGTAGATCCTGTACAAGTCCGCTACTCGAAATTGCGCCGTCTCGAACTTTTTGGTCCTTTTTATCCTCTTTTTTGAACACGTACTTTAAACGGGACGTTCAAAAAGCCTAGTAAAAATAACACTTGAATTTCTTAATTGCCTGTTTCAACAAAACCTGACTTTTCTCTGTGCAAATTTCCTATTTGATACAGCCTATTTCTGAAATTCTCGCTTTTTTTTAATCTTCTTTTTGAACATTTATCTAGAGAAAGCACGAAATATAATGTGATTCTATTCACGTACCACACTAGAAACCCAGAATGTTGTCACAAATTATTAACATTAGTCTCAATATACATTATATGCTTTTATTCACCTTTTTCAAGCAGTTATTTTAATCCAATTACTTTTTTTATTATTTTGAAGCTCTTTATTGTATTTTATTAGATGATTCGATATTATGTAACACTAGCAACTATATGGTATGATAGAGGATGAATTTCTTAGTCACTACAGGAGGGATTTTCTTTGAAAGAAGATCAACAAATATATGATATTACCATTTTAGGTGGTGGACCAGCAGGCATGTTCACCGCATTTTATGCCGGCTTGCGTGATTCCAGTGTGAAGGTGATTGAAAGCCTGCCGCAATTAGGTGGACAACTTTCAACGCTTTACCCTGAAAAATATATATACGACGTTGCAGGCTTCCCAAAAATTAAGGCGCATGATCTTGTCCAAAATCTCAAGGAGCAAATGGCAATGTTTTCTCCTACCGTATGTCTTGGTCAATCTGTATCCAATTTGGAGAAATTAGAAGACGGGACATTTAAATTAACATCGGATCAAGAGATTCATTATTCAAAATCGGTGATTATCACAGCGGGAATTGGGGCTTTCCAACCTCGCCGTCTTGAATTCGATAGTGCTATTCCCTTTGAAGGAAAAAATCTTCATTATTTTGTCGACGATATGCAACAGTTTAAAGGACAACGTGTAGCGATTTTGGGTGGTGGCGACTCTGCAGTCGACTGGGCCTTAATGCTTGAGCCGATTGCCGAAAAAGTTAGCCTGATTCACCGCCGAGATAAATTCCGTGCCCATGAGAGCAGTGTAACCCAATTACAAAACTCCAAAGTTGAAATATTAACACCCTTTGTGGCATCAGACCTTGTTTGTGATCAAATCGCCATCCGTAGTCTAGAACTTGAGGAAGTCAGAGGAGATCGCAAGCATACTGTGGAATTGGACTCTCTTATCTGTAATTATGGCTTTATTTCTTCCTTAGGCCCTATTAAAGAATGGGGATTAGAGATCGAAAAAAACTCGATTGTGGTCAATAGCCGCATGGAAACAAATATCCCAGGAATCTACGCTGCAGGCGACATTACCACCTATCCTGGTAAAGTCAAACTTATTGCAACAGGTTTCGGCGAAGCCCCAACGGCGGTTAGCAATGCAAAAGCCTATATTGATCCAAAAGCACGTCTACAACCGATGCATAGTACTTCGTTATTTGAGTAAACGAAAAAAATCAGTGGAGCATTTGCGCTTCACTGATTTTTTATCGTATCGTATTACCATAATGAAAGTCATTGAAAAAATGATATATTCTTAACGAGACCACTGAAATAGTGCCGCAAATAAAGGATCTCATGAAATACTGTTGATTTACGTTCTACTATTCAACCATCGATAAAAGTATTTTTTCCATTTCTGCTTTTGATAAGATATCTGCACTCATGGTAATTTCGTACCCTTCTTCTGGAATAGTTACTCTCATTCCTTGAACATTGCTACCATCATAATATGCAAATTCAAATTTAAAACCATTTAACGTATAAGAGTTGATATGGTCATACATCCATGACTCTAATTCACCATCTTTATCTTGACCTATTTTCTGTGTAGTAGTTCTAAAACCATGACCATTTGCACCTCTTCGATATTGAAATTCAACAATGGGGTCTTCGCCAATATTCATTTCCTCTGTACGAGCTACTTCTGACTCCAATTCATAGCTTTCTGGTACATATGATGGGCGTTTAATAGGATAACTAACCATCTTTTGTGCTTCTTCTAATGTATGTGTTGTGAGTGCCACTACCCTTATTTCATACTTTTTGAGGTCTGCTCGTAATTCCTCTAACCTTTTTTCTTCTTCAGCAGTGGGGTTTAGCCTATTTTCCATAGCCATTTTATTTTGGATTGCTGTTTTTTCTTTAAACACCTTTTTGTAATCGGTAAATTCTACTTCTGTAAGCTGCTCTTTAACTAATTCAAAGTGTCGTTCAATTTCTGGTAAATTTTCACTTTCATCAGGGAATGTTTCAATAAGTTCTTTATTCGAACCAAAAATTTGTCCTATTAACGTATCAGTAGCATCTGCTATATAAGACCCACCTAATGTCCAAGTACCCCCTATTATTAATAGTGAAGCAACTGAACCAATCAACCATTGAGGATATCTTTTCTTTCCCTTCGACTTAACTTGTTTCTCATTAGATTCCAAATTTTCAATATCAGTAAAAATTCGATTTTTCAATTCTTGTTTCTGCTTTTCCTTCCACATAAAATGGGAATCCACATCCCTTAAGGAATTGTCAAAATCAGCATTTCCGAATTGCTTCCGCATTCCAATATTCCCCCTTTAGTAATTGTTTTTTCAAAGCAGGGATGGCTCTGAAAAGTGTCGATTTGACTTTACTCTCAGACCAACCTAATATCTTCGCTGTATCCTCTATAGAAAAGCCTTTTATTTTTCTTAAAATTATCACCTTACTATATGTATCTTTAAGCTGCTCTAACGCTTTATACAGTTCATATGAATCCTCTTTTATTTGAACAACTTCTTCCGGTAATGGAAGGTTGTCCTTCTGTGAATGAAAAACTCCTTTAAGGAACATAACTGATTTCTGTTTCCTAAAAAAATCAACTGTAAGGTTGTGGGCAATACTAAAGAGCCATGTTTTTTCACTGGAATGATGCTTAAATGAATCATAATATAAATACGCTTTGACAAAAGTATCATGTGTTAAATCCTCTGCTAGTTGATAATCCTTCACTATCAATAAAATAAAACTTAAAACTGATTTACTATGTTGGTCGTACCATTCTGAAATTTCTTCTTTTTTGCAAGTAGTCAAAATTCCACCTCTTTTCCTTTAGATTTTTCAGTACTTAGACGTAACAGCCAACTAAAAGTTTCGGTTAGAGTTTCAAAATTTCTAAAATTATCTGTTCGTTCCTTTATTAACAGATTTATCCGTTGAATTTGATTCCATAAGAAAAACGCCTTCTAACTTATCGTCAGAAGGCGCTTATTTATGAATAGATATTCACTAATCAAAGGGGATGTACGTAATCCTAAACCGATTAAATACATAAGTCCCATCACTTAATTTTCTGTCAGAAAACCCTTAACACTTCTCCGGTGTTCCTGTCACTTTCGCCGTACGGAAGGACGAGCCACAGCCGCAAGAAACAAGGGCATTCGGATTTTCAATGGTAAAGCCGCCACCCATCATGGATTGTTTATAATCAATTACCGTTCCTGTCACAATTGGCGCCGTTTCCTCATCAATCACAACCGGGACATCATGGGCAACAAAGAAATGATCAGATTCTGCTTTATCATGATCTAAGCTCATGCCATAAGATAGGCCGCTACATCCACCACCATTGATCGAAAAACGAAAATAAGCATTTGTTTCCTCATTATGCTTCATCATATCCTTAATCTGCAAAGCTGCTGCTTCCGTAAGCGTAATAATTTCACTCATTATTTGCACCCCCATCTATTTGTGGATCGGTATCCTCTAAGTATATACCTCTTACACGATATTCTCAACCAATGCAATTGGTTTTAAAACATCGGATTTTCTTCAATATATTGGTAAATCGCCTTTACAAGCAATTCTGGCGAGTCTCCCGTCACTACCTCTCCATTCACAAGGGCGTACAAAGATTCGGCACATAGATCACAATGATCCAGACAGCCGTATTCGATTATATCCAAATTGGGATCTTCCTCTAAAATTTGTAACGCTTCATAGCTTCCCATCCCAAGATTACTAATGCAAAATTCAATAATCGGATTCACACAATCACCTCATCCACATTATTATCGTACTCGCATTCGTCCCATTAGTCAAAAATCATCATTCAATGGAAAAAATAAGAGGTATTTTTCTCTCTAGAAACTCAGCAAGAATGGTTGTATATCAAGCCTGAATTCGGTATACTTTACCGTGGGATTAACCATACATATTAAACGATTCATACTTTGAAACTTTGTTATGAAAAGCCTTTATTATGAAGAAAGACTTTATAAAGCTTCTACGATCCTTCTTCGCAATTCGCGATATTTTACTCACACAAGTAGCTGGCAAAAGGAGATATTTTAATGAAAAAATTAGTATTACTCGGCGGAGGATATGGTAATATGCGGGTGCTTCGGGAACTGCTTCCTCACAACCTTCCCGAAGATTGGACAGTTACATTAATTGATAAGGTTCCTTACCATTCTATAAAAACGGAATATTACGCCCTCGCAGCGGGAACGATATCCGATCAGGATGTACGGGTTTCTTTTCCAGAAGAATCGAAGTTAAACGTACAATATGGAGAGGTAACTAATGTGGATCTGGATGAAAAATTGGTGCATGTAGCTCATTCTGAACCCATTTCGTATGACCAATTAGTGATTGGCCTAGGCTGTGAAGATAAATATCATAATATTCCTGGGGCTGATCTCTACACACATAGCATTCAATCCATTGGAAAAGCGCGTGATACATCCCAAAAGCTAAATAATCTATCGGCCAATTCTGTCGTCAGCATTGTCGGTGGAGGATTAAGTGGAATTGAACTTGCAAGTGAATTAAGGGAAAGTCGCCCGGATTTGATTATTAAACTTTTTGACCGTGGAAAAACCGTTCTTTCTTCCTTTCCTGAAAGAATCAGTCTCTATGTCCAAAATTGGTTTGCCTCAAATGGGGTCGAAGTCGTCAATGAAGCCAATATTACTAAGGTAGAAGAAGGCATTCTCTACAATAATGATCAACCTGTTTCCGCAGATGTCATTGTCTGGACGGCTGGCATTCAACCAAATAAAATCATTCAATCCATGAATGTTGAAAAAGATCGCCAGGGGCGAGCCATTCTCACCCCTTATCATAATATCCCTCAATATGAAGATGTCTATGTTGTAGGAGATTGTGCAAGCCTTCCTCATGCACCAAGTGCACAGCTTGCTGAAGGACAAGCCGAACAAATTGTAGAAATCATGAAAAAGAGATGGAATAATCAGGCATTGCCAGAAGAAATGCCATCAATAAAATTAAAAGGAACACTCGGTTCTTTGGGGAAGAAAAAAGGTTTTGGCATGATGGTAGACAGACCGATCACAGGAAGAATCGCCCGGATTTTAAAATCAGGCGTCCTTTGGATGTACAAATTTCATAAAGGATAATGAGTTTCATTCCCTAGATTTTTTTTCTAAATCTGATTATAATGGTAGGTAGGAAAGGAGTCGATCACAATGAACGAAGAAACAACGTTAGATCAAGTTCAAGTAGTCTTAGATAAATTACGCCCTTTTCTCCTTCGGGATGGTGGCGATTGTGAACTCGTTGATGTAGATGAGGGGATTGTAAAACTCCGCTTGCTTGGTGCATGTGGAACATGTCCAAGTTCGACCATCACTCTAAAAGCCGGCATTGAACGCGCCTTAATTGAGGAAGTACCTGGTATCCTAGAAGTGGAGCAGGTATTTTAAATACAAAAGCACAAGGTGTCAATACCTTCGACAAGCACATAATCTGAGCTGTTGGCGCCTGGAGCTGGACGAAAAAAGCTTTCTGCGCTGACGACTGCTTTTGCTAGTCAGCGCTAAGCTTATTCGTCGATTACCTTCAAGAACCGGTCATACTCCGGTTCTTTTTTTATGCGTGTTATAGATTTAACCATTCAATCGGGGGCATGTCGCCAATTTGTTGATTGGCTATATGATAAAACTCCTTTAAAAAAAGTTCGTAATTGTGAGCGTTGCGAATGTATCGATGGAGTTGTTCCTCAAGTTGCTTTTGCGAAGCTTCTGAAGAGCTCAAAAAGTAGTTTTCCACACAAAGAAAATAATGCAAAGGGAATAACAAGCGCGCATAGATCAATCTCCATGAGTACCTGGATAGAGGTGCAATCGATTGATATCCCTGCAAAAATTTCGTGAGCAAAGGCTTATACGAGCGTTGATGGAGAAAGTAACATTCTCGAACCCATTCCGCGATATCTCTTGCGCGATGATCGAGTACCCAATCAAATGGATTTCGGATTGCTAATTGGTCTGAATCCCATGTACTCTCCTGAAAATTTTGATGACAAATCGTTCGTTGATCTGCCTGTGTAAAAGCCTCATCAAGCTCCGTATCTTTTACATATTGAATCGCATTTTCACAAATTCCTAAATAATAAGGGAATGATTCTACAAATAATTGATTGAATCGCTCTTCGCTCGACTCACGAACAAGTCCTGACCAAACCTTTTCCATTTGCTCTAATCTTTGTATCCAATATTCCTTCCACTGTCCTTCACGATTAAAATGTGTGATAGGGGCTTGCAACTGTTTCCCACGTTCATGAAATCTTGCCAACTGTCTTCCTCGATTTTTCCTCTTAGAGCTATTAACATAATGGTTATGCAACACGACATAATCTTGCTCATTTAGTGTCACCAGATACTTTTGATCGTTTCCCGCAACAAATGTTGAAACTTTTTTATCTCCAATCTTTGCCATATGCTCTGACATCTCATATAATTCTAATAACACATCTTCTCCCAATTGGGTCACTTGAATCGTACTATATACGGAACCTTCAACAAGGTAATACACCATATCGCCTATTTGTATGGAGTTTTCGGGGTGGATATTGAAATAATTTCGCAAAATGTCTTCTGACATGCTACATCCCTCTTTTTACCTGATCTATCTTATTTATATGTGCGATCACCCCACTTTATGGGTGTAAGGATAAAAAACATATAGGCCCTTTAGATTGTAGAAAGGATGTTAAATCATGGAGCAAAAGAGAAAAGTTGGAAAAACGGAAGAGACTGCACGACGTTTATTAGAAGAAAGAGGAGTAAAGATTGAAGATATTGCCGAATTAGTGATGTATCTGCAAAAAAAATATCACCCTGATCTTCAAATAGAGGAGTGTACAGATAATATTGAACGAGTTTTGCAAAAAAGAGAAGTACAAAATGCGATTTTAACAGGCATCCAATTGGATAAACTAGCAGAAAAAGGCCTTTTGGATGAACCTTTACAACAAATTATTGCGGATGATGAAAGCTTATATGGCGTGGATGAAATTTTGGCCTTCTCTATCGTGAATGTCTATGGCTCAATTGGCTTTACAAATTATGGCTATATTGACAAGCAAAAACCAGGCATTTTAGAAAAATTAAACGATCATTCGACTGGAGCATGTCATACCTTCCTTGATGACATTGTTGGAGCCATCGCAGCAGCCGCCTCAAGTCGATTAGCGCATAGTAGCAAAGGTGAACAATAAACAAAAGCGCAAGCGCCCGTTTAGCGACGTACAAACTTTTTAAGCTTCTGACGAGATAAAGGATACACGGCGAAGCATGAGCCGATGTTGACTTATCGTAGGAAGAAGCTGAAAGTTTGCTAGTCGCTGGGCGCTGGAGCTAGACGACGAAACTCAAAATTACAAGTTATCCACAAGCGACAATTTTATAGTTTCCTTAACAACAACAAAAGCGCAAGCGCCCGTTTAGCGACGTACAAACTTTCTTAATAAGGGTGAACGACGTTCTAACAAACATCCAGTAGTCCTTGACAAGCAAATAAGCCTGACCCTATGAAAGATGCTTTTTCTCTTCATAGGGTCGGGCTTATTTAGTGGACATTGGCTAAGGACACCTCTTCCTGCGGCAAAGCCGATAGAGCTGGAGGTCGCCATTAATGCTTTCACATCCAATATTTGACTCGTATAAAAAATCTCAGCTATAGCTTGAAGAGGCTGGGAGATAGCTAAAAGTACTTTGCTCAAAGACGAACATTGTATTCACTTAGCGAAGTATATTTCCGGAGTGAGTATATACACCATACTAGTTCGTTTGTTTCTTTGGTGAAAACACTTTTGTCTCAGCCTCTTTTCTTATTTATTCAAATTTCCAGTCAGCTAAAGAATCAACCACATAGGTAGGCTGGACCATTTTTTCAATTAGCATCTCGCTTGTGGTCACACCTGTATGCACGAGCAGCGTGTCTAAGCCTGCCTGAATCCCCGCTAAGATATCTGTGTCATAATTATCTCCCACCATCAACGTGCCTTCCTTACTTGTACCTATTTGTGCCAGCGCCTGCTCGACAATAATTGCATGTGGCTTGCCAATAAAAATTGGTTCCGTCTGCGTGGACACTGAAATGACAGAGGTTAAAGCCCCATTTCCGGGAAGAAAGCCGCGTTCAGTTGGCAACGCGATATCTCCATTGGTGGAAATAAACGTCGCGCCATTTCGAACAGCTAAACACGCCTTTGCTAATTTTTCATATGTAATTTCTCGATCCAACCCAATCACAACCGCATCAGCCTTTTCATCAACCAACTCGAAGCCTTTTTCTGACAATGCGGATTGCAGTCCTTCTCCCCCAATCGCATAAACAGCAGCTCCAGGCTGTTTCTCATGAAGAAAATTCGCTGTCGCCATCGAGGTTGTAAACACTTGATCCGTTCTTGTTTCCAAACCGAAATCTTCTAACACTTGCGCAACCTGTTCCGGCCGTTTCGAAGAATTATTTGTTACAAACAAATAAGGAATTCCCTGTTCTTTTAATTTCTCCACAAACTGTAAAGCTTCTTCTATTTTTTCTACACCGCGATACATCGTGCCGTCAAGATCAATTAAATATCCTTGATAATTTTTCAAAATGATAACTCCTTTTCTTCCTTGTCCCCCATCATTTTTTAAAAGCAGAGATCGGACCTAATTCATGAACTAGATAATTTCTAATGGCGTTTGGAAAAGTCGCTAATGATTCTCCTTGCTTTACGACATTTTCAATAATCACATTGTGATCTACTACTTCATATTGTTGAACAAGCATTTTTCGACAAGCGATCACTTGTTTAAGGCTATCAGAAACAGGGGCAGTAATGACCCTCTCGTCTGTTAAAATATCAACAATATCCTCATAACTGCCGGGATCCCTCATAATAAATCCATCAATCATCGCATTACCTGTATCTAATATCGCCTCAATGATCGTATGGGAAATCCGCTCTAACGCAGCTTTTTCAAGATCTGTTTCCCAGTTTTGATGGGATTTCAGTAATTTCAATTGCCCCTCCATAAAGAGGAGACGCTCTTCTATTTTTTCACGATCAACAAAATACATCCCTTTTCCCTCCTGCTTGTACTGTTCTTATTTTAGCAGAAGAAAGAAGGAATGGTCCACAGACATTCGGGAAATCTAAGCACAAGAAAACGAAAGGTGGGTGAATGATTTGCCAGGGAAAGATCGAGAAAAAGATGAAGTAAAAGGAATTCCCTATACAGATGTCTCGAATGCTGAGACACAAGAAAACTTCCTTACTGCAGAGGAATTTCCAGAAGGTGGGTACGGGGCGGCAGAAGGAAAAAATACGCCAGTTGAAAACAAATCAACCCCTTGGAAGAAGGGGCAACGTAAATATAGTGCTTTTAACTATGAATTTAAATCATTGCACCAAAATCTCCCGCGACAATTTCCAGGTGCCCATCCGACCCATGATGATCCTGATACGGATACACAAACACCATACGAAGATAGTGAATGATATAGGGGAAAGTGAACGGCAAAATCCCATGCCGTTCTAACCCCCTTTCTGAGAATATTAACCATTTATTCGTGAGTATCGACCGTTTTTTAAAGGATACTGATCGAGTATGTCGACCATTTGTAATTGAAAGTGTTCTCTCCTCTTTATTTATCCACTTTTTTCAAAACAAAATAAGCACAGCCAAAATTACAGTACTCATACAGATATTCGTATAGGGAATTAATTTTACTCTCGTGGGCCGCTTTTTGATTTCGATCAGAGAAGAATCCTTTTAAGCGCAACTGACCATATCCCCAATCGCCGACAATAAAATCATATTTCGCTAATATATCGCTAAATCGCTCTTTCACAGCCTCTTCTTGGAACCCATCGCGGAATTCACTAATCAACTCATATTTCCGATTATTCATTATAAGCACGCCTTGTCCCTCCACAATTTAAACTGTCTATCTTAATTATAGCTTAATCCCCAACAATTACTAAGTAAAAAATATATTTTCTGAGCACGCTAATAAGAGTGGTTCAAAAAAGTCCGGTAAAAATGACCCTACGAGATATAGGTTCTTCGACTATGTACCGACACGTCCTATGAGCAACACGGAAGTCAGTACACCTGTACAAGTGCTTCCTTTGTACGATGCGAAACTTTCCTTTGTATTGGACGTTAGCAATTGACATTAGTGTAGTCGCCGACTCGGTCTTTTTTATCCTCCTTTTTGAACATACACTAATAAATAAGGAGGTGTTGAAATGAAAGTAAAATGGCCAATCATCCTTTTAACTGCCACCCTTGCAGCCTGTGGAAGTAATAATATTGCTGAGAATGATGATTTCTATCCAAAAAGTGGAAATTCAATCAATTCAGATGAGCAAGCAGATATTTATAATGAGGAGACCTCCGATGACCAATTTGGCTTTGTTCGTCAGGTGAAAAATCCAACACCTGCTAATCAAAATGATACAAAAACGATTCAATGGATGGATCGTGAAAAAGCAGCCCTTCATATTAGTGAAATACTTGTTGTCTTGCCTCATGTATCAGATGCTAGTGTCATTGTAACAGATCAAGAGGTATTGGTCGCTTATACAACTGATGCAGATGACGAAAAAGGGCGGTTTGAAATAGCTGACCAGGTGAAAAAATCCGTTTTAAATTATGTGCCAAGATGGTATCACGTGTATGTAACAGATGATCAGGCATTACGACAAGATGTTGAGAATATCGGTTCGATGACAACACAATCGCCTAATAAAGACCGTTCAGTCAAAATGGTGATCGAGCAAATGCTTGAACATTCTCCTCAAGGACGAGCGATGGGTGAAGGTGAAAATGCCAATGGCGAAAAAACTGGCGAAACCAATGACCATCTAGAAAAGACAAAATATAAACAACAAAACGATCGTAACCTTAAATAGCGATAAATTCATCTGGGGGGAGCACTCTCCCCCTAGCAACAAGATGAAAGGAGGGCATCATTTGAAAAAGCTATTTCCCTGGCTCCTTATCTTCCTTTGTTTTTTTGGTATGAAAGAAGGGAAAGCAAAGGAGCTAAGTCAGGATGAAATCTATCAGCAAAGAATGGATGTATACAAAAAGATCGAAGCTCTTACATCTACCCCGTGGTATTATCTGGCAGCTGTTGACCAATTCGAAAGAAGTATTCGGGATGTCCGAGATGATTTACCTGATCCACCGGCGATTATCGGCTATTATCTTCCACCTGAACAGTGGTCAGGTCCTCTTAATCCTAACCCAAAAGATACCAATCCATACACTATTGAACTTTTCGGCGGCATCGGGAAAGATGGGAATGGGGACAGAAAAATCGATCAGTCCAATGGCGAGGATTTACTGTATACATTGGCACAGTTTTTGCGTGAATATGGAGAAGATGATCACTCCTTCCGACTAGCGCTTTGGGATTATTATGAACGAGATCAAACAGTTCGTTCGATAATAGCAAATGCTAAAATTTACCGGACCATGGGCAAAGTTGATTTAAGTGAGAAAGCTTTTCCTCTTCCAAAGGGCTATAACTACACCTATAAAAATACATGGGGGGATCGTCGTGGGTGGGGCGGACGAAGAATTCATGAAGGAACGGATATTTTTGCTGGATATGGGACTCCTGTACGCGCGGTTGCTTACGGCGTAGTCGAATTAAAAGGATGGAATAAATATGGGGGATGGCGCATCGGCATTCGCGATTTAAATAATACGTACCATTACTATGCCCACTTAAATGGCTACTCCAAGGATTTAAAGATTGGGAATGTCGTAAAGCCTGGTGATGTAATCGGAAGCGTTGGCAGCTCGGGTTATGGACCGCCTGGAACGTCCGGAAAGTTTCCTCCTCATCTTCATTTTGGTATGTACAAAGATAATGGTATTCGCGAATGGTCCTTTGATCCTTATCCCCATTTAAAAATGTGGGAACGCTACGAGTATAAAAAACAATAGAGGAGTTTGGATATTGGTTTCCAACTCCTCTTGTCTTTGATACTTTATTTCACTCTGCTGGTTGCGATTTTGGCAATTCAATCGAAGGATTCAGCCCTTGCCCCTCATTATAAAATTGGGGAACATCACCTGGGTAATATCCCATTGCAATCGGGACATCCTGTTTGACTACAGCCGTTTCCGTACCAAATGGGATAATAATTTGTACATTGACCTCTACCGCAACAATAACGGTAATAAAAATATTATTAATGGGATAATGCTCAACCTTATGCTCTGCATTAGTCTGTACATTCCCTACCGCAGAGAAACGGATTGGAACCTTTGGGCCTAGATTACCTAATAAAGCATTATTGGTTGCTTGCCCAAGTGGGAATGAATAAGATATGCCCTCTTCTTCATTCAATTTGTCATAATCAATTTCCACCCCAGTATCCATTTCCAATGGTTCTAAGTTGCCTCTCTCCGCCTCGTTCAGATTTAATTGTATCTCCTTGGACAATTCTGCTTGAATCTGATTAATCACATCTGTCCGATATTGAACGGTTGTCCGACCGTTACCATCTGGAACCATTTCCGTCACTTCTGAAATATCCTTCACTTCAGGTAGTACATCTTTGACAGCTTTTGTGACAACCATAGGCGCTATTTTTCCAGTTTGGGTCTCAGCATAACTGATTAAAGTTGGTTTCATCCCTTTATTCACAATCCATAATCCCAATAATGTCGAGAAAACAAAAAAAACAAATGACAGCAGTAAAACATATCGAAAGGGTAATGGACCCCGTTGCCTATGTTTTGCATGGAATCGAGCCAAAAGAATCCCTCCTCTCATCAAATATATGCAGAAGAGGAAGGATTTAGCGCAAATGCATTTAATTTTTAAATTGCGAGTTCAAAATCGAGGACAAATAGGACCAAGCTGGCTGAAACCAAACAGGAAATTCGAAGTGGCATTTCTACTGGACTTTTTGAACATCTATTTCAAGCAATTTAACTCATTTTTAACAAAGCATCTTTTCCAATCATCCCAGCTGTAATTCCCAATGCTTCTGCTTCCACTGTAACGGATTCTAATGGAGCATGCAGTAATTGATCAATCGTCTTAACTCCCACTGCACGCCCAGCGATTATTTTTCGATCCACTAATTTTTCATTTAGTAAACCAACATCCAGTGCCCCACACATGATATACCCCTTCTCATTCGAAATCGTCAACAAGGTAGTTTTTGGCAGTGACACAGATGTAGCGATAAAAGTCTTGCCATCAATCATTAATGGCTCCATTGACACCATATTTATCACCCCTTCTCATAGTTATATGTATGAGAAAAGCGTGAATTAGTTGAACCCAAAACACGGGTTATCTGCTATGGAATCCATCAAACCCCTTTAATTTCCAAGCCATAATATCACGTAAAAATTCCGGCATAAAATAAGTTTTATTAGGAGAACGTTTTATTCCAGGAAAGTATTTTCCGAATGTAAATAAATCAACAGTCCCTAGCTTATACGTTCGCTCTGGCTCAAGCGGTTCTCCGTTAATTTGAACCTGGAGCTCCTCTTTATCCACTTCAATTCCCCGATACACAAATTTCCCCATTACCTTTCCTCGAAAACCGAGTCCAATCACTTCAACCTCTGGCCAATCTTCTCTTTCCGCTTCCAAAATAATCTCCTTTAGCTCTGCTCCTGAGAGCTCGACTGTACAAGGATTAATCGGATGGGGGAGCATTTGATGCAGATGGAATTTCGTCACCCTGCCCCTTTTTAAGTCTGTTAAAATCAAACCAGAGTTAATAATCGTACATTCCGCCTCACACCACTCATGTACAGCGTCACAAAGTAATAAAGCAAGTTGAGATGTTTCCTTCCATGAATAGAAAAGCGGCTCCTTAATCACCGTAACGGTCTCAGCTAATTGTGCTTTGCCAACATCCATATAATGTTGAATGACTTTCTCTTCCTCCTGCACAGCTGGCAATAAATGGGATTCAAATAGCTTCGCTTTGAACACTGGAAGAGTTTGTGCCTTGGGGTCAGCATGAAGTTGGACATACCCAACAAAACGGCCATATTTACCAGCCGCCGACATCATCGTGTTGTTTATTTTTTCCCCTTCCATAAAAAAATGATGAGTATGAGACCCCAAAATCAAATCAATTTGGGGAAATAATTGCGTTAGCTTCTGATCCTCATGAATCCCTAAATGCGATAGAACGATTAGGATATCAGCCTCTTCCTTCATCCGATTGAATTGTATTTCCAGTTCAGTAAAAGGCTCCGTCATCTCCCAACCAAGTAGATTGTATAAATTCTGATAATAGGTCGTAACAGCCGTGACGCCAATTTTTGTCCCTTTTCTCGTTTGATAGATTTTATGAGGGAGACACCACTCTGGTCGAATCTGTCCAGGCTCATATAAATTGGCGACCACTACATCAAACTCTGCTTCTCTGTATAGGTCATCCAAATTTTCATGAGCGAATGTAATCCCCTCATTATTGCCAATCGTCACGGCATCATATCCAGTCTCATTTAACAATTCAGTATTCCCTTTTCCTCTTGTCCCTTCTGTAAAAGGATGCCAGCGATCGGAGAAATCGCCAATATCAAATAGGAAAACTTCCTCTCCAGCCGCCTTATGTAACTGTTGTTTCTCTAGCAAAAACGATTGAATTCTCGGCCAATAGTCAAAATGGCTATGTAAATCATTTGTATGGTATATATGAATCCTTTCAATCATTCATTCACTTCCTAGCTCAGCTTAAAAATAATTACTAAAAACTATAGCAAAAAATGAGGAAAATGGAAAGATAAGTGCAAGCGCTTGTTCTAACCATCTTAGATCGCCAATAGACTATAATAATAGGCTGGAAGAAAAGATGGTGAACAGAATAATGGAAGAAACACAGCATTTTCTTATAACAGGCATGCACTGTGCTGCTTGTGCGGCAAGGATCGAAAAAGTCGTCTCTAAAGTAGAAGGAGTGCAAGACATCCATGTTAATCTTGCAACGGAAAAGGGACGTGTGACCTTTCATAAAAAACGGACAAACCTTAATGAAATCTTCGATAAAATCCGCAAAATCGGTTTTGATGCTAAAGTAATAGACAAACTCTCTGCAGAAGGTAATCCATACAAAAACATCCAAACACTACAGCGGAGATTTTTTCTATCTGCCTTCCTAACGATTCCTTTAGCTTGGGCGATGTTCGATCATTTTTCATGGACTCCGTTTATTCATGCTCCCCCCTTCCTATTGGAGCCCTTATTACAATTAATTCTCACCATTCCAATTCAATTTGTCATTGGCTTTCCCTTTTATGAACGGGCTTGGAAGGCTATCAAAAGCGGACATGCAAATATGGATGTATTAGTTGTTTTAAGTACATCGACCGCGTTTTTTTATAGCCATTATTTAACATTTACAACCTTACACTCTTCCATGCCTCCCCCTGTCTTATATTTTGAAACAAGTGCCTTTATTATCACCTTCATATTATTAGGGAAATTGCTTGAAGCAAAGACAAAATTAAAAACAACCGAATCCCTTAAAAAGCTGTATCAATTACAAACAAAAACAGCCACTCTATATGAAAATGGCAGAGAATCCACTTCGCCGATTCAACGACTTATCCCTGGAGATATTTTAATTATTAAACCAGGTGAAAAAATACCGATTGATGGTGAAGTGATCATAGGCTCAACGATGATCGATGAATCCTTGTTAACTGGAGAAAGTATCCCTATTGAGAAAACCATCGGTGATTCCGTTTATGCCGGAACAATCAATCAACATGGCCTAGTAAGAGTGAAAGTAACGAAAATAGATAGTGAAACGACATTATCTCAGATCATTCAAATTGTCGAGGAAGCGCAGGGATCTAAAGCACCCATCCAACAGACGGCTGATAAAATAACCGCTGTGTTTGTACCAATTGTGCTAATTATCGCGTTAACAACATTTATAGGCTGGTACTTATTTTTACAGCCAGATCAATTGGGAGCTGCCCTAGAAAAAACTATCGCGGTCTTAATTATTGCTTGCCCATGCGCACTTGGATTGGCTACGCCTACTTCTGTGATGGTTGGGAGTGGACGAGCTGCCCAAATGGGGATTTTATTTAAGGAAGGGAAAATTCTAGAAGGATTAGGCAAATGTTGCACGATCATTTTTGATAAAACAGGTACCTTGACGAAAGGAAAGCCATATGTAACAGACATGCGTATTGATCCTCGACGGAAAGAAGAAGTGTTGAGTTTTATCGGAGCGGTGGAACAAGGATTTAATCATCCAATCGCAAAAACCATTGTCGATAAGGTACAAACGATACTCCCATCTGTTCCTGTTGCTGAGCAAGTACAAACAATTCCAGGACATGGCGTGGAAGCGACCGTTCTTGGGAAAAAGGTAATGATCGTCAACCCTGCCTATCGACTTCATACATTATCCTCAAAACAAAAACAACAAGTGCACGAGCTGGAAGCAGAGGGAAAAACCGTAATGATCGCTTGGATTAATGCTCGTTTTGCCGGTATCATCGCAGTAGCAGATGAAATAAGAAGCTCCTCTGCCCCTGCTATTTCAGATCTAAAGCAATTGGGGCTAAAGGCAATGTTATTAACAGGAGATAATCAATATACTGGCATGGCGGTTGCCAAACAAGTAGGCATCCAAAAGCTGCAAACAGGTGTCAGCCCCATGGATAAAGCTCGCATCATCCAGAATCTACAAAAAAAAGGAGAAAAAGTCATTATGGTTGGAGATGGTATGAATGATGCACCTGCTCTCGCTGTTGCAGATATCGGAGTGGCCATTGGTAGTGGATCAGAAATTGCCATTGAATCCGGAGACGTCACCATCATCCAAGGAGACCTCCGCCGTCTCGTCAGCGCCATTCACATCAGTAAAAAAACAATGACCAACATTAAACAAAACTTTCTCTGGGCCTTTCTCTATAATATCATCATGATCCCATTTGCCATGCTTGGTCTTTTAGCCCCCTGGCTAGCAGGTGCCGCTATGGCCTTCAGCTCTGTATCTGTCGTATTAAATGCCTTAAGATTAAAAAAGCTCAAACTGCATGGATAGAACTAGATATCGACTTTCTATTGCTATTCGAGTTTTATTCCTCTATTCGGGATTAAAGACAGCCATTCGAGTTAAAAGCCGGTTATACGGGTTTAGTTTTCCATCCGGGATTAAAACTTAGCTATTCCGGATTAAAACCCTGCTATTCGGGATTAAGACAAAAAACCGTCTGTCCGGATCATCATCCAGACAGACGGTTTAGTTTTTACCAGAATATACTCATGAGCGTTTAACGAAAACGTAATAAATCATGAACGCCAAAAAACTGCAAATAAAAATGGTCACTGCCATTGGCACAGCTGTCTGATCGCCTGCAACACCAACAAGAGGAGAAACAAGCGCACCTCCACCAAACGGAAGAATGCCAAGAAACGCGGATGCACTTCCTGCAACCTCACCTTGACGTTGCATGCCTAGTGAGAAACTCGTAGTGTTCACAATCCCCACACTCGAAACAATTAGAAACAACGCACATAGCAATATCCATAAGGAAAGTGAAAACAAGACAGACAAGATCAAGAGCAAACTGCCTATAAAGGAGAACAGCACACCCCACTGCAATAAACGGGCTTCTTCAATTTTATCAGCCAATCTCCCTGTAATTTGTGCTGCCAGGATAATCCCTACCCCATTAACAGCAAACATGATCGAAAACTGCTGGGGAGTAAAACCATAAATATTTTGCAATACAAATGGTGAACCTGAAATATAGGCAAACATGCTCATTGTCACAAAGGCCTGAGCTAATGCGATTCCCATAAATACTCGATCCTTTAACAAGACATGGAATGTTTGAACTGTCTCCAACATGCCACCCTGTCTTCGGTTCTCTTTAGGCAATGTCTCTGGTAAAGTAAACGTCACCGCAAAAAATATTAAAAGACCAATGGCAAACAAAATGACAAAAACCGCTCGCCAGGATACCCAATTCAACACGGCACCGCCAAATAACGGTGCTAAAATAGGAGCAGCTCCGTTCACAAGTGCCAGAAGTGCGATGAATTTCGTTAAGTCTTTACCTGTATACATGTCCCGGGAAGAAGCACGAGCAATAACAATTCCTGCTGCAGCAGAGAAGCCTTGAACAAATCGTAAACCAATAAAAATCCAAATATTAGCACTATATGCACAAAATAGCGAGGCTGCAACATAAATAGTCAAGGTAACAAGCAACGGGCGCTTTCTCCCCTTGATATCACTTAACGGACCAAATATCAATTGCCCCATTGCCAAGCCGATTAAACAGGCCGTTATACTTAACTGGCCAAATGACGCACTTGTTCGAAAGTCTTCTGTAACCGTTGGAAGCGCCGGTAAATACATATCCATCGATAACGGGCCAAAAGCCGTAAGCAACCCTAAAATCAACACCATCCAAGCTTTATTGAATGATTTAGGTGTCGGCTGATGATCGATTGCTCGATTCATTTCAATCATACAAAACAAGTCCTTCCTATATACAAAATCACCTTACACCCCTCACCTAATGATTCGCTCATGCAAGCGTCACGGTAATGAGTGTAAGCCTATTGTTCTATGACACTCAAACATTATAACATGCGAGAGACTTGCACTCATTAGAGAAAATTGTGACAAGCACATAGACTATTAGCTTGTATATCACAATAAAAGGTCTATGAAGCACTAAGGAAGACTCAACCTAAAACAAACCATCAATGCTCTCGATTTACGATATAATTCATTAGATGTTTTAAAAAGGTAGTTTGCTGTGAGATTTCCTGCAGTGATTCAATGGCAAAGGAATAATGGTCCCACATGGCTTTTTTTGCTTCAATTGCCCCGAGAACGGACACAAATGTCGAACGGTTATTTTCCACATCTTTTAATAGGGGCTTGCCTAGTATCGCGAAGTCTCCCTCCACATCAAGCAAATCATCTTTAATTTGAAAAGCAAGGCCTGCATGATAGGCGAATTTTTTCAAAGCAGCCATTCCCTTTTCCTCCTTGCCAGCAAGAATGGCGGGCATAATGAGAGAAGCTTCAAAAGCGATTCCGGTTTTATAAAAACAGATTGTACGCAATTCCTCTAGTGTTAATTCCTGCCCTTTAGAACCGAGGTCCATGGCCTGTCCCTTGCACATTTCTGTTGTCATCTTGGCAGAATAGCCAATCAATCGCAGTATCGTTTGCGGATCGAATCCCTTAAGCAAGGTTTGTTCCTCCACAGCTTTTTGAGTGAGAAAAAGACCACTTAGTTCTCCAATAGCATGGTTATACACCTCATGAACGGTTTGCCGTCCCCTCCGGATTGACGCATTATCCTGTGATGGCAAATCATCAAAAATCAACGAGGCCGTATGCATATATTCCAATGATTTTAGAAGCGGCATAATAGCAGTCTGATCAAGACCATATTCGTTTACAGCCATTACCCATGCCATAATGGATCTTAGCCGCTTGCCGTCTCCTTGCAGGCTATAGTTGCAAGCTTCTACTATAGATTCCTTGATAGCAGAGTCCTGCTTATTCTCTGAAATAAGCAGATTGTCATTTATTTGATGCCAAACAGACTTAACGGTAGCGATAAACTCCTCCTGCTCCCTTTTTTCCTGTTGCAAATCCGCTATCATATGGTCCCTGACGAGTTTATCAAAAAAATCCACATCCTTGGCATTTTGGACCATATATTGAATCAACTCATTGAATTCTGGAATACCGGCTGTAAAAACATCCATAACTTCCTTGTATTTTTCAGCACCAATTCGCACCTTATAGCGTTGTAAACCATTAATAGCTCGGTCTAAAATCACTTCACATGTTTTTTGGTCTGAACCATATAATTCGTGAATTAAATAGGAAATCACTGCCCAATACATTTCAAACGGGTTGACCAAATCCGGGCGCTTATCATGATATTTCAAGTAATAGGTATACGGTGTCACTCCACCCTGCTTCATATCCTCAAACATATCCGCAAAATCATCTGCAAGCTGGTTGTAGATTCCATAATAAAAAGTTCTGCTGTCAATGCCTTCATCCTCTGCAGCACGAATGATCGACCGGACAATGAGTCGAGAGGAAGCAGCCTTCACAATTACAGGGATATAAAGCTCCTCATTCGTGTAATGACCATAGGAAAGGTCCTTGGTCCTATCCACTTCCTGTGCTTTAAAGAACACATATGATTGTTCAAGGAAAGTATCTCTAGTGTCTGCTTCCTGCTGGTCCCTAATATATAGAAAGGCCTCCCGAAGTTCGATATGGATGTATTCAATCAGTTCCTTGTTCTTACCTGTCCATTCTCCCAGGTCAGGTACTACTCCAGTAATCAGTGTTGTACGAATTAACTCGGAATATTGCCTTTCCTCTTTGGGGGATAATATCTTGGCATCGAGGAGGTCATCAATAAAAGGGTAGGTCAATCCATAGGAATAGCCCAGCCGGATTGCTTTTTCAAGCCGTTCTGTCCGTTCTTCGGGCAAAACCTCATCTTCCATTTCCTCTATGACCTGCATCACAACCCCAGCAATGATCTTTATCAGTTTTCGCTGTGCTTCAGTTGCATCCATCCCAGCCGGAATTTTGGAGGAAACCTTCTTTAATTTCTCCATCACCCAAATTAGAGTGGATTCCAAGCCCTCCTTTTGAGCAAAACGATACAAACCTGCCATGTTGAAAATTTTCTCCTTCTGAATAGCGCTGTCCGGCAAGATCAGCTGATCTTTCAGCCTTTTAACAGAACGTTGAACACGATGTGCTATATTAGGAGAATCCAACGCTTTTCCAAGATCACGCATGAAGATATAGGAAATACTACGATCCAGATAATCATCCAGCTTTCCTGTTCGATTCATCCACCATATATATTGATGATAATCATGTCTTTCCGGAGCTTTCTTCCAGCCCATAAAAAAAGAGGAAGTGGAAAAACGAGGAAGATGATCTTTCTTCCATAAATGAAAGTCTTCTGTCAAAACAGGGATATAGGAGTAGTGGGAGACTTGTCCATTTAGTATATTAAAATAATCAGCAGCTTTCTGTTGAGCATGTAGATAACCCTCATCGATGTCTTTTCTTAGATGATCATTCATTCAGCTCATTCCCTCTGTGTAAGATTGGTTATCTCTATATAGTTTCATGGCAATCAGTAAAACATTGTTTAAAAACAGCATGCTTATTAACCAAAATACTAAAATAACAACATGAAGTAACTGCCTAAATAAATCAGCTAGTCTCAATAAACTGCCTTTGGCAAAATGTACTTTACGAAAACATTCCTGCAAATGGATAGATATTTTAAAATAATTGGTAGTGTAGCTATTTCAATTTTTCTAAAGAAACAGGTTGCAGCCAATCATATCCATTTCTTTCTAATTCTGCTACACGAATCGTAAGCAAAAGCTTCTGCTCTGCAAACAAAGTAGTACCTAAAAGATTATTTTTCAATTAAAAACATCATTTTCCTCTAGAGAATACTAATCTCTACTTCAGCATTTACTAAATTAACGACTTTATTTTGAAGGGATAAAGTTAGTTTTAAAACAAAGACTCTTAAGAATTTGTTGAAATTCTTGTGATTCTAATGTGAGCTTTTTTATCTATAGAGCTCCTCTCGAACCATCTATTTAATATTCATTATACAATGAACTGTTTCTTGTTTCTATGATCAGATAAAAACACTAGGAGTTTGCAAAAACTTGTCAAGTATTCTTTTACTAACATCGTCTTTCGATGAAAACAGACAATCCACCTCGCCGCTGTCTACAGCTGCACCCTTCCAAACTTTCTTAATGTAAAGCGAAATAACGTTTCCTCCAGAGAATAATAGCGGTCCCCGCCAACCACCAATATACAGAGCCGTATAATATGCGCTGAAGTAATCCTCCTGGAATATCTGCAAAAATCGGCTGTAAAAATAAAATAAAAAGTGATGTCGTGGTCACCACGGTACAAATAATTGTCCACCATGCTAAATAAGGCAATTTTTTATAGGTAACTTTACTAATTAGAATCATAGCAGGAATCTGTACTACCATCCCTGGAAGTGCACTAAGTGTATGCCAATAAAAATGAACATCAGCAGGAATGATTCCTGAAATGCCATAGCTTATTCCAAAAGTACAAATACAAACTGTTGCTATTTTAGAAGCGCGAGCTTTCGGCCATAAACGATAAAGTAAAATGGCACCTATAAAAATCGCTAAACCTGTCAGGTAAAACGTCCAATTCATCAGCCAATGATATGGTGAGCAAATATCGTATTGGGCAAGTACATACGTATCTGTTCCACAAGTAGTTACTCCAAGATCACTCATCGGTTGTTTAAGGAAATTATAGGGAGCGGTGGTTGCACGAATAACAATTGCTTCTATCATAAAATACGCACTTAATGCAATCCAACAAATAAAGCCAATTACAACAGTCTGCTTATTCAGTTTACGGCATAAAAAGAGGGTTAATCCAGAAATAATCGCGACAAGTATCATTAGTATTTCATGGAACCAATCATTCATTTTATTCCACCTTCCCCTGTTTTATTCACCTATCCTTGCTATATCAAATACATCATTCTAATAAAATGGCCAATGCATAATTTTATGTATATTACATATTTTATTTAATGAATTAATGCGGTTTACTGCTTGCTTTTATAATATCAAAATCAAAGAAATAAAGAATCCGTTATAGCATTCAACTCTGTTGTAAATATATGAATTCCTCATTCAGCTAACTCTCCCCTGCTTTACACTTCCAACTGATAAGATGTTACTTATTTTAAATGTTCTAAACTGGCGTTTAGTGTAGCAGTATGCTTTTATTATTGTTTGTGATATAGCTAATACCTTAATAGTCCGTTGAGATATTTTATTGTCCTGATCAATGTAAATGATCTGTATAGGAGTTTTATCGTCACAAGCTCTTTTCAAAAAATTAATCATAGCAACCACTCCGAACGTTTGTTTTTATACATTATATACGAACATGTATTCCTTTTTCAAGTGGTAAAATATGCTTAAAAAGCCTGGTTCCAGTGTTCACTACACAATGGTAAAACAATCCAAATGATGTATATATGCTGTATAATTGAATTAATAACAAACAGAAGAGTCGTCGTTCCTTCCAACACTAATATAAAAGATGATATCTAGCGATAGGAGTGGTAAAAAGATGCCAAAGACAGCTTTGTTGGTAATAGACGTTCAGAATGCCATGTTTGACAAAGCTAATCCGATATACGAGGGAGAAAGACTGCTAAAAAATCTTCAGGAGCTAATTAATAAGGCACGCACTACTAATGTCCCTGTCCTTTTTGTTCAACACAACGATGAAGAATTCATAAGCGGAACACCTGAATGGGAAATTCATTCTTCAATTTCTCCAAAAGAAGGAGAAATTGTAATCCAAAAGCATACACCTGATTCTTTTCATGAAACCGAGCTTCAGGAAAAACTTGAATCAAGGCAAATACAAAACCTTATTGTCTCTGGAAACCAGACTGAGTATTGCATAGATACTACGATTCGCCGTGCATTTAGCCTTGGCTATCGTATTACACTTGTAAAGGATGCCCACCGGACTTGGGATTCAAATAGCTTAAGTGCTCAACAGATCATTGATCATCACAATGAGGTATTGAGTAATGCCTTTGCAACTCTTAAGGAAACCAAAGAGATTCAATTTCTTGACTAGAAAATAACCAAAAGTTATTTAAGCAAAGCCCCACAAAAGGGTACGGCATCTCAAGTGTTAGATTTTTACTAACATTTGGTGCAGTACCAAAGTGAGGGCTATTTTTTATATTCATATAAAGAAGTATAGTTTATTTGGTTTAGTTACAAGATATAGATATCTGTTTGAAGTAATAATGAATAGGAGGAAATGAGATGGATCAAAGCTCCGTTTTGAATGATATGTACAAAAAAAGTGAAGAGCTAAACTCCTCGCTTTTATCCTATTGGTACAAATTTTCTTACCTGGATACGTGGCAATTTTGGGCTGTAGTGGGGTTATTAATTATCCCCTTAATTATATTATATTTCTACGTTGATCGAACTAGGATATTTGAAATATTATTTTTTGGATTTTCTATACATCTATTATGGACTTACATAGATATTGTATTAGGTGCCACCACACTATTTGTCCATTTATATTTTATAATTCCCATATTACCATTTGCCCTGAGTATAAATTCATCAGTACTACCTATTGGATTTATACTGATGTACCAATACTGTTTAAACAATAACAAAAACTTTTATTTATATACAGTTCTAGTAAGTGGGGTATTTTCATTTGGATTCGCGTCAATCGAAATGTTAATGGGCTTTATTGATTTTAATCGAGGTATGAATGCATTTTTTATTTTCATCATTGATCTAGTCATTGTGTTTTTATCCTACTGGCTAACTAATTTTGTTAAAAGACTAAGTAAAGACAGAGTAAAGCCCTCACACAAGTGAGGGTTGTTTTTTTACACTTTCTCCATACAACTAAGATTAGCCGCCATGTACGTGCTACTTTTCAGATTTACATTTTAAATCATAGAGTAGCTAGTTGCTTGCATTCCAATCTGATTTGTCAACACATACTTAGATATTACGAAAAAATAGAAGAAGACGAACTTCAAAAGTTCGCCTTCTTCACTAAAAGAAAATCTGACTTGGCATAAAGTTGGCACGCAGTCACATTTCCCTTTTCTATTTCACCCTAACCCTTGTCGTACCAAAGGTTGTAGGGAGATTATCCAATCGAACCTTCCATCTCAAATTTGATTAGACGGTTCATTTCAACAGCGTATTCCATTGGTAGTTCTTTTGTAAATGGTTCGATGAAGCCCATAACGATCATTTCCGTTGCTTCTTGCTCACTGATTCCACGGCTCATGAGGTAGAAGAGTTGTTCTTCAGATACTTTCGATACTTTTGCTTCATGCTCCAATGAAATATTATCGTTTAAGATTTCATTGTATGGAATCGTATCGGAAGTGGATTTATCATCCATAATAATCGTATCACACTCAATCGTAGACTTAGCACCACTCGCTTTGCGGCCGAAGTGGACCATTCCGCGATAAGAGACCTTTCCACCATGTTGAGAGATTGATTTTGACACGATGGAAGAAGATGTATTTGGTGCTAAATGCATCATTTTCGCACCAGCATCTTGGTGTTGGCCTTTTCCTGCCATGGCAATCGAGAGGGTCATTCCACGTGCCCCTTCTCCCATCAAAAAGACAGAAGGATATTTCATCGTTAATTTAGAACCGATATTTCCATCGATCCATTCCATTGTCGCATTTTCTCTACAAATGGCCCGTTTCGTTACTAGGTTATACACGTTATTTGCCCAGTTTTGAATGGTTGTATAACGACAATAGCCACCTTTTTTGACGATGATCTCCACAACGGCACTATGAAGAGAGTTCGTTGTATAAACAGGCGCTGTACATCCTTCTACATAGTGGACAGATGCGTCTTCATCGACAATAATCAATGTACGTTCGAATTGTCCCATGTTTTCCGAATTAATCCGGAAATATGCTTGAAGCGGTGTATCAACCTTTACACCTGGAGGAACATAAATGAAAGATCCTCCAGACCAGACAGCGGAATTCAACGCAGAAAATTTATTGTCTGATGGTGGGATTACTGTTGCCCAATGTTCACGGAAAATATCTTCATTTTCCTGAAGAGCAGAATCTGTATCCTTAAAGACGATCCCCATCTCTTCAAGATCTTCTTTCATATTATGGTAGACAACCTCTGATTCATATTGAGCGGAAACTCCAGCCAAATACTTTTGCTCAGCTTCTGGAATTCCTAATTTATCAAACGTTTGCTTGATTTCTTCAGGAACCTCATCCCAAGAACGCTCTGTATGTTCAGATGGTTTTACATAATAGGTAATCTCATCAAAGTTCAATCCACTTAAATCTCCACCCCATTGAGGCATTGGACTTTTGTAAAATTGCTCAAGAGATTTCAAGCGAAATTCTAACATCCACTCTGGCTCTTCCTTCATTCTGGAGATTTCTTCTACGATCTCTCTCGTTAATCCCCGTTCTGAACGAAAAATGGAAACGTCCTTGTCATGGAAACCATATTTATAATCGCCAACTAACGGTGCTTCTTTCGCCATTCTTCATTCCTCCATTCTAGAAATTTTCCCTGCAAGAAGCAGGTCACAAAGGCGTTTCGGATTTCCCTTGCCTATTTCGAATCTCGCCTTTGCTCCTTCAGCGAGTAAAATCTACACTGAATGAGTTTCGTTTATTCATTCAATCCTTTTTCCATTGCCTTCCACGCAAGTGTGGCACATTTAATTCGGGCTGGAAACTTGGAAACTCCTTGTAAAGCTTCCATATCACCAAGATCAAAATCTTCTTCATCATAATCCTTGCCCTGGACCATTTCGGAAAAAATATGAGAAAGCTTATAGGCTGTTTCTACATCTTTTCCAATAATGGTTTGTGTCATCATCGAGGCAGATGCCATTGAAATGGAACAGCCTTCTCCTTCGAACTTGGCATCTGTCACCTTGCCATTCTCTACCTTCATGGTAAGATGAATTCGGTCTCCACATGTCGGATTATTCATGTCAACAGTAAGATTACCATCCTCTAAGCTGCCTTTATTACGCGGATTTTTGTAATGATCCATTATGACTTGCCGGTAGAGTTGATCAAGGTTACTAAAAGCCATTCGTGAAATACTCCTTTGTTTTGACTAAGCCAGCTACTAGCTTGTCAATGTCTTGTTCCGTGTTATATAAATAAAAGCTCGCTCTTGCTGTTGCAGAAACATTTAACCATTTCATCAAAGGCTGTGCACAATGATGACCTGCACGGACGGCGATCCCTTCTGCATCCAAAACAGTAGCCAGATCATGTGGGTGAACATCCTCTAAATTGAAGGTGATCACACCTGCACGCTGTTCAGCTTGTTCTGGTCCATAGAGCTTTAATCCCTCTACAGCAGACAATTTCTCCATTCCATATGCTGCTAATTGATGTTCATAGGCGAGAATCTCGTCAGGGCCAATCTCATTTAAAAAGTCGATTGCTGCACCTAGGCCGATCACACCAGCAATAATAGGCGTTCCTGCTTCGAACTTCCATGGAAGCTCCTTCCACGTAGATTCTTGCAGCCCAACAAAATCAATCATTTCGCCACCAAATTCGACTGGCTCCATATTCTCTAACAGTTCCTTCTTCCCATACAGAACACCAACGCCTGTAGGACCACACATTTTATGAGCAGAGAAAGCAAAGAAGTCACAGTCTAAATCTTGTACATCAACCCTCATATGGGGGGCGCTTTGGGCACCATCGACAACCATAACTGCGCCATTCTGGTGAGCAATCGCAGCTAATTCTTTAATGGGATTAATCGTCCCTAATACATTCGAAACATGCATGATTGAAACAATTTTCGTCTTCGCTGTAATCGTCTGACGCGCATCCTCAAGATCGATCGTTCCATTTGCTTGTAAGGGAATATATTTTAAAGTAGCTTTTTTTTCCTTCGCGATTTGTTGCCACGGAATAATGTTACTGTGATGCTCCATATAGGAGATCACAATCTCATCGCCTTCTTCAAGGTTCGCTCTACCGAAGCTTGCTGCAACAGTGTTCAGAGAGGTTGTTGTGCCTCTTGTAAAAATGACTTCCTCCATCAAGGAGGCATTGATAAATTGGCGAACCTTTTCTCGTGCTTCCTCGTAGCGATCAGTCGCCCGAGTGCCCAATGTATGAACACCGCGGTGCACATTCGAATTATATTCTCGATAATACTGATCTAATGCTTCTATGACTTGCACAGGCTTTTGCGAGGTCGCAGCACTATCCAAATACACAAGCGGGTGTCCATTGACTTCTTGATCGAGAATCGGGAAGTATTGGCGAACCTCTGAAAATGTCATTACTTAACTTTCCTCTCAATGATTTCTGTTAACTGATTTTTAACAGACTCAATAGGTAATCTCTCTACAACAGGTGCTAGGAAGCCATGAATAATTAATCTCTCTGCATCTACTTTGGAGATTCCTCGACTCATTAGGTAGTAAAGCTGCAATTCATCTACACGCCCAACGGAAGCAGCATGTCCAGCCATTACATCATCTTCATCAATAAGTAGAATCGGATTTGCGTCACCACGGGCTTTTTCACTTAGCATTAAAACACGTGACTCCTGCTCAGCATTTGCACCTGACGCACCTTTTTCGATTTTTCCAATTCCATTAAAAATAGAAGAAGCAGCATCCTTCATCACACCGTGCTTTAGAATAAAGCCTTCTGTTTCTTTTCCATGGTGGACAATGCTTGTTGTAAAGTTTTGTGTTTGCTTTCCTGTTCCAACCACAACGGTTTTCGCATTACTATTGGAACCATCGCCAATTAAATCTGTCACATTTTCAAAGATCGTGTCTCCATCATTCATCATCCCTAAAGCCCAATCAATAGTAGCATCGCGCCCTGTAATACCACGGCGATTCACATAGGTTGCAGAGCCTTTTGCGAGGGTATCAACGGCACCATAAACGACTTTGGCATTATTCTCTGTTACAACCTCAGAGATAATATTAAAAATACCATTGGTTTCATCAGATACAGAAAGATAGTTTTCAACATAGGTAACAGAACTATTATCATCTGCTACAACAAGCACATGATTAAACATCGCCGCTTCCTGATCATCGAAAATAAAGACAGATTGAATCGGTTCTTTTACCTCTACATTTTTAGGAATATATAGGAATGCCCCGCCATTCATTAGCGCAGCATGAAGAGCTGTTAATTTATGTTCGTCAACCTTTACGGCATTCTTCATAAAATACTTTTGTAAAAGCTCGCCATGTTCTTTGGCTGCTGTTTGAATATCTGTAAATATAACCCCTTGCTCCTGCAATTCATCTGAAAGAGTTAAATAGGCTGCTGTTTGATTATGTTGAATATACAAATTCTTATTTGCATTCTCAACATGAACAACATTCTTTGCAATCTCAGGCAAATCATTTAAAGATTGGAATACTGTTCCTTCTGCCTGATGCTTTTGAAAATCAGTGAGATTCCACTTTGTGATTCTTGTTTTATCAGGTTGTGGCATCGGTGTTTCATCCGCAAGGGCCAATGCTTCTACTCTAAGATCTGTTAACCAAGCAGGCTCGCCTTTTTCAGTCGAGAAGGAGCGGATATAGTCTTGATCGATTGCCATTTTCGTATCAATTGTCATTATGATCCTCCTAACACTTATGCTTCTTGACCAACTGTTTCGTCTTCAATTCCTAGCTCTTCTTTAATCCAATCATACCCTTGTGCTTCTAGTTTTTGTGCAAGCTCTGGACCACCAGATTTTACAACACGGCCTTGCATCATCACATGCACCTTGTCAGGGGTGATATAATTTAGAAGACGTTGGTAGTGAGTAATGATCATGCAACCGAATTCGCTGGAACGCATTTCATTAATTCCTTTTGAAACAATTTTCAATGCGTCAATATCAAGACCTGAATCAATCTCATCAAGAATCGCAATCGCTGGTTGGATCATCATTAGCTGTAAAATTTCATTCCGTTTCTTTTCCCCGCCAGAGAATCCTTCATTTAAATAGCGTTGCGCCATATCAGGATCCATCTCTAATAAATCCATTTTGCTATCCATTTCCTTAATGAATTTCATTAAAGAAATTTCATTACCTTCCCCGCGACGAGCATTGATGGAAGAACGAAGGAAATCGGCATTGGTTACACCACTGATTTCACTTGGATATTGCATCGCTAGGAAAAGGCCAGCTAAAGCGCGCTCATCCACTTCCATTTCTAATACATCTTTACCGTCCAAATGAATAGAACCGCTTGTCACTTCATATTTGGGATGGCCCATAATCGCAGAAGCCAACGTTGATTTACCGGTCCCGTTTGGCCCCATTACTGCGTGAATTTCCCCGCCCTTTATTTCTAGGTTTACACCTTTTAAAATCTCTTTACCTTCGATCTCCACGTGAAGATCTTTAATAACTAATGTTGAAGCCATGATCATACCTCCGTATCGAGATTGTGATTTTTTATTTGAATGAGTATTTCTTTTCTTTTACTCCTCTCCCATCTTAAACCATTTTAAAATTATTATCAACTAGGGAGGGTTTTTATACTATAGCAATTCTTTTTAAAAAAGCGCGTTAAAAAAGGCTGGCATATAAAATGCCAACCTTGTAATTCTAGGTTTCTACGTTTATTAAGGTCAGTTTAATTGATTTCTTAAACATGTATTTTCCGTTCTAAATCCGATGCCACTCTTTGAGAACGCAAGTAGTCTTTTTCTCGTTTTTTCTCAATCGTCATTCGAATGTCATGTTGTCTTTTGTAAACCTCGTAGCCGACTCCATGCGCCGCATGCATCGCTTTTTCCATACCATCTGTGTACTCAATCTTTAAGGGATTAATTAGGGACCAATCCTTTCATTTTTTGACCTTTTTAAATACCTTCTAAAGGTCATTTTTTCATTGCCCTCTTTACGTTCCCTATTATAAACGATAAAAAACAAATAAGAAAATAGAAAATTTCGCACAATACAAGCCTTCACACGCATAATATAAGGGTTAAAACGTCCTTTTGTGCAAAAGTATCTATTTAAAAAACTCTATCTAAAGACCTATAAAACTAGGTCTAAAAACCTATAAAATTAAGCTTTTTTGAAATTATTAAGGCAGCTGTAGTTGCTCGAATAAATAAGGGACAGAGTGAAAGGCATAGATTTTGTTTTCAACTTTCCCTTTATTTAATTGAATCAGACACGGAACACTTTCAATTGAAAATTGTTCAGCGATTTCTGGTAAATAATTAAGATCTGCTTTTTTAAAAGGAGGCTCCGCCATCATTTGTTCGACAATTCCCAACATTTTTCCAGCCACTTGACATGTCCCGCATAATGGCGTGTAAAAATAGAGAATCAATGATTGCTTGTTTTCTACAGCTTCGATTATTTCATCTTTTGTACATTCTTTCATGAAATCATCCTTTTTGAAAAATACACAGTCGTTACAGTACAATCTCTAAGTAAAAAATTTAACCCGCAGATCGCGGGTTAAAATGGTGTTTTTATTTAATACTTCTATTATTCCGCAGTTGTCATCTCCGCATATTTTTCCGCGGTCATCAAGTTGTCCAGTTCGCTTTTATTCGATGGTTCGATAACAATCATCCAAGCTTTTTCATATGGAGATTCATTCACAAATTCAGGGCTGTCATCGAGGTCTGCATTGACTTCAACGACTTTCCCACTAAGTGGTGAATAAAGCTCTGAAACTGTTTTAACAGATTCTACACTGCCAAATGGTTCATTCGCTGTGACGCTATCCCCTACTTCAGGAAGCTCAACAAATACGATATCTCCTAGTTCATCTTGTGCAAATTCTGTAATTCCAATCCTTACTTTTTCTCCTTCTTCTTTCACCCATTCATGCTCTTCTGAATAGAGTAATTCTTTTGGTGTATTCATCTTGATCCCTCCACAGTAATAATAATCCTATCCAAAAACGACCTTTTTCAACCTTCTATGTACATTGTTTCTTTATCGGCCTTAGGCACTTCTGTTGGCCTAGCTCGCCCAGGTGTTGTTAAATTCCTCTTCTTTAAACCCAACGGTCACTGTTTGACCATCTGTTACGATCGGCCTTTTGATTAGCATGCCATCAGTAGATAGGATGTCAAGTAATTCATCTTCTGAAGCTGTACCAATCTTGTCCTTCAATCCGAGCTCCCGATATTTCTTGCCACTTGTATTAAAAAACTTTTTTAATGGCAACCCACTTGCTTGATATAATTTCTCCACTTCATTACGGGATGGAGGCTGCTCGACAATATGTATTTCATCATATTCTACTCCATGCTCATCCAGCCATTTTTTAGCTTTTCGACATGTTCCACATTTAGGATACCAATAAAAACGTAAAGCCACTAGTATCTCTCCAATCCAAATAGATTGCACTGATTATAACATAAAAAATAATCATACACATAGACGAAAGTCTTTTTAATAAATACCCATGCAAGTTGCGATCACTTCAATGAGAGTTCCGATCAATCATTCTATGCTTGCAATTATTTAGTCGAGATCTTTGTCCATTTAACCTATAGGCTTGACCATTTGTTGGGAGGTTTTAACCGCACCATAAAAAAACACTGAGTTAAGGTGCTCTCCTGTCGGACAGCGCACCCATCTCAGTGTAATGCGATTAGACAATATAGCGTTCGGCCGCAATTAAGCGATCAGCTGCCGCTCTTTTCTTGGCAATACTATTAATCGGTGTATGACGAATTAATTTACGCAAAGCAGAGTTCATCATCCGGAAGGTATCCCCTTCTTCAATCGCGGCCAGACTCTCCCGTGCAAATTGCTCCACTTTTATGATTGCCTGTTGGCAAAAGATTTCCGTGTAAAGCTGTTTTTGCTTGTTTTTTTCAACACCGGTTTTGGCTATTGCCTTTTCAGTCCGAACCACAACCGATTCCATCGCATAAGCCAAGGAAACAACATCAGCCATCTTACTTAAGATCTCCTGCTCTTGTTCCAATTTCGGTCCGAATTTCTGGGCACCTAAACCAGCTATCATTAAAGCCACCTTTTTGGCCCCAGTAACTAAGTATTTTTCTTGCTCTAATGGTTTATCTCCAGGCTCTTCTGGTATGAGCATCATTAATTCTTCTTGCAAGGTCTGGGCTTTCTCTAGCAATGGAAGCTCCCCTTTAAAGGCCATTTTTAAAAAGGTGCCTGGAACGAGCAAACGATTTATTTCATTTGTGCCTTCAAAGATCCGATTAATTCGTGAATCGCGATACGCTCTTTCAATCTCGTACTCTTGCATATAACCGTATCCACCATGAATTTGCACACCTTCATCAACTACATGATCCAATACTTCTGAAGCAAAAAATTTATTCAAAGAGCATTCAATTGCATATTCGCGAATTGATTCTGCCACTTTGCTACCGTCTTTTACTTCCTCCTCTGTTAACTGGTTCATTTTCTCTTCAAACAAGCCAACGGTTCGATAAACAGAGCTTTCTGCTGCATATAGCTCCGCACCCAATGCCCCGAATTTTTCTTTCGTTAAATGAAATTGGGCGATCGGGGTTTGAAATTGTTTTCGTTGATTGGCATACTTTAATGTAATTTCAAGCGCACGTTTAGATCCACCAACAGCTCCAACGCCAAGCTTATAACGCCCAATATTCAAGATATTAAAGGCAATCCGGTGGCCTTTCCCAGCTTCACCTAAAAGATTTCGAACAGGTATTTCCGCATCTTCTAAGATTAACGTCCGTGTAGATGAGCTTTTAATCCCCATTTTCTTTTCTTCCGGGCCGGTAGAGACCCCCGGAAAATTACGTTCCACAATAAAAGCCGAAAAATGCTTCCCATCAATTTTCGCATAAACAATAAAGAGATCTGCAAAAGCGGAATTGGTGATCCACTGTTTTTCTCCATTTAAAAGATAATGGGTGCCGGCTTCATTTAATGTAGCTGTTGTTTTCGCTCCTAATGCATCTGAGCCTGATCCCGGTTCTGTTAAGGCATAAGCAGCTAATTTTTCACCTGTAGCAAGGTCTGGTAGATAAGCTTGCTTTTGCTCTTCATTACCAAACAAAACAATTGGGAGTGAACCAATTCCGACATGGGCGCCATGCGAGATTGAAAAACCACCCGCTTGTGACATCGCTTCTGCAATTAAGGAGGAACTGATTTTATCTAACCCTAATCCACCATAATCTTCTGGAACATCCGCTCCTAACAGTCCGAGTTCTCCAGCTTTTTTCAGCAATTCGACTGAACGATCAAACTCATGATTCTCTAGGTATTCAACTTGCGGCAAAACTTCCTTCTTAACAAAATCATCACTCGTTTTGTAAATCATTTTATGTTCATCTGTATAGTCTTCTGGAGTAAACAATTGCTCAGGCTTCAGCTCTTCAATTAGAAAGGCCCCGCCTTTCATAATTTTCCCAACCTTATTTCCCATGCCAATTCCTCCTTAGATAAAGTGAAACCTCAATTTAGCTCCCATTGATACAAGATGGACTCAGGCTAACATCACCGATCCTGCGGCAAACGCAACATCCTGTCAGCAGAACGAATCGGACTTTTACTGGCATTTGATTAAATCATGTTTTACTTTCTTGCAATAGGGATCTTACTTCCAGTTAATTTGGAATCAATTCAAACACACCGGCTGCGCCCATTCCTCCGCCAATACACATCGTCACAACACCAAATTGAACATTTCTTCGTTTCATTTCATGAATAAGGGATAGTGTCAATTTTGTTCCTGTACATCCAAGTGGATGCCCAAGTGCAATGGCTCCTCCATTCACATTTACGATATCTTCATTAATTCCTAAAGCACGAATGACCTGAATCGCTTGTGAAGCAAAAGCTTCATTTAATTCAAATAACCCGATATCTGCCAATTCAAGTCCTGCTAATTTCAATGCTTTCGGCACAGCTTCAATCGGACCGATTCCCATTACCTCTGGTGGAACCCCTGCCACAGCAAAAGAACGGAATTTAGCGATGGGTTGTAGCTCAAGTGATTTAGCTTTTTCATGGCCCATAACCAATACAGCAGCAGCACCATCACTCATTTGTGAAGAATTTCCAGCTGTCACAGTGCCTCTAACAGAAAAGGCTGGCCGAAGCGTCGCTAGCACCTCTGCAGTCGTATCTGCTCGGACGCCTTCATCCTTGGAAAATAAAATTGTCTTTTCCTGGAGCTTATAATCTGAATCTACCTTTCGTGAGGTCACTTCAACAGGGATGATTTCATCTGCAAATTTTCCTGCTTCTATCGCTTTGACGGCCTTTTGATGACTGCTAACCGCAAAGGCGTCCTGTTCCTTGCGGCTAATTCCATATTTTTTTGCTACTTCCTCAGCTGTATGGCCCATGCTCATATAATATTCAGGCATATTTTCTGCAATTTTCCGATTCGGACGTACAACATGCCCCATCATTGGCACCAAACTCATTGATTCTGCTCCACCAGCGACAATTGTCTCAGCCTGACCTAACATAATTCTTTCAGCAGCATAAGCAATAGACTGTAAACCCGATGAGCAATAGCGATTAATCGTAATTGCTGGAACAGTCTCAGGTAACCCTGCCAAGGCACCAATATACCGAGCCATATTCATTCCTTGTTCTGCTTCCGGCATTGCACAGCCAATAATCAAATCATCAAGCTCTCCATCATAATCTCCTGCCCGCCTCAACGTTTCCTTTACCACCAGTGCGCCAAGATCATCTGGACGTGTCGAAACCAGTGTCCCCTTTTTGGCTCTTCCAACCGGAGTTCTAGCCCCTGCAACAATCACGGCCTCTTGCATGTTATTCCTCCTCACCCTCTCTGTAAAAGGATGTTCAAAAAGTCCGGTAAAAATGACACTGCGAGATAAAAGATCTTCGACTAAGTATCGACACGTCCTGTGTCGAAAGTCGAAGTCCCCACATCCTGTGCAAGTCCGCTGCTCAAAGCTACGCCGCCTTGAACTTTCGAGGTACAGGATGTACTAGTGTCGGTGTTGCTGACAGTACGTCAGCGTCTTTAACCGAATTGGTCCTTTTTATCCTCCCTTTTGAACACACTCTGTAAAATAGAATACCTCTACGATTATAAGAATCTATTAATTTCTTAACGGCTTTCCTTTCATGAGCATGTATTGCATCCGTTCTTGTGATTTTGGTTCAGAGACAAGTTGGATAAATGCCTCCCGTTCAAGATTTAATAAATATTGTTCATCTACTACTGTTCCGTACGGCAGATTTCCCCCTGCAATCACATAGGCCAGTTTTTTGGCGATTTTCATATCATGCTCTGAAATATATCCGGATAATCTCATCGCTTCTGCGCCTACTAATAAAGCAGCATACCCGGTTTCTCCTGTGACAGGAATTTTCTCAGGTTCAGGTGGTTGATAGCCTTGCTCATATAATGTGATCACCCGTTGTTTGGCGTCCCAAAGCTGATGATCAGCATTTACACTAATTCCATCTGCATGTGTTAAAAAGTTGTTTTCAATCGCTTCTTCTGCGGACGTTGACACCTTTGCCAGTGCGATCGTTTCAAAAACACGATTCGCAACCGCCTGTAAATCCACTTCAACGCCTTCAGGGATGTTTCTTAAAATTTTGAGATATAATTCTTTATTGCCTCCGCCGCCAGGAATCAACCCTACACCTGTTTCTACAAGGCCAATATAGGTTTCCAGCGAAGCTTGAATATGTGCTGCGGGTAAACTCACCTCAGCTCCTCCACCAAGCGTCATACCAAAAGGAGCAATCACAACTGGTCTTTCACTATATTTAATCCGTAACATCGCCTCTTGAAACTTCCGTACAATAAGCTCAACTTCAAATACATCATCATCCTGAGCAGCCATCAATATCATCGCAATATTGGCACCCACACAAAAGTTTTTCCCATGGTTGCCAATGACAAGCCCTTTATAGTTTTTCTCCACTTCATCAATTGCATAGTTGATCATTTGAATAATATCAAAGCCAATCGCATTATTAGGGGATTGGAATTCTAATAACAGGACTTCATCACCAATATCTATTAAGTTGGCTCCACTATTTTTCTTTACGATCCTTCCTTGCTTTTCTAATAAACGTAAATCAATCTGCTTCGGGCTCTTTATAACAGGTTGATATTCCCCATTCCTTCCATAAAAATGCGCGTCATGATAGAAGGCGGTGTGTCCGTTTTCCACCATGGTTTTAACCCAGTCTGGGACAGCGATACCCTCTGCTTCCATCTTTTGTACTGCTTTTTCAACCCCAATCGCATCCCATAATTCAAATGGACCGATTCTCCAACCAAATCCCCATTTCATCGCCTGATCAATCGCGACAAGATCATCGGCAATCTCCCCGACTAACTCGGCGGAAATCGTCAGGACAGGCGCAATAATTTTCCAAAGAAATTGACCTGCTGGGTCATCAGAATACAGCAAGGTTTGTAAACGTCTATCAAGCCCCTTTGCCTGTTTGGCCATCTCCAAGCCAGTTGTTTTTAATTTCCTTCGTGGCTGATATTCAAAGGTTGCTGGATTTAATTCCAAAATATCCTTTCCTTTTTTCCAATAAAATCCTTTACCAGCCTTACTTCCAAGCAAATGTTGTTTTTCCATTTTCTTCATAAATTCCGGGATTGCAAAAACCTGTTTTTCTGCCCCATCAACCTTGTCAAAAACATTCTGTGCGACATGGATAAATGTATCCAGCCCAACAACATCAAGAGTACGGAAAGTGGCACTCTTTGGCCGTCCAAGCAAGGTTCCTGTAATGGAATCCACCTCTCCGATGCTTAAACCAGCAGCCAACATCTCGCGTACAGTTACAAGCAATCCATAGGTACCGATTCGGTTGGCAATAAAATTAGGTGTATCCTTTGCCTCGACGACTCCTTTTCCCAGTACATCTTCCCCGAACCGTTTCATAAAATTCAGTACCTCTTGATTAGTGTGCGTAGTCGGAATCACTTCAAGCAATTTCAAATAACGTGGCGGATTAAAGAAATGAGTGCCTAGAAAATGCGTTTGGAAATCCTTAGATCGCCCTTCTGCCATTGCTTCAACTGAAATGCCAGACGTATTAGAACTTACAATACTCCCTGCTCGTCGGTGTTGATCAATTAATTTTAATACTTGCCTTTTCACTTCCAGTTTTTCAATCACCACTTCAATAATCCAATCAACATCCGTTAACTTTTCGATATCATCTTCCATATTTCCTGGCGTTATCAAAGCCAAGCGTTTCTTATGTGTAAGAGGAGCTGGTTTATCTTTCAATAATCTTTTTAAAGCCATATTGGCTAACTGATTACGGTCACCTGCCTCATCCGGCACAACGTCTAATAATAAAGTCGGAATACCTACATTCGCCAAATGAGCAGCAATTCCTGCTCCCATTACACCTGACCCAATCACAGCCACCTTTTTAATTTGGTCAATCAAAAAACATTCCTCCTTTTTTGAATGAACAATCATTCATTTTTTCGTAAAAAAGTAATACGATGATCCTCGTTGGTATTATCAATATATCGAAATTTGTATCCGCTTGCAATAGAAATAAATTACTGACGGTTTACACCAAATGCCCCACTGCTTTACACTATATTGTTGCACATTCTTGAGTAATGCTGAAATTAAAACCTTGATTGCGCTACTTCAACCTCATATTGCGTATCTTGGGCTCTAATTGTGCGACTTCATTTTCTTATTACGTATCTTCAACCTTTATACATAAATAATCCAAAGGCAAGCCAAACTATATATGTCAAAATAAAGGAGGTAAATGATCATGTTGCAAAATCAACCTATGAACCAACAAAATCAGCAATCCATTATGCCACAGCCACCCCATGTCATTACAACGAAGGACTTTTCTTATATTAATGACATGCTTGCATGGAATTTGCTTGCGATGAAAAAAGCTCATCACGCTGCATCTCAATGTCAAGATCAGAAAATCAAAAACAAATTGGAAGCCTGTGGACAGATGCACCAACAACATTATATGAAAATTTTAGGTCACTTAGAAGAAAAACAACAAAATAATTCCATTACCCAATAAAGATTGAAAGGAGTTCTCTTTATGCAAAATTCAAATCAAAGCCAAAACATGCAACAAATTAAGAATCCAAGTACTGAAGTTCCGAAAACACCGCAAATGAATGAGCGTGATTTTGTCAACGATATTTTAAGTCAGGAGAAATATATGACCAACGCCTATTCTGTTGCCTTAAATGAAGCAAGTCATCAACATCTTTATGACGATTTATTAGCAATTTTTAATGAAACGCAAAATATGCAGCATGATTTGTTTAATCTAATGTTTGAAAAAGGCTGGTATAAGCTGGAAGCGGAACAAACGCAAAAAATTCAGCAGTCCTACCAGCAACATCAAGGGTATACAACTCAATTCCCTTACCAAGGCACTATCCAATAACAGAATAAGCAATTGAACAGACTTCGTAAAGGTCTGTTCTTTTTTACCCAAAATGTTAATTAGACTTTACATATAGTTAACTGTACTTTACAATGAGTGTTAAATCAATTTAACATAAGGAGGAGCAGTATGTGTTCATGCAAAATCGTGTAAAGGAGTTGCGTGCCAGATTTCAGTATTCGCAAACAGATCTAGCCGAGCAAGTCGGGGTGACTCGTCAAACCATTGCCGCGATTGAAAAGGGCGATTATACACCTTCTTTATTATTAGGATTATCAATCTGTAAAATTTTCAACTTGCCAATGGAAGATGTTTTCTGGTTAGAGGAGGAGTGATCCAAATGAAACAGTCTATTTTATTTATGATACTTAGTTTACTCAATCTGTTTCTAACAGGGTGGGTGCTGACCGCTTTGTATGACGCCTATTCTCAATTTGCGGTCATTATAAAAGAAGATCCGGCTTTACCATGGGAAGTTACAATATCTACTTGGCCATTCTTTTTTCTTATTATTTATGCTGTCATTCTAGTATTCTTCTATCGGCATAAAAAGAAACAAAACGAGAATTTATCTTGGCTATTCCCTATGCAGTTTTCAGAAAAAGATGAGCGTGAGCGAGCAATTTCAGGAGAAGCCTTTAGAAAAGCCTATATTGCTACTTGGGTTTCAGCTCCAATAGCAGCTGCTGCACTTGTCTTTTATCCATTATTTGAAGATCAATTTCGCTATTTTCCGATTATCATCATACTACTAATCCCAATGGTGCAGATCGTTACCTATTTCTTTCATATTCGAAAAATCTAGCACCAGATAACTTTCTCATCATTAAAGGAGGTCATAAAGTTGTTTACGAATCAAAACAACCAAATCCGCTCCGGCTGGATCATCCTGATCGGCCTAATCGCGATGTATATTGCCCAAAGTATTTTTTCCATTCCCGGAATGCTATTTTTGGCGGTTACGGAATTCACGAATCAATCTGCGACCATTACCATTGACATAATGTCCGCCCTCGAGAATCGACCATGGATGCTGTTGCTTATCCAAGGTGGAGGCACAATCGGAGGAATCCTAGCAACGATCCTTTTGTGGAAATTCCTTAACAAGAAAACGCTGAAAGAACTTGGGTTTAAACGATCATGGAAAGACTTCGGTTTTGGCCTTTTCCTCGGTGCGATTTCGATTACATTGATTTTTCTTTTCTTACTCGCCATCGGAGAGATCGAGCTGCTGAACTCTTTTTCACAACCGGATTTTAATGTTTTTACTTTTAGTTTTCTCATTATGTTTATTCTGGTCGGATTTTTTGAAGAAATGTTTTTCCGTGGATATGTCATGCAAACGATGGCCTCACGGCAAAATAAAAAATGGCTGATATATCTCGTTTCGGCTGTGGTCTTTAGTGTTGCCCATGGAGCTAATCCAAATGTAAGTATTATTGGCTTGCTCAATATTGTCTTTGTAGGTCTATTATTTGCTTATATGTTTGAACGGACCAATAATTTGTGGCTTCCGATTGGGTATCATATTACGTGGAATTATTTTCAAGGAAGTGTTTTTGGCTTTGCAGTTAGCGGTATTTCCCCACACGGCCTCTACCAAATTGATAGTACAAACGGAAATACGCTTTTAACAGGAGGGGCCTTTGGCCTTGAAGGCGGCTTAATTGCCACAGTTTTCATCTTAATTGGATTTCTTATTACTTGGTTATACACGAAAAATAGAATTGTATAAGCAAAAGGCTGCCTACCTTAGTAGACAGCCTTTCTTACTCCTCATCTTCAGAAGCAAACATATATCGTTTATAATGATATCTTACTGATAACACAATACCGATCACCATCATATTGGCGAGTAATCCACTTCCCCCATAGCTAATAAATGGAAGAGGAATCCCTGTTATTGGCATTAATCCAATCGTCATACCAATATTTTGGAAAACATGGAAAGCGATCATCGCTACAACCCCTGCACAAATATACGAATAAAATGGGTTTTTCGTATCTAACCCCGTTTTCGTAATTTGGTATATTAACAGGAAGAAAAGACTAATCACAATACTCGCACCAATAAAACCGAATTCTTCTCCAATCGTTGTAAAAATAAAATCAGAGTGACTTTCAGGCATGTATACTTCCCCTTTAAAAAATCCTTTACCTGACGTCATTCCTGAACCAATTGATTGCAAGGCGTTCACAAGCTGATAACCTTCATCTGTTCGAAAATTATATGGATCTAACCAGGAATAAATTCGCTTATATTGATGCGGCTCCAAAATCCCTTGTAAAAGCTCATGATAATAGACTGCAATATAGAGGAGAGCACTGCCAACAACCCCACAAACGGCGAACAAAGGAACTAAAATCTTCCACGTAATCCCTGACACTAAAATAACCGCCAATAAAATCGCCACAAAGACAAGTGCTGTACCAAGATCTGGTTGTTTCAGGATTAATAATGCGGGAACTCCTGCAACAACGCTCAATTTTACTAGTAGCCAAAAATCCGATTTGAGGGATTTATGAACAAATTTTACCTGGTGACCAGACGTTACTTTTGCCAGAGCCATAATTAAAAAGATTTTCATAAATTCAGCTGGCTGGATTAATCCCGCGCCTGGGATCGCATACCAACTACGGGCCCCGTTTCGTTCTGGGGCTAAAAAGAACTTCTTCGGAAAATTCAAGGCATCAATCGCCAATAGACCAAATAAGGAAAGTGCACAGAGCCCATAGGCATACCAAGATATCTTTTTCAACTGATCGGAATCAAGGCGCATCATAACATAGGCGGCAATCGCTCCAATTACATACCATTTAATTTGCCCAGTAACAAAATTGTTGACATACTGTCCAGTTTTTTGCGCGCTATAAATCGTAATTAAACTTACTAAAGCCATAAGCATTAATGTTAAAATTATACCGTAATCTATTTTAGGAATTGCTTTTTTAGATGATGTCATAATCTCTTCCTCTTTTTTTAAGTTCAGAACTCCATCTTACCATTATACTGAAAATGTAGCGATTAAAAAAGGAACAAATTATGGACTTTTTATTTCTAGGCCTAGATAATTGAAATATAGTGTCCAACATCCGTACAATATAAGAAGATGTTCAAAAAGTCCGGTAAAAATGACACTTCGAATTTCTTCGTTGGCTTGCCTTTCCGCTGCTCAAGACTACGCCGCCTCGAACTTTCGACGTACAGGATGTACTAGTGTCGGTGTTGTTGACAGGACGTCAGCGTAGTCGCCGACTTGGTCCTTTTTATCCTCCTTTTTGAACACGCAGTATAAGAAATGGCGATTCCCCAATTTAGGTGAATCACAATTGATACAAAACTAACCAAATGGAGGGTTCCGAATGGAAGACATACAAAGTCAAGAAAAGTTTGAGCAAGTGATTTCAGGTGAAAAGCCAGCCATCATTAAATTTGAAGCTGACTGGTGTCCAGATTGTAAACGGCTAGATATGTTTATTGGCGATATTATAGAAGAAAATCAACAATTTACATGGTACCAAATCGATCGTGATCAATTCCCTGAGCTTGCCGATCAATACCAAGTCATGGGCATACCAAGTCTACTTATTTTCCAAAATGGCGAGAAACAAGCCCATCTTCACAGTGCTAATGCAAAAACCCCTGAAGACGTTATAGCATTTTTAGAAAAAAATAAATAAAAGCTATCTCTATACAGTTTAAGTAGTTCGAGTGAAATCTTCATATTACAATTATCAGGCTCCGGATATCCTTCCGAAGCCTTTTTTCGTTTGATCCCCAAAAAATTGGGTACATTATGTAGAAAGACAAAAGAAAGGAGCTTTCTTATGCTTTGGACAATTATAGGTCTTCTAATTATCCTCTGGGTTCTGGGATTAGTCACAAAGATTGGCGGCGCTCTTATTCATATTCTACTCGTGCTAGCCGTCATCGTATTTATCGTCAACCTTTTTAGGGGACGAACTCGCTAGCTGCTGGGGAAGGTCCCGGATTTTACTCCGGCCTTCCTTTTTCTTTTTCCTTTCCTCAAGATCCTACCTCCTCTATTTCCTTTCTAAAAAACAGTATATTTATATAATATTAAAATGGATGAAAATACAAAATATTACATTATTACAGACTATTTTTCGACATGTTTTTTAATAATCCATCCCCATCATTCCTTTACCACTTTAAAGTTATAATGCTTTTCATCACTGATATTAAATAAAGCATCTTCTTCCAATCGTAACTTTTGTGAAATAAAAAAAGTTATTGTAATACAATCTATTCTATTATAAAATACATAGTAATAAAGTTATAAAAAGGGCTTTTTGATATATTTCTTGGTATTCAGACATTCATTATGAATTGTCTGAATTTATAGATTTACAAAAAGTAAATAATAATATATTTGAAGGTGTGTATGAGATGAATATGCTCGAAGTAAAAAACCTGAAGACCGGGTTTGATATAGATGGAAAGATCTACAATGCTGTAGATGATGTCTCATTCTCTGTAAAACCTCGACAAGTCGTTGGTGTTGTTGGTGAATCAGGTTGTGGGAAAAGTGTCATGTCCCTTTCCGTTATGAATTTACTACCAAAAGGAATCGGAAAAATTACAAATGGAGAGATTCTCTTTGATGGAAAAAATATTGCTGGCTTATCCGATAATCAAATGAATAAGATTAGAGGAAAAGACATTAGTATGATTTTCCAAGAGCCCATGACATCCTTAAATCCAGTCTTTACGATTGGATATCAAATAAAAGAAATATTATTAAATCATCAAGATATATCTAAAAATGAAGCAAAAATGAAATCTGTCGAATTATTAAAAAAAGTTGGTATTCCACGAGCTGAAACAGTTGTTGATGAATATCCCCATCAACTTTCAGGCGGAATGCGTCAAAGAGTGATGATTGCGATCGCCATTGCCTGTCAACCGAAGCTATTGATCGCCGATGAGCCAACAACCGCTCTTGATGTAACCGTACAAGCGCAAATTCTTGACTTGCTTAGCAGCATCCAAGAAGAGACAAATATGTCGATCATTTTAATCACCCATGATTTAGGTGTTGTATCTGAAATGTGTGATGAAGTGATTGTCATGTACGCCGGAAAAATCGTCGAACGAACAAATGTCGATCGTTTATTCTATAACCCTCAGCATCCATATACAAAGTTATTGATGGCAGCTATCCCGAGAATTGAAGAAGAAGTCGAGGAGCTTGCAACCATTAAAGGCATTGTTCCTTCTTTAAAAAATATGCCGCAAGTGGGCTGTCGGTTTGTTGACAGATGTCCATTTGCTAAACCAGATTGTAAGACGATCTCCCCTCAACTTGGAGAGGTGGAGCCAGGACATGAAGTTTCTTGCTTATTATATGAAAGTAGCTATCCAAAAGAGAGTGTGAGGTAATCCTATGAGCCATACATCAAACAAGCAAGATCAGAAGAATTTATTAGAAGTGCAAAATTTGAAAACCTACTATCCCATTAAGGGTGGTTTTTTAAGAAAAACAATTGGAAATGTCAAAGCAGTAGATAATGTTTCTTTTACAATCCGAAATGGTGAAACATTAGGATTAGTTGGTGAATCTGGCTGTGGAAAATCCACTACAGGTCGTACCATCCTAAGACTTTTAAGTCCAACTGATGGAAGCATTCTATTTAATGGTCAAGACATCACATCTTTAAAAGGTAAATCACTAAGAGAAATACGCAAAGATATTCAAATGGTGTTTCAGGACCCTTATGCAACATTGAACCCTATGCAAATGGTTGGAAATGTTGTCTCAGAACCGATTATGAACTTTACGAATAAATCGCAAAAAGCTTTAAAAAATGAAGTGTTAGAATTATTGAACAAAGTGGGACTTCCAGAAGATGCTTATTATAAATATGCCCATGAATTTTCCGGTGGACAAAGACAACGGATTGGTATCGCCAGGGCCCTAGCTCTCAGACCAAAATTAATTATTGCTGACGAGCCAGTATCAGCACTTGATGTATCCGTGCAATCCCAAGTGTTGAACCTTTTGAAAGAGCTGCAGGATGAATTTGATTTAACGTTTTTATTTATTGCTCATGACCTAAGCGTTGTAAAACATATGAGTGATCGAATCGGTGTCATGTACCTAGGAACCATGGCAGAGATTGGTGAAAAGGATAGTATCTATGCTGAACCACTACATCCTTATACACAAGCTTTAATTTCAGCCATTCCTTCCCCTGATCCAAGGGAGAAAAAAGAACGGATTGTTTTGCAAGGAGATGTGCCTAGTCCGGCCAACCCTCCTAAAGGCTGCCCATTTCACCCAAGATGTCCAAAAGCATTTGCGGAATGCGCCTTAACTAAACCTCAATTAAAGGAGGTGAAGCCAGGGCATAAAGTAGCCTGCCATTTATATAATTAATATGCTTATTATTGATAAAAGAGAATAACGGAGGGGAATCTCATGAGAAAATCAGTATTATGGTCTTTAGTCGTTCTGCTGACCATGTCACTGTTTTTAGCGGCATGTGGCGGCAATTCAGATGGCGAAAAAGAAGAAACAAATAAGGATAGCAATAATAATGAACAAGCAGGAGATAGTTCTGAACCTAAAGAAGGCGGCATCGTGACGTTTGGTACATCTCAAGCGCCAGAAGGTGTGTATGATCCAGCTTTCTCTGGAAGTATTGTTGATAGCCATGTTCAAGGTTTTATGACAGAGAGTATTTACACTGTCAATGATGATCTAGTATATGAACCAAATCTAGCGAAATGGGAAATTAGCGATGATGCAAAAACTTATACATTCACCTTTGAAAAAGGCGTAAAATGGCATAATGGTGAAGAATTAAAGGCTGATGACTGGATTTTTGCATTGGAGACTTTAGCAGATCCAGATTACACAGGACCACGTTACAATTATGTTTCTGATATAAAAGGGGCTAGTGCGAAAAAAGAAGGAAAAGCTGATTCAATCGAAGGAATTGAACAAGTAGACGATTATACGGTGAAAATTACTTTTGAGGAAGCAAAAGCAAATAATCTAGAGAATCTTTGGTCCAATCCAATGCCAAAGAAACATTATGAAGGCATTGCTGTTGCTGACTTGGAAGAGTCCAAAGAAGTTCGTGAAGAGCCTGTTGGCTTAGGACCATTTAAAGTTAAAAAGGTTGTTGATGGCGAGTATTCCGAATTAGAGCGTTATGATGATTATTGGCAAGGCAAGCCGCTACTTGATGGTGTTATTGTCAAGATCATTGATCCATCATTAGCAAGTGGGTCATTTGAAAACGGCGAAATCGATATTATGGATATTACTCCTCAAGACGTAGCTGAACTTTCTAATCTAGATAATGTTCGTGTCGAAGAAACCAAAGGTGTTGGCTATTCTTATATTGGTCTTCGTTTCGGTCATCGTGATCAAGAAACACATAAGAATATTGCTGACTTCGATAAATTCAATTCAAAAGAATTACGTCAAGCTTTATTACATGCAATTGACCGTCCAGCGATGATTAAAGCATTTCTTGAAGATAAGGCTGAAGTCGCCAATACTGTTATCCCAACTGTATTCTGGACAGCAGCAGATGAAGCCGAATTAAATCAATATGAATTTGATCAAGATAAAGCAAAACAACTTTTAGATGATGCTGGCTATAAAGATGTAGATGGTGATGGGTTTGTAGAAGATCCAGATGGCGAGGAATTTAAGATTTCATTTGGTCATTATGCAGGATCCGCAGCATTTGAAGGCCGTTCACAAGCAATTGTACAAGCATGGAATGATATCGGTGTAAAAACGGAACTTGCAACAGGTTCGCTAATTGAGTTTAACTTATATAACGATATGAAAGACAACGATGATGATGCCCTAGAAGCATTCTTTGGTTCTTGGAGTATGGGGTCTGACCCTGATCCAGCCGGATTATGGGGAAATGACGCTGAATGGAATTATGGTCGTTGGGTTGATGAAGAGAACCAAAACCTATTGAATGAGGCTTTAGGTGAAAAAGCCGCTGGCGATCAAGATTACCGTAAGCAAGTGTATGTTGATTGGCAAAAACATTTCAATGAAGAACTACCAGCTCTTCCACTATGGGAAAATTTAGACCTATATGGCGTTAACGAGCGCCTACAAGGTGTCCATATAAATGCTGTCGGTTTCCAAACAGATATTCATAAGTGGTATGTTACAGACTAAACATTCATGTAGATGATTCATCGCTTTTTCTATCCAACTAAAAGTCGTTGAAAAAACAATTCTTCCTACTTATCTGGGACCCTTTATATAGGTGGCCCTAGATAAGTAGGTAAATTTTATTATTGATAAGGAGAAGTCACATGCTTCAATACTCATTACGCAGAATACTTGGCATGATCCCATTATTGCTCCTTATTTCGTTTGTAGTGTTCGCCTTGGCATTAATGATGCCTGGAGATCCATTTGCTGGCGAAATTGATCCTTCAAATACAAATCCACAATATATTGAAGAAATGAGAGAAAAATTAGGGTATAATGATCCAATTTACGTACAATACGGAAGATGGATCTCTAATTTTGTCCAAGGAGATTTCGGGAAATCCACTGTCTATAAAAAACCTGTAGCAGATCTGATTGCGCAGCGAATACCAAATACATTATTTTTGACAGTTACTTCATTAGTCATTACGTATATTTTTGCTTTTGCAATGGGATTATTCGCCGGAAGAAAGCCATATACACTAGGAGATAATGCGATTAGCACATATAATTATTTAGGGTTAGCCGTGCCTTCTTTTGTCGCTGGGATTGTCTCAATTTACTTTTTCTCCTTTAAATTAGGATGGTTTCCATCCAGTGGTTCAGTCTCGATTGGCTTAGACAAGGGAACTTTGAGTTACTATTTGAGTAGACTGCAGCACGTTTTATTACCTGCAGCTGTTTTAGGTTTAATGGGAACAGCCTCCTATACACAATTTTTACGAAACGACATTATTGAAAATAGTCGAAAAGATTATGTCAGAACAGCAAGAGCCAAAGGAACAAAAGAATCAAAAATTTACAATCAGCATATTTTGCGTAATTCAATTATTCCACTTGTTACATTTTTAGGATTTGATATTGCCACATTAATTGGTGGCGCCGTTATAACGGAAACTATTTTTACTTATCCAGGAATTGGGCAACTCTTTTTAGAATCTGTTGAAAGAAGAGATTATGCCGTCGTTATGTCGATCACAATGTTACTTTCATTCTTAACACTTCTTGGAAATTTAATCGCTGACCTACTTTACGGTATCGTTGATCCGCGGATTAGGCTAGATTGAGGAGGGGAAACGTATGGAAATGATTACTGATAACAAAATTACAAAACCGCAAAAAAGCCCCTCTCCATGGATGATTGCGAGAAGAAAGTTCGTTAAAAATAAATTAGCGATGACGAGTTTCATTTTTGTTGTTCTCGTTATCCTGCTTTCTATATTTGCACCTTTATTAACAAATGAAGATATCGCTCGTGTTGATTTTATGAAAATCAGTCAGCCGCCATCTAGTGAGCATTGGTTAGGAACTGATACCAATGGACGTGATGTATTTGCACGTATACTTTACGCTGGGCGATCTTCTTTAACCATCGGCTTTGCTAGCATGTTTCTGATTATATTAACAGGAACGATTGTTGGGGCGATTGCAGGGTATTTCGGTGGCGCACTAGAGACTATCTTAATGCGTTTTACTGACTTTGTCCTAACCTTTCCTTTTTTAATCTTTGTAATTGTATTAAATGCTATCCTTGTAGGGAAGATCTCAGGGATTTGGACACTAATCCTCGTTATCTCCGCTTTGAGCTGGGGAGGAGTGGCCCGGCTTGTCCGGAGCCGAGTTTTAGCTGAAAAGGAAAATGAATATGTATTAGCAGCTGAGTCGATCGGCGGGAAGCCATCGAAAGTGATTATCAAACATTTGCTGCCGAATGTCGCTTCCACTATCATTGTCCAAGCTACCTTGTTAATGGCTTCTACGATTGTCATCGAATCAGCTTTAAGCTTCTTAGGCTTAGGGGTTCCACCAGATACACCGAGCTGGGGGAATATGTTATTTGAAGCACGAAATTCTGATGTACTTAAGAATAAACTCTGGATGTGGGTCCCACCTGCAACGATGATTACCTTAGTTATTTTATCGATTAACTTTATCGGAGAAGGGCTAAAGGATGCCTTAAATCCAAAATCCAGAAGATAAAAAGATGACCGTGAGATCCTCACGGTCATCTTTTTAAGGTTTAAATTTTGTGCTGGATCCAGCTCCAGCGCCCAGCGACTAGCAAACTTTCGGTGCCTTCCTACGATAAGTCAACATCCATTCGCTTTTCAAGCTCATGGTGTTTCCTTTATCTCAGGGCTACAGGATGTAGGTCAGAACAGCGTTGCGACGTACAGGATGTACTAGTGCAGAAAAAGCGCCAGGACGGCGCGTTTTTAGCTGTTCATCCTTACTAAAAAAGTTTGTACGTCGCTAAACGGGCACTTGCGCTTTTCTTAACCTGTTGCGCCAACAAATTGGCTGCGGTACAAGTCTGCGTAAAATCCATTTTGAGCAATCAATTCTTCATGGCTGCCTTTTTCAATAATATCCCCTTCATTCATAACTAATATCAAATCGGCATCGCGAATCGTTGAAAGTCGGTGAGCAATGACGAAACTTGTTCTTCCTTCCATCAGTTTATTCATTGCTTTTTGGATATTCATTTCGGTACGAGTATCGACACTACTAGTTGCCTCATCCAATATCAATATTTTTGGATCTGCTAAAATCGCGCGGGCAATCGTGATCAGCTGTCTTTGCCCTTGCGAAATATTAGACGCATCCTCGCCCAAAATCGTGTCATATCCATCAGGCAATGTGCGAATAAACTCATCTGCATAAGCACTCAATGCCGCTTGTACAACCTCTTTCTCATTCGCACCTTCTCGGCCATAGGCAATGTTTTCACGAATCGTTCCTTTAAATAACCACGTATCCTGGAGAACCATCGCAAACAATGCTCTTGCCTGCTCCCTTGATAATTCAGCAAGATTTCTTCCATCTATTAAAATTTTCCCTTGATCAATCTCATAAAATCGCATTAATAAATTAATAATTGTCGTTTTACCTGCGCCTGTTGGCCCCACAATCGCAATTGTTTGACCTGATTCCACTTCTAGAGTTAAATCTTGGATAATCGTTTTTTCTTTCTCATAACCGAATTGCACATGCTCAAAGCCAATTCTCCCTTGCAATCCTGCAAGATCTATCTGCGCAGGCTCTTCTTTTATTTCCTCTTCTTCATCTAAAAGATTGAACACTCGTTCTGCAGACGCCAAAGCTGTCTGAATCATATTGGCAATCCCAGCTGCTTGCGCCATTGGTTGTGATAACTGTTGAGAATACTGGATAAACGCTTGTACATCCCCTACTTGGATATTCCCGCTTAGCACGCGAATTCCACCGACAATGCTGACAAACACATACCCAAGATTTCCGACAAAGGTCATAAGTGGCATCATAATTCCACTAATAAATTGCGCTTTCCATCCTGAATCATACAGTCGATCATTCATTTGATCAAAATCAGCGATCGCCTTTTTTTCATAGCTAAATCCTTTTACAACTTGATGACCGGAAAACATCTCCTCAATATGGCCATTGACATTCCCCAGCTCTGTTTGCTGTTGGACAAAATGCTTTTGCGAGCGGGATGCAATCATCTGCACAACAAGAATACTTAGAGGAAACGTAATCAGTACAACTAACGTAAGCAACGGACTAATAACTAACATCATAATAATCGTGCCGATAATCATAATCGCGGATGTGATTAATTGAGATAAGGCTTGTTGAATCGAATTATTAATATTATCGATATCATTAATCACCCGACTTAAAACATCTCCATGTGGATGCTGGTCATAATATCTAAGTGGAAGACGTGTTAATTTTTCATTCACTTCTTTCCGCAATTCTGCTGTTGTTCTTTGCGAGATTCCTGCCATCATATACTGTTGGAAATAAGAAAAAATCGCCGATAATATATATAGCCCTAATAAAATAAACAGCAGTTTTGCTAAGAATGGAAAATCAACACTTACTCCGTTTTTGATACTGGCAAAAATAGAGGATGTCGCATCCCCAAGAAATTTAGGGCTAATTACATTAAATAATGTTGCAAAAATAGCAGCAATCGCGACAAGAATAATCTGCACTTTTCTCGGCTTCAAATAAGCACTTAAGCGAAACAGTGTTCTTTTAAATTCCTTTGGTTTTTCACCATGCATTGCTTGTCCACGTGCCGGGCCTCGTTTAGGCATTTTCTGCTGGCTCATGCTCCTTCCACCCCAATTCCCTGTGATGCAGCAATCTCTCGATAAATTTGATTTTCCGCTATTAATTGATCATGTGTGCCAATTCCAGCAATTTTCCCTTCGTTCAAAACAATGATTTGGTCTGCTTGCATAACGGTGCTAACTCTCTGTGCCACCATAATGATGGTACTATGCTCTTCCATTTGGCTGAGCCTAGCTCTTAATTTTGCATCTGTTTTATAATCTAATGCCGAAAAGCTATCATCAAACAAATAAATTTCCGGCTTGCGAATTAAAGCACGAGCGATAGATAATCGCTGTTTTTGCCCGCCAGAGAAATTAGCCCCTCCCTGAGCCACTTTCGCATAAAGGCCTTCCTCTTGTTTAAAAACAAAATCTGAAGCTTGCGCGATTTCTAGGGCTTCCTTCATTTCTTCTTCTGTTGCTTGTTCCTTCCCAAACTGGAGGTTCTCTGCAATCGACCCACTAAATAAGGTGGCTTGCTGAGGAACATAACCTATTTTTTGACGTAATTCTGTTTGCGCCATATCTCTCACATTCACACCATCAATGAAGATCGCTCCCCCTTCCGCATCATAAAAACGAGGGATTAATTTAAGCAAGGTGGACTTTCCTGCACCTGTACTACCGATAATCGCAGTTGTTTCTCCGGGCTTTGCTTGAAAGGATAATTGGCGTAAAACAGGTTTTTCTGCTCCTTCATAACGAAAGCTCACATCCCGAAATTCGATATATCCGTGGGCTTGAGATGTTTTCGCTGATTGCGGATCCTCAATATCCTTTTCGAGCGCAAGAACTTCATTAATTCTCTTTACAGAGGCTTGAGCTCTTGGTATCATAATAAACCCCATGGAAAGCATCACAAGTGACATCAGGATCATCATCGCATATTGCAGGAACGCCATAAGGTTACCTACTTGCATAACTCCTTCATCAATTCGAATCGCGCCAAACCACACAATCGCGATGTTGGTAAAATTCATGATAATCATCATCACCGGAAACAGTACTGCCATCATTTGATTTACTTTGATGCCTGTATCACGAAAGTCTTCATTTGCTTGGTTAAATCTACTTTTTTCAAAAGCCACTTTATTGAAAGCGCGAACCACTCGAATCCCGGTTAAATTTTCGCGAACAATTAAGTTAAGCCGGTCCGTCTTTTTCTGCAAAGAGGCAAATAAAGGCATGGCCTTTCTTGAAATAATAAAAATGACAAGCACTAAAATAGGGAGTGCGCCTAGAAAAACAAGTGATAAGCCTGGATCTCTAGTCACTGCTAAAATAATCCCTCCGACAAGCATTAAAGGCGCACGTGTCATCATACGCAACACCATATTTAACACATCTTGGACGATTTTCACATCATTCGTGGATCTTGTGATTAAGGAAGCAGGTCCAACTTTGTCAAAGGCCTGTAAGGAAAAATCCTCCACTTTGACAAACAAACTCCTTCTCACATCTCGTCCAAACCCTTGGGCGGTTTTCGATGCGAAATAGGAAACACCCACTGTAATCACAACAGCTATTAAAGCAGCAAGTATCATCCAAATTCCGACCTTTATTATGTAAGAAATATCTCCCTTGACAATCCCAATATCAACCACATTCGCCATTAGGGTCGGCAGAAGCAACTCTAATAGAATACCAGCGAGCGTTAAAATAATAACCGCACTAATCTGCCATTTATAGGATTTCAAATGCCTCAACACGCTACCATCACTTCCCTTTTCATTTCCTCTTCTAATGGTATGGTTTATTCTTTCATTGGTCAATGATTTTATGTAGGAATATTTCTTCTATTTTAATCGATTTCTTCTACCAAAAAAGGTCTCCCAGTTCAAACGATGAGAGACCATTCTATCATTTTTAGCTTGCCCCTTTTTCATCCTTAATTCTAATCTCTTCCTTCTCGGTCAGTTCTCGGATAAAGGTATTGACATCAAGTCCCGATTCAATGAAATCCTCACCTAAATGCTCAATTTGTTGAAATGCGCCAACATCAAATTTTGAACGTGATTCAGGACCGCCAGCAGCTTCTAGCTTATATAGCGCTTGTAAATTTTTCCCTTTAAACTTTTCCATTCTTTCCCCCACTAGCATATCATCAATATCCTTTCCTTCAAATAGATGGTTGAAAGGTGCATGGATTGGGGATTCTCCTAAAGAGCCAATATGCTCATCAGAATATAAAAATTTCATTACTTCCATCGCTTCGTCCTTATGTTGGCTTGGCTCTGTAATGCCAAACCCCCAACCGCCTGCCAATGGACCGATATTGGAAGCCTCTTCCCATTGTGGGTATGTGACAATATCAAAGTTTAAATCTTCAGGTGTGGCCATATCCAGCCATAATGGTCTCATCGCCAATGTCCTAGATTCTGTCCACGCGTCCCCTTCCGGCTTTTCATTCCCCGGCATATTATAAACACTCTCTACCATTTCCAGCCATTGCTTAACATAAGGGTTGTCTGTCCATAATACTTCTTCTGTTTCAGGATCAATTAATTGCGTCTTTCCGATAATCTGGGTCAAAGGTAAATGTCCATTACCGGTGATATCCAATCCCTGATATTGTATACCATTCCTTTCACCTGTTACTTTGGATGCAAGTGTAATTACTTCCTTCCAGGTCATCCCATCTGTCGGATATTCAACACCAAATAGATCAAAAATATCTTTATTATAATGTAAGGCATAACGATCAGCCATAAAAGGCAATAGCCAAAATTCGCCATTCGCCCATGATTTCCATTCATCCAAGTGCGCTGGATCATATTGCGATAAATCGAAGTCATGCTTGTCTAGTAATGGTGTCATATCGTAATTCAGCTCATATTCTTCTAAAAGCGCAACATGGTACTGGCGATGAGCAAAGATCATGTCTGGAATATTGCCAGCGGAAAGTGCCTCCTCAATCCATTCTTTATTCCCGGTATCCCCTCCGATGTTATTCACCGTAATATGAGGAAATTGTTCTTCCACTGCCTCTTTAATATTTTTCTGAAAGTCTTGTCCCCAATCATCCCACATCATAATCGTCAAAGTAATGTCCTCTTTTTCAGCGCTCTCTTCAGAATCAGACACAACTTTCTCCTCTTTATTGCAACCAACCAATAACAATACGATCAATACAGAAAAAATAATTGACTTTAATAATAGCTTGCACATAAACCTACTCATCTCCTTTATTATTATAAAAATTTTGAAACCGCTATCATTTTTGTGCATATTTAACTGTACTGCCGCTATCTCTCAGGCTTAGAACGATCGGTAAATTGATATTATTGCCGAGCTGATAACAAAATTGTCTATTTTTAATATACTGAAATCTTGCTATATACATCATAGAATTAAATAAATATACTTACAATGGTAAATTTTATATGAATGAAGGATAAAATATTGCTATCGTTAATCAAATTTTATGCAAATCAAAAAAACCCTTCCATTTCAAAAAATCAGAAGGGTTGTGCGCCGCTATATAGGGCGACTTACGCTTTTCATTGTCTAGCTCCAGCGCCCAGCGACTTACGATTTTGATGTTATTGAGCAACTTTTAATAAGTCATCTGCTTGCTCTTCGGTAATATCTTCAATAATGCTAATTTCACTTATTAAGGCTTTATGTGCATCACTTAGTAATTGCTTTTCTGTTGAATTAAGCGGTTTTTCTCTTTGTCGATATAGTAGTTCTTGCACGACTTGAGCGGAATTTTGCATTTCTCCTGATTTAAGCAATTCCATGTTTTGCTTATATCGTTCTTTCCATGGTAGGTCACCTTTCGGCTGTTCATGATGGAAATTCTCTACAATTCCTCTTGCTGTCTGAAGATCGACAACAGCGCGGATTCCCACTTTGGCTAAATTCGCTCGTGGTAACATAATGTTCAATTGAGTAATCGGAATAGAAATGACGCAATATTCCTTTGTGTGACCCTGTATTTCTTTCATTTCAATCGTTTGAATAACCCCTGCTCCATGCATTGGATAAAATACTTTGTCACCTATATTAAACAAATGATCCACTCCTGTATTTGTTCTATTTATATTATACCACCATTCAAACAAATACACAAATTAATAATTTTAACATGATATTTTTACTCAAGTCAACAATTTTCATCTTTTTTTATAAAAAAATCGACGATCGTTAATTCGTCATATATATTATAAAAAATCTACTTGAGAAACAGTGAAATCACTTCATCCACAGAGTCTAATATTCAGACAGTGCACCATTCAGCTAGCAGGTATATCTAACGGTTTTTACTCTCTCATCAAAGATATCTACGAACTTTTTTACAATATTCCTTGTATTTACTGCCATAAATTTTTCCAAAGAATCTTCTTCGCGGCAAATTTGGCGATTAATAAACCAAAACCCGACAACGAAATATAGTTACAATATCCAATTTGGGATAATTAAAAATATCCCGATCAACATAAACAAAAATGCTGTATAGATTGGATTTCTACTAATGGAAAATACATCTGATGTAACGAGTTCATTCGGATGATCCTCATCTAAGCCAACACGAAAACTTTTACCAAATACGATCAGGCTCAACAAAAAGATGATAAGACCAAGAATACTAAATGTAATACCTATCCAGGTTAATATCCGTTCTTTAAATAATACGGCACTCGTCCCCCACTTACAATTCTCATATTCACCTCGAATTCTTGAAGTGGGGTCTTACTGCCAGTTAATTCGGGATAAACTTTGATTATATTCTGCCTTTGAAATACAACAAGCTTTAGAGGTTATCTTCAGCTTTGCTCCTCCCCTGCACAAAACGTACAAACGTTCTCTAACATTCCTCGTTCCACCTAACAAAATGACCACTATCACTTTCAATTGGTATTTCAAATTATGCCGATGATTGAACATCATATCTAGACAATCGTGCCCGTTTAATGAAGATCGCTTTGCATAATTTTAAATTTCGTCGTTACTTCCGTATTCATACTAAATCATCCTTTTTAGATTATTATCTGTTCTATCCATACTTAAAGTTCCTATTCTTATTCCATTATAAGTCGTTTGTTGAAAGAATAAGTACTCAGATGAACACCATTCTCAATTCCTAAAATTTCTCTACCTTTCCATAAGCCAATTTCACTTGTTCTTTTAGTTGCTGATTCTCTTTCTCTAATTTCTTTACCTTTCTTTTCAATGATTGAATAAGAGAGCAGCTTTATTACCTTCATTTATGTTCCAATTGATTTGTAGGATCTATTATTTGTCGTTGACGTAAGGATTCCATACGCTCACGTAGTTCAGAATTATTGGATAATGTTGCTTTTTTACAATCATAACTGACCATCCAAAACGTCTTTCCTTTCATGTATTCTGACTTATCAAAAATGATGTTTCCACCTTTTATACTATTAGTCCTTTATTCTATAAAAAACCTCTAAAGGCATAATTGTATTGCACAAAAAACGCAATTTAATATCAATACAACAAGAAAAAACCAATTCCTCCATTTTACTGAGAAATTGGCTTTTTAATGCTTTAATTTCTTTTTTTCCTTACACTAGCCTTTATTGATATTTCGGTAACCAGTCTCCATGAGCCTCAATCAAATCGTCACAAAGTGCGACAATATCATCAATGGATAGCTCTGCTGAGGTATGTGGGTCAAGCATAGCAGCTTGATAAATATGTTCTTTCTTTTGCGTAATGGCAGCTTCAATTGTCAATAATTGTGTGTTGATATTCGTTCTGTTTAAAGCGGCTAGTTGCTCTGGTAAATCGCCAACATATGTTGGTGTCACACCACTTCTATCTACAAGACATGGTACCTCTACTACCGCTTTTTCAGGTAGATTGCTAATTAAGCGGCCGGTGTTTAAGACATTCCCGCCAATTTTATAAGGGACATCTGTTTCCATTGCTTCGATGATATATGATCCATATTCATGTGTTCTCTTATGCTGTAATTGTTGATCATGTACAAGATCATCGCGCATCTTTTTCCAACCCTCGATTTGATTCACACAGCGACGTGGATATTCATCAAGTGGGATATTAAACTTTTCTATTAATTCTGGATAGCGATCCTTAATAAAATATGGATGGTATTCAGCATTATGCTCAGATGATTCTGTAATGTAATAACCAAATCGTTTCATCAACTCAAAGCGAACCATATCATGATGCTTTGTTTCTTGCTTTTCCTCTGCTCGTTTTTTAATTTCTGGGTATAGGTCTTCTCCATTACGAGTAATTTCGAGTAACCAGGCCATATGATTAATCCCAGCAATTTTCCATTGAATATTGTCTGTTGGCATGTCCAATGATTTCAAAAGTCCTGGTGCACAAGCTTGAACACTATGACAAAGTCCTACTGTCTTAATCCCTCCATGACGCAACATGGTACCTGTCAGTACAGCCATTGGATTCGTGTAGTTTAGGAACCAGGCGTCTGGACATACCTCACGCATATCTTTGGCAAAATCAAGCATGACAGGAATCGTTCTAAGATTTCTAAAGATCCCGCCAATCCCAACAGTATCCGCGATCGTCTGGCGAAGACCGTATTTTTTCGGCACTTCAAAATCAGTAATCGTACAAGGATCATACCCACCAACTTGAATCGCATTAATAACGTATTTAGCTCCTCGAAGCGCTTCCTTTCGATCTGTATAAGCTTTAATTCGAACAGTAGAGCCTGTAGTAGATTTTAAATTATTCAACATAGCCTCTGAATCTTTTAATCTTCCTTGATCAATATCAAAGAGAGCAAATTCAAAGTCCTGAATACTCGGGACTAACATACAATCTCCTAGAACGTTTTTCGCAAATACTGTACTTCCTGCACCTAAAAAAGTGATTTTCGACATAATTTTCCTTCCTCCTTTAAATACCATAGCAACTTATTGCTACTTCAAAATATATGAAGATTGCTGATTACCTCTATAATAATCGCTAATGAATAAGCTTTCAATGGTAAAATGAATTGAAAAAAGGGTATAATATTGCTTTTTTATTTTATCACAGGTTGGGCATTCTTCTTAATTTAGAAACGCTCTCTGCTTCAATTTCTCCCACATATTAATCTCTTCTATCTTCTTTCTATTCGTCTGAGTCTTCAATTGCAGCCTTTTGACTATTTATCTTCCGAATCACAGAGGGATCAAATTTTGCCTTGCGCTCGTAGGTATAGAGACCATTTACTTCCTGTTCAATATCATAAAGCTGGGTATAACAAAAAGCACAAACAGCCGGATTTTTTAATAAGGTCTCTGTCAATCCCTTATATCTCTGCAAAAAGTCTTCTTCAGATTCTGGCTTATTTCCATAACCCCATCCTTCTTGATCTCCAGGGTTCCACCAAATCCCTCCATATTCACTGACAAAATAAGGCTGATTTTCATATTGTTGACGATCTGGGAATGTCACATACGTTTTTCCGCCACGGCCCATTTCTGCAAATTTTCCGGCGAATTTTTCCACATCCTGTTCATAATCATGGATATCAAATATATCTGTTACGACATGGAAGTTCCCGCTAGTATCAATCACAGGACGTGTGGGATCTAACCGTTTTGTCACTTCATACGTAATACGGAGCACTTCATCATTTTGCCGTGTCCCATTTTGATCCCATGTTTCGTTAAATGGGCACCAACCAATCAGTGCAGGACTATTGAAATCCCTTTCAACTGCTTCCATCCATTCCGGTAAAAAATGTTCCAATCCTTTGGAACCTGTAATATCTAATCCCCAGTTTCCGTGCTCTCCCCAGACAAGATAGCCGAGTTGATCTGCCCAATAGAGAAAACGAGGTTCAAAGATCTTTTCATGAAGGCGTGCCCCATTAAATCCCATTTCCATCGAGATTTCTATATCCTTTTTTAAATCTTCATCAGTGGGCGCTGTATAAATCCCTTTGGGATAAAAGCCTTGATCAAGCACCAAACGCTGGAAAACAGGATTCTCATTAATCAAAATCGCTTTGTCTTCAATCGAAACAGAACGGACGCCAAAATAACTTTCCACTTGATCAACCACTTGTTCACCTTTTTTAAGCGATAAGGTTAGATTATAAAGTTCTGGTTTCCCAGGTTCCCATAGATGAACCTCTGATAATGAAAGATTGCTATGAATAGAAGCACCCGATACATAAGTCGCTGCTTTTGCAACGCTTTTCCCTTTGTATGTAGCCTCTAATTCTACCTCTAATTCTTTTTCATATTGGTTTAAATGGACATCAACTGATACTATTCCTGTCTTAGGATTAGTTTTATAGGCTGTGTTTCTGATATAAGTATGTGGAACAGTCTCCATCCAAACGGTCTGCCAGATACCCGTGGTGCGAGTATAGTCACAACCAGCTGAATAATACCCGCCACTTTGTTTTCCACGCGGCTGTAAGCCAGAACGATTATCATCCTCCGCACAAACAACAATAACGGCCTCTTCTCCATCGAGAAAATCGCTTACATCAAATGAAAAGGGCGTATAACCTCCTTTGTGCTCTCCAGCCTTTTGTCCATTCACCCATACATGGGCATGATAATCAACAGCTCCAAAATGGAGAATAGTCCGTTGCTTCAACCAACTCTTGGGAATTTGTACCGCTTTCTTATACCAGACAGCTGCCATAAAATCAGTATAGCCAATGCCTGATAGTTCACTTTCTGGGCAAAAAGGAACTTGGATGGTATCCGTAAAAGGACCATCTTTGAAAAATTCACGCTCAATCCCGCTTTTTCCATGGTCAAAAGCAAACTGCCATTCACCATTGAGGTTGAGCCAATCCTTCCTTTCCAACTGCGGACGTGGATATTCATTGCGAATTGTCATCAATCATCTACCTCCATTTTAAATAATTGCTTTCTTCAAAAATCATTATACACATGTTCACCTAAATTAACGAGAGAAACAAAAATCACATATTCACATTGTATTCCTTTCATCTTATTGCTATATTCATGATAAGAATCATTCACCCATCATTACAATGGTAAAAAAATAGAAAGCAGGGTAGAATATTGCTATCTGAACACTCCAATAAAAAATATGAATCTTTCGGTTTCAGATTTAACGGGAGCCACCAGGATGAGATTGTGGGAATTTATGCTATCGGCTGGGAAAATGTGAATTCTCCCAATTATAACTGGGATGGCATGGCGCGAAGCGAAGTTGGCAAATATGTATTTCAATATACCTTATCAGGTCAAGGTATGATCGAAATAGATGGAAAAAGGTATCCCTTAACATCTGGAAAAGCCTTTTTGGTAGAGTTGCCCAGTCCACACCGCTATTTTTTTCCTAAAGAGAGTGAGCATTGGGAGTTTATTCATATTACTTTATATGGGAAAGAAATTCAAAGAGTCTTTCAACTGATCCATGAGGAAAAGGGACAAGTGATCACCTTTCCACCTGAATCAGAATTGATCCAATTATTATTAACGATTTATCAAAAAGCAGTGGAGAAAAACATCACGGATGCCTATCAGGCTTCTGCATTAGGTTATTCTTTTATGATGGAGCTTTATCGATTTGCTCGTCATTTGGGTTCACCTATCCAGCAATGGCCGGAACCTATTAATAAGGCTGCCTTATTTGCTCAAAAACATTATGATAAACCCATTGGGCTCGATGATTTAGTCGAAGCATCTGGTTTATCCAAATATCATTTCACACGACTTTTTCATAAAACAACATCGATGACCCCGTTAAACTATTTAACCAAAATCCGCCTCGATAAGGCGATGGAATGGCTTCTTACCTCCGATCAGTCTATTCAAGAGATTGCTCGAAAAGTTGGCTATTCCAATGGTAACTATTTCAGTAAAGTGTTTCATAAGCGAATGGGAATGTCTCCCGGACAATTTCGCAAAAGCAAACACACTGTACCTGTGGACCATATCGTGGTGGATTAACAAGAAAAGCGCAAGGCGCCCGCCTATCGGCGACAAGCAAATGTTCTGGGACAAAGAAAGGCGTTCTTTGCCTTTCATTGGCCCAGGCGCCCGTTTAGCGACATACAAACTTTTATAGTAAGGATGAACAGCTAAAAACGCACCGTCCTGGCGCAACGCTGTTCTGACCTACATCCTGTTGGCCTCCGACAAGCAAATGTTCCTGAACCTAGGAAGGGGCTTTTTCCCTTCATAGGTTCAGGGTTATTTGACCTCGTGGGGCTAGGCGCTGGAGCTAGACACCAATCTTCCCTGTTAGAACTTATCAACAATTTAGGTTTTTGTCATTTGCTATACAGCAAAAAAACAGAGCTTAAGGTGGTGAACCATGAAAGCAAAACCAATTTATGTAGAAGTCCCTATCAAAACGGAAATTGAGCGTTTATGGGCAGCTTCTCAAGAGCCTCAAAAACATGAGCAATGGGATTTGCGCTTTAGCTCCATTACTTATATGCCAAAAAAAGCAGATGAAGCGCAGCTCTTTACATATGAAACAAAGATTGGATTTGGGATGAAGATTGCGGGCTGGGGAAAAAGCACTGGTGAGGTGCAAAGTAAGGATGGTTCCCGTACGTCGGCTCTACACTTTGGTACAGAGCAATCTATCAGCATTATCCGAGAAGGGCGCGGGTATTGGAAGTATAAACCAAATGGGGATGCTATCGATTTTATCACCCAGTATGATTATCAAGTGAATGGGGGGAGATTTGGGAAATTATTTGATGGGCTCATTTTCCGTCCTCTGATTGGCTGGGGAACTGCTCTAAGCTTTGATGTTTTAAAAAGGTGGTTGGAAAAAGAAGAAACCCCTGCCTCCCAATTCTTACGCTTTTTCTCCGGTTGGATGATCACGTTTCTTTTCTTTTTTATTTGGCTGTATCATGGATTAGTGCCAAAGATCGTCCATCCCCATCCCGAGGAAATAAGTATGATGACCAATTTATTGCCTATCCAGCTTCAAGGTGCGCAAACGTTGACAGCGCTAATTGGAATAGCAGAAATCCTGTTCGGACTATGTTTAGTCATTGCCCGTAAAAAAAGAAAATGGTACATCTTACAAATGTTTGCTTTCCCAATTTTAGGCTGCTCTGCCATTATGGCCAATCCAGATTATTTAGCACATCCTTTTAGTCCACTCACTTTTAATCTAGCATTGGTCATTCTATCCATACTCGGTTTTCTATTACACAAGGATCTTCCTACTGCAAGGAGCTGTAAACAACAAAAGCGCAAGCGCCCGTTTAGCGACGTACAAACTTTTTAGGGCCTAACGAGATAAAGGAAACACAGTGAGCCTGAAAGGCGAGCTGATGTTGACTTATCGTAGGAAGGCACCGAAAGTTTGCTAGTCGCTGGGCGCTGGAGCCGGACGACGAAAAAAATGAGGTGCCCATATGTCGATTTATAAGGAAGTTATTGGAGAGGAATTCTTCCAATTACACCCCATGCTTCAAAAGAGGTATCAATTTCCTTTCGAAGCGAAAGGAATCATGAGTCATATTCAAGGTGGACCTAAATGGTTATTTCCACTATTTTACATAGCTACTAATTGGAAGCTGCTTTTTCCAGAGCGAGGAGAGAATATTCCTTTTTCCATCAAAAATATCCCTTTAAAGGGACCAGAAGATGAAGAACAAATTTATTGGGAACGCGTTTTTCATTTTGGCTCGAAAAAGAGATTTTTCAATGCAAAAATGAGTCTAGATCCTAATCGAATGATCATTAAAGACTATCTTGGCGAACCAAGCTTATTTTACTCTGATTTAACGATGTCTGTATTGAGTGATGGGAGTTTGCAAATTGATTCAAAAGATCAAAAACTTGTTTTAGGTAGGTTTGAAGTATCCCTTCCAAAAATGCTGCAAGGCTTGGCATGTGTTAAAGAGAGGTATTTGGAAGATCAAGAGTGTTTTCATATTTCAGTTGCCGTGACCAACCCGCTAATTGGAACCGTATTTGCTTACGAAGGAGAGTTTAGGTCGCATGAAGTTACGCCCGTTCATCCTTGTTCATAGCCTTTTATTTTTATTGATCGCCAATTTTAGTAGCCAACCCTGGCCTTCCATTATGCTGACGATTGGACAAATTGTTTATATTCCCATCGTATTGCAACTCATATCTAAACAACAAGGTTGGTTGAACAGAATGTATTACTATTTCGCCATTCCTGCTTACAGCGCTGTCGCTTTTTTACAATGGACAGACCAAACTTCTTGGGATGGCTGGGTCGCTGCGATTTATTTCCTGTTTACGATCATGGTAGCGATCTATGGAGTAAGTCGATTTTTACAAAGAGGTTTCGTGCATTTAGAGGAATTTTCCATCGATCTAGGACTTATTTATTTGGCGATGGGAGGAGCTTGGTTTTTGGCATATGAAGCAGGATGGAACACTGGTTTTTCAGCGATCCTTACCTGGCTAACAGCGATCCATTTTCATTATTCTGCCTTTCTATTGCCGATTTTTATTGGATTTTTAGGAAGGCAGGCTAAGTCGACAGCCTATCGCTGGATCAGCTCTTTGCTTTTAGTATCTCCGCTTATTGTCGCGATTGGCATCACTTTTGCCCGTTGGATTGAGTTGCTTTCTGTCCTCCTCTATATCATTGGCATTGGCGGATTAATTTTCTTAGCCTTTCAATGTGCGTTTCAAAACCTTTGGCAAAAACTGCTCGTGCGCATTTCATTTCTCTCATTAGCCGTCACGATTAGTTTTTCACTTTTATATGCCTATGGCAACTTATCGCATTTATTTATTGTTAATATTGATTTCATGCTTCGTTTTCACGGCTTGCTGAATTGTGTTGTGTTCGCTCTCTGCGGGGTAGTGGGATGGTCGCTCCATGTCCCTTCCCAAAAACCAAGCAGATCCGCTTTTCCGATTAGCCAGATCCGCGGAGGATTGGTGATTGGGGAAAACCTTATGGAAATAATAAAAAATGACCGTAATGGCCCTTCTTATTGGGGATTAGTCGATGATATGCGTGTTTATGGGGTGGATAAACAAACACTCTCTCCTATGATTATTGATTTTTACGAACGGACTATTGATTATCGACTTTTCGCAAAAATTAACTGGTCTAGTTGGTTTAAACCTTTGGCCGCTCTCTATCGAATATGGAGTAAATGTATGCAGCAAATCAATTTACCCATTCATCACCGTGAAATTGAGATGACAGGAGACATCTGGCGGATTCGCAAGGATTTAGACGGACGAACAGCGCCTCGCGCCTGGCTACGGAAGATTGATGATGAAATTGTGTTTGTCGCCCTTTACTCTGAACACAGAACAAACGAAAGAAACTATATGAATATCGCGCTACCGCTTCCATGGTCTGCGATGATTGGAATCTTAGATGTAAAGCCTTTAGGATCCGGCTTACAACTAACAAGCAAAAGAGACCAGCAACAATCTGATGCTGGCATTTATCTCACTTGGAAAAGGTATGTATTCAAACTACCTCTGGAAGAATGCTTTCATATCGAAGAGGTGCAAACAGGAGAATTGCGTGCCAAGCATAAAATGTGGATCTTCGGTCTTCCTTTTCTAAAAATTGATTATAAAATTAAGCAAAAATAAAGCGAGACTTGTCAGGGTGTTAGCGTCCGTTCCCCCACTCAGCCTTCTTTGGGTCTTATCGTCTTGAAGTGGGAGCTTACGGACGGCTGCACTGGATAAGAGGACTTTAAGTCTTCTTCTTTTTCTTTAATTGTTTCTCTTTAATTCATGATGAACCCTCTTAAATTCCTTTCTAAACTCCGCTTTCTTTACATTACGATTCTGTGCAATGTCATAAAACTTTTTCCCTGCCTTATGTTCATTCACAATATCCACCAAGGCACTATTGCTTAACTTTGCAATAATCGCAGCGTTCATTATATGATAAGTCTCCAAGGAATTTTCTGTTTGGATTTTTTTCAATTCTTCGGGAGAGATAGCAGAATATCCGGCGATATATCCGAGAATTTCTTCCTGATGATCTTTATAAAACTTTTTCATCTTCTTATGCTTGGCTTTCATTTTCTTATGCTTTGCCTTTATTTCCTTCACATCGATGCCAAAATGACTAGCCGTTTTTTCCCAAGATTTGCTTTTTTGATGATGATTCAATACATCCTCAATATCTTTTCCCGCAAGGTGAGCAATCCCTTTTGCATGGAAAATATCCTTTTTGGAATAACCTTTTTCAATCAATGACTGAAGTTCCCCTTGATCCATGTGAAAATGAGTCGTTTCATGTGCTGTTGCATTTCCAGTCAGAGTAGTTATTGCAATGAAAGAAATACAAAGTGCAATTACAAGTGTTTTTAATTTTAACAAATCTGAGCACTCCCTTTTTGATTATTTCGCTTGTTAGTATAACCCAAAAAGGAAAAATCATTAAAACAATGCCCTCTATCCTCAGTTCATTAATATTTATTGTCTGAAGAAGTTTGTTATTTTGAGTGAACTTCATGAATCATAGCTTCTTCATCTAGCTGGGAATCTTTTAAGGCAATTATAGCCCCAAGTGATTGGAAAGTTTCAACCACATTTTCATATCCACGTTCGATGTGCTGAATACCAGTAATCTTTGTTTCCTCTTCTGCCACAAGACCCGCAAGGATTAAACAAATACCCGCCCTTATGTCAGAAGCGTGGACGAGTGCGCCATTCAAAGGTGTTCCTCCCTTGATGAAAGAAACGCCTGAACGGACTTTCATATCCGCCCCCATTCTTCTTAACTGCTGGACATGCTGAAAACGCTGGGGATACACTTTATCACTAATAATACTTTTACCCGGCGCTTGTGTAAGTAATGCCGTTAATGGTTGTTGTATATCAGTCGGAAACCCAGGATACATAGACGTTCTTACTCTCGAGGCTTTTATAATACCATCAGAATGTGCGGTGATCGACTGATCATCCACCTGGATCGTTAATCCGATTTCCCTAAGCTTTAAAATGCAAGCAGTCAAATGATCAGGAATAACATCCTGTACCGTGACAGTCCCGCCTTTCATTCCAGCTGATATTAAAAAAGCACCTGCAATTAAACGATCGGGAATAACGCGATGGACGCCACCCTTTAAATGTGGAACACCTGTAATACGGATCGTGTCTGTTCCAGCTCCACTGATCTTGGCGCCCATTTTATTCAATAAAATTGCTGTATCGATCACTTCCGGGTCACGAGCCGCATTTAATAAGATCGTACTTCCTTTGGCTCGCACAGCCGCTAACATGATGTTAATCGTGCCACCTGAAGTAATTCGGTCAAAATAAATTGTTTCCCCTCTTAGTTCAGTCGCTTCCACTTCATAATAATCCTTGTGAAAGGTAAATTTCGCCCCCATCATTTGTAGTGCTTTGATATGCTGATCCATCGGACGACTAACAAAATCATCTCCACCAGGATAACCTAGCGATATTTTGCCAAACTTCGCTAGTAAAGCACCCACAAAATAATAAGCTGTTCTAAAAGCGGAAGATTTTTTAGGCTCGAGACATGTGTGATTAATCTTCCTAGGATCAATCTGCACTGCCCCCGATGAATCACGATACATTGTACAGCCAATTTCGTTTGCTATTTTACATATGACCCGAAAATCAGAAATATTTGGAACACCGAGTAAGGTTACCTCATCATCAGCTAAACAGGCTGCCGCTAGCAAAGCTAATGAGCTATTTTTAGAACCTGGGATATGAATTTCACCTTGTAATTCTGGAGAGGATTGTACACTAATCCATTTCATCTATTTCACTTCCATTCTCTTCTTCATCTGCAAATATGATGTCAACATTTCTTTTTCTAATTTCTTGAATTGCTCTTTCCGGTGCTGCTTGATCTGTTATCACGAAATCAATTGTTTCAATTGGAGTAGAAGTAATAAACATTTGTTGTCCTAACTTCTCATGTGGTGCAAGGCAAATGTTTTTACGGGAAACCTGGGCAACAGTGCGAGCAAAAGCCCCACTCTCTGGTGTCGCAGTACTAATTCCATCCCCAGAAACTCCACCACCTGTTAAAAAGCCAATATCTAATGTAAACTTGTTCATCATTTCAATCGCTAATATATCAATCATACTGCCAGCCGATTCTGCTCGCAATTTTCCACCGATTAAGTAGGATGTAATATTTTCTTGCATTCGAATGAGTGCAGCAATTTTCATTGAATTGGTGATTACAGTAAAAGGAATATCTGTGGGAAGATATTTCAACATTCCATATTGAATACCAGCACCACCTATATAGACCGTATCATCTTGCTTAATATAAGAAGCTGCTAGCTTGGAAATCGCATTTTGGTGAGGAGCACCTTCTCCGTATCGCTGTGATTCCGGTTGTGGCAAGGTCCGAACCTTTGGATTAGAAGACCTTGATATCGCTCCCCCATATGTCTTTTGTAGTAGACCCTGTTCCTCCATAATCGTTAAATCCCGGCGTATAGAGTCAACAGACATTTCGAACAACTCAGATAGATCCTTTGCAATAACTCTGCCTTCTTGCTTTAATAATTCTAAGATCTTCTGTCTTCGTTCCTCTGCTAACATTCTATTCATCCTTTCAAACTAACATCTGCCTCTTCTTCTTATTATTATGCCGGATGTTTCACTTTTGTCAATGAATTCATTCGTTTTGTTTCACATTAGTGCGTTTTTTTAAATACTTAGCTTTTCTCCCCTCAAACCAGCAAAAAGCCGACGGCGCTGTATCGCCGAACGGCTTGTAATTTCATAGTTTATAAAAGTGAAACTTCATTCAGTAGGGGTTTTTTGATCCTCCACTGTATGTTAAGGATCAAAGGCTAAATTCGCAACATCCTGTTGGCAGACTCAAATGCGACGTCCTGTCGATTCGTCTGCACTAGTACATCCTATACGCCGCTACGCCCTTTGTGGCCTGCGTCCTAAAGACCTGAACCAATCGGGTATTTACTGATAGTTGTCTCCCTATACGATTCCCTTTCTTAGATAAGCGTTTCAATTTCAGAATACTTTTTCGCTCGCTCATCGGCCTCGATTGCTGCTTTTGTAGCTTCTAAAATATCTCGATGGGTGATCCCTATTTGCTCACCATTGATGCGCCGTAAGAAATCCCTTGTAATATTTCCCTCCATATTTTCTAGTTCTACACGTCTAGGTTGTTGTTCATGAGTCACCAGGAACATTAAATTCTCATTAGTAATCAAAGGGTCTCCCGATAGACGCAGCTCAGCATATCCTTTTGTACCCACGACGAAGACACGTCCATCTCCATATGTTTTGCTTGCTGCCGGTGTGTGCCAATCCACATAAAGCTGTGCGAGGATATTACCTTTTAGCAAAACTTGAAGGGAGGCAGTATCATAAAAAGTGGGATATTCCGGTAAAATATTTTTGCTTACCATTCCCTCTACCTCAATGATTTCTGCACTAGTCAACCAACGCAACAAATCAAAATCGTGAACAGACAGATCTATTACCAATCCCCCACATTGTTCCTTAGAAAAATGCCATTTTGGACGGTTAGCAGGTTTTAATTTGTGGGGTTTGCGGATGCCGATGTTAACGATCTTCCCTAAATCTCCCTCATCTATATACCTTTTTAATGTTTGAAATGCTGGCCGATAACGTTCTGTCAAAAGCATGCCCACTTCGATTTTGCCTCGTTCTATAGTAGATTTCAAGCGCCTATAGCCTTCCCGATTCGTAACAGCAGGCTTATCAACCATGATATGTTTTCCTCGCTCTTCACAAAGTTCAATCAGATCTATTTTTTGGTTATTAATCGCAGAACTTCCAACAATATCGACGTAACTGCCGAGTAAGACTTCTTTATCTTCTACAATTGGAAGCTTGTATTTGCTTGCCATGGATGTAAGCAATGGTTTATTTTCTGTTTCATACATACCCACACATTCATATCCAAGCTCTAACATTTCCTCAATAAAAATGCCAATATGTTCGTGCTGACATCCGATTATAGAAAAAGCTCTTTTATCCATCTTGATCTCCTCACAGATTATATTTGTTCTTTAGATTGGCAGCGCACACCTCCTATAAATTTTGCAAGGTAGATCTTTTCTCCCTCACAATGAAGCAAATTATAAAGAGGAATAAAGCGTGACGAAGCTCATCCCATTGATGGTTAGCAGTTAGTCTCATCGTCTTGAAGCAGAGGCTTACGGACGGTTGCACTGGGGATATACGAGTGCTCCAGCTTTATAAGTCTGCAGAATATTTACATGCTTATCTTCCAAGTTAAAAACCACCAAATCAGCGGGCGCTCCTTCGAACAGGCCTTTTTGCGTTGGAAGCTTCATAAAAGTAGAAGGACGAATGGCGGCCATTTCCCACGCTTCCCGTAAAGTACATAGCCCTGTTTTTAAAAGATGACTGATCCCGTCTTTGAGCAATTTTACTGAACCTGCCAATAGATTGGGATTTTCCTGTAAATATAGCTTGCCTTCGGATGTCAGCACTACCTTACCACCAATATGTGTTTCATACTCCCCCGGCTCAAGCCCACTTAAATAGACTGCATCACTAACTAACATCGATTGAAAGCCCTTTGTTTTCATCGCCACTTTTAGGAATGATTCTGGTAAGTGGAATCCGTCGGCAATGAGACATGTCCAAAGATCATCTTGTGCTAATTGCTCCCAAATATAATTTGGGTGACGCGGCAGCATAACATGTGCGCCATTTCCTAAATGTGTTGACACCTTAGCCCCAGCTGCAACGGCTTTTTGTATTTGACCAGGGGTCGCGGCTGTATGCCCAATTGCAACCACCACGTCGTTTTCAACACATTTTGATATAAAATCAAATGAACCGGGCCATTCGGGAGAAAGTGTGATGATTTTAATCATCCCTCTCGCGGCTTTTTGCCAGGTCTGAAAAAGATCCCAGTCAGGAGCTTTGATGTATTCCTTCCCATGTGCACCTCTAGGACCATCTTCTGGAGAGATAAACGGCCCTTCAAGATGGATTCCGGTTATACATTGTTGAACTTGTTGATCACTTGCTTTCGCAATGACTTCCACTGCCTTTTCGATGGCTTCATCATGGTTGGTTATGATGGTTGGACAATAAGATGTGACCCCCTCTTTCCATAGGGATCTTGTTGTCTGTTCTACAAGTTCTGGTGAAATTGGCAGTGTATTAAAATCATTGCCCCTATAACCATTAATTTGTAAATCAACCAGCCCTGGAGCTATATATGGAAGTCCCCTCTCCCTTTGTTTAGCCACAGCTTGTATGTGATTAATTTTCCCCTCTTCTATTGATACTAAAATCTGTTCACCCGTTGCATAATGAATCCCTTCAATCACTGTTTTTATTTTTTGCTCATTCGCTGCCATAAGAGTCCTCATCTAAATAAAGGATACAATTTGGATGGCGACGCAAAACAGTTGCTGGATTTTTACTTGAAATCGGATTGTTTAATGTTTCTCTCACCGCAGCCTTCTTTGTCGTCCCTGGAACGATACAATATAAAGAGTTTCCCGACATTAGTGCAGGGATCGTTAAAGTAAGTGCATGTGTTGGCACATCGTCAATCGTCGGAAAACATCCGTCATTTACTTGTTGTTGACGGGAGATCTCATCTAGCTCCACCGCTTTAATAAATTGTGGATCTTCAAAGTTTGCAACTGGCGGATCATTAAAAGCGATATGACCATTCTCACCAATTCCTAAGCAAACGATATCCACTGGAGCTTCTTTTAAAAGCTGGCTATACCGTTTACATTCTTTTATTTCATCATTTGAACTGTCAATTAAATGCGTTGTTCCCGGTTTAACACAATCAAAAAGCTGTTCTGTTAAAAATGTACTAAATCGTTGTGGTGACTCAGCTGCTAGCCCAATATATTCATCCATATGAAAAACCGTAACACGATTCCAATCGATGTCTGGAGCCTTCCTTAATGTTTCAAGAAATTCATTTTGAGATGGAGCCGAGGCAAAGATCATTCGAATGTTAGTTTTTTCCTGTAAGAGTTCTTTCATTTTTGTTATAACATCTACTGCTGCAGCCTGCCCCATCGCTTTTCTACTTTCATATACTCTAACGGTTAAGCTTCCGACCTTTTCCTTTTTAATAGGATGTATAAGTAGATTCAACTTGCAAATAACCCCTTTCCCTGTTTCTTATAAGTTGACCGTTTTTCCAGTTGAGCGGCTTTCATTTGCCGCTTCCAAAAATCTCGTAATTTCCAGTATCTCCTCATACTGAATGGGCGATTTTCCAGTATTAAAAAACGAAATGATTTGCTCTAAGAGAGTAGCATAATAGGGTTTTTTATAAGCAGATACATCAACAAAATCTGTCCCTTCTTCTGTATGGATCAATGCGCCAAATGAATGATTGCCTTTGCGATTTCCTCGGACAGATCCGATTCGTCCATCTGCCCATTCACCAATAATCAAATCATGATCCGTACTCGTTGCAACCGTTACCTTTTGACATCCACTGCCAAACACTCGATAGAGCATTTCTACAGTATGAATCCCATACCAGAATAGACCATGATGAGGTTCGATCGCTAACGGTCCATAACAATCCATCCCTATACGATTTATCAGATCTGCTTTCTCAAGCACAGCTGATAAACCAGCTGCATACCGAAGAGCGGAACAACTCATGATTGGAGTTTGATATTGTTTAGCTAGTCTCTGAATCTCCTTCGCCTCTTCTGTTGTCGTGGCAAATGGTTTATCAATAAATGTTGGCTTTTTAAAGGAGACAATTTTTCTAAATTGCTCCAAATGAACTCTCCCATCAACAGATTCTAATAATATCGCATCACATTTTTCTGCAACTTCCTCTGGGGTATGGACCATTTCTATCCCGTAGCCATCTCGTAATTCCCTTGTAAAACCCTCTACACGATTATAGCTTAACTCCATGTCTGACGATCCTCCGGGATATGCTACAACCACTTCTCCTCCAGGTACATGAAAATCATTGTTGGGATCATTTAATAATTTAGTAAACGCTATAACATGCGACGTATCTAAACCAATCATACCAATTTTAATAGCACTCATGCATCGTTCCCCTCCACAAAAAATATTTCCTCATGCTCTTACCTTCACTTCTTTTCCAGTTCTTGCAGATTCATATATAGCTAAAATTAGATCCACAGCTTTTCGGGCTTCCTCACCAGGTACAAGTGGAGCACGGTTTTCATTTACTGCTTGGATCATGTCATCCACATAGATGTAATGCCCTTGACTCGAAATTGCTTTTGGATCATTGCTCCCTCCTTCTGTATTACTCACTTGTGGCATTGGTTCATCATGATCAATGAAATTCCACAGTTTAAAGCCACTGTCTCCAAAGATAATAGACCCCTTTTCGCCATGAACTTCAAACCTAGTTTCTTGACCCGGATAAACGGATGTCGTTCCTTGGATCACACCAAAAGATCCGTTTTTATATTTCACCGCCACAACTGCGGTATCCTCTACTTCAATCTTGCGAATTAACGGAGCAGAATAAGCAAACACAGATTCCACCTCACCTGCCATCCATTGAATTAGATCAACGCCATGTACCCCTTGATTCATTAATGCTCCACCGCCATCTAATTCCCAAGTGCCTCTCCAACCAGCACTCTCATAATATTCAGGGCTTCGGTAATATTTTAGATAGGCATCTGCTAGAACTAGCTTGCCAAGTTTTCCTTCTTGAATGGCTTTTCGCGTTTTAATTGCTGCCTCTAACGTCCTTCTCTGATAAACAGCCCCTAATTTTACATGATAATTTTTACAAGCTTCTATCATGTCTGTCATTTTTTCCTGAGTAATATCCAGCGGTTTCTCGCATAACACATGAATTCCAGCCTGTGCAGCCGCAATAGTTACATCTGCATGTATCCCACTTGGCACACAGACAGATACGATATCAATCGCTTCCGCTGTAAACATCTTTTCATAGTCTGTATACGTATGGTTGTGATTTATACCATACTCGCTCGCCAATTTCTCTGCCTTTTCTTTATCAACATCACAAATAGCAACTAGTTTGGCATCATTATGCGCTGCAATCGCTCTTGCATGGGAGGCTGAAATCACTCCTGCACCGACAATCGCAAAATTTGTTTTCTTCTTCATTTTCATCACCCTTTTTTATATAGAATTGTTAGATCCCTCTATAGAGCAGAGGGATCCTTACATATAACTAATTTAACTCTGCTTCCTGCATTCTATTGTAAGCCTCTTCATATATGTCTATTACTTCTTGTACACCTAAATTTTCAATTTCTTTCACATAGGTATCCCATTCACTTAAATCTCGTTTTCCAATAATAAATTTAGCAATTTCTTCATCACGATGTTTCGTAACTGCTTCTCCTTGAATAGCGATGACCTTTTGTTCTTCCTCTGAAAACGCAGGAACTGGAACGATCAGCGCATCGTATTGTGGACTTTCTTTATATGCTTGCTTTACCTCATCGCTAAATAGGACCATATGAGAATCATAATCAAACCATGAATAAGTTGAATATAAGGATATACCTGTCTCTGTACGTAATTCTGATGGGCTTGGATAGTCTTCAATCCAGCTTTTCTTCCCATCTTCTTCCTCGTAAGTTTCCCCTTCAATTCCCCAGCTTAAAGCATCTCTCCCTTCCTCAGAAAAGGTCCAGTCAATAAATTGAATAACTGTATCTATGTGATCAGAATTTACCGCGATGGAGTATCCTCTTTGCTGTGTATGTGCAGAGTAATCTAATTGCGAGCCTTCAGAAAAACCGGCAGGAGGTGGCATATTAACTAACGTATAATCTTCATTTTCTTTACGGTTTTCAACATTAAACATGTCAATTCTTGAAATATAGTCTTGTGTAATAAATGATGTGTTGGTAGACATTAATTCTTGCCATCCTGCTACATCTAGCGATAAGAAATCTGGAGGAATTAGGTCTTCCTCGTAAAACTTATTAAGATACTCTACCATGACAAGATAATTGTCCTCGACAGGTCCGTAGCGCCATTCATCTTTTTTATTATCATAATAGTAATTCCAATCTGTTCCAAAGTTTGTTGCAAAGTTTCGGATTTTTTCTGTACCATTACGGAAACCGAGTGGATAACTTTCTGGATAGACCTTCTTTAATGCTTGTAAAACTGTATGAAGCTCATCCCAATTATTCGGTATCTCTAAATCATGCTTTTCAAAAATATCCTTTCGATACAACCAAATCATTCGATTCGTTTCCCCAATCCCAATGTTAGGTGAAACATACATTTTTCCATCATGAGATAGAGCTGCTCTCGCTGCATCTGGAAATTGATCCATCCAAGCCTGTAAATTAGGCATACTCTCAATATGATCCAATAAATTTACTAAAGCACCTTGTGAACCATATTTATTCCCTGTGGCGTAATCTGGCATGCCGATTAAGTCTGGCAAGTCTCCCGAAGCAATTACAAGATTTAAAGACTCATTATAAGGATCTGCCGCGATATCAATATCCATATTCATATTACCGCCATCTTCCATTAAGTCCCATATCAGCCAATCTTTTTTAGTCGGCCAACTTGGATGTTCATTCGTATAAAATTTAATCGTCGGCCTATTTTTATTTGAACCGATTTCATTCATAGATGAATCATCTGAACAAGCGATCATTAATCCAGAAACAAACAGCATCATAATTATAAAAGAAATCACCTTTTTCATTGGTTGAACTCCTTTAAATTGTAAATTCATTTGTTTTTTGAGTAGCCCCTTAAGAACTTATTTTTATAGCGATCTCTTTATCCTTTAAGTTAGCTCCCTCCCGAAAGCAAAGGGACCCAGCTCTAACTAATTTAATTCCACTTCCTGCATTCTCCTGTAAGCCTCTTCATATATGTCTATTAATTCTTGTACACCTAAATTTTCAATTTCTTCCACATAAGCATCCCATTCACTCAAGTCTCGCTTGCCGATCATAAACTTAGCAATTTCTTGGTCTCGATGTTTTTTAATCGCTTCCCCTTTAATCGCTATGACTTCTTGCTCTTCCGGTGTAAAGGATGGTACAGGAACGATTGGCGCATCGTATTGTGGAGACTCTTCATATGCCTGCTTAACATCATCACTAAATAAAATCATATGTGCATCGTAGTCGAACCAAGAATAGGTTGAATTTGTAGATAACCCCGTATCAATTCGCAGCTCAGCCGGGCTTGCATAATCTTCAATCCAGCTCTTCTCACCATTTTCTTCTTTATAGGTTTCCCCATCAATTCCCCAACTTAACTTGTCTCTTCCCTCTTCAGAAAAGGTCCAGTCAATGAATTGGATTGCTTTGTCGATATGATCGGAATTTACCGCTATCGAAAATCCACCATCATTTGTGTGTGCAGAGTAGTTTAATGGCTCCCCATCAGCTAAACCAATCGGTGGCGCCATATGTTTTATTGTAAAATCAGGGTTCTCTTCGCGATTTGTAAGATTAAACTCATCAATTCTACCAATATAATCTTGTGTTATAAAAGAAGTATCCGTCGAAATCAATTCCTGCCATCCAGCTGTATCCGTTGATAAAAAGTCTTGAGGTATTAACTTTTCTTGATAAAATTTATTGAAATACTCAATCATCACACGATAGTTTTCTTCAATTGGTCCATAGCGCCACTCATCCTTTTCCTCATCATAGTAATAATCCCAATTTGTTGCAAAATTAGGCGCAAAGCTGATCAATTTGTCTGTACCATTCCGAAAACCAAATGGATAGCTCTCTGGATAGATTGATTTTAACTCTTGCAAAGCTGTATAAAGCTCATCCCACGTAGTAGGGGGCTCTAAATCATGCTCTTCAAAAACATCTTGCCGATACATCCAGAGCATACGATTGGTTTCCCCTATACCAGTGTTAGGAGATACATACATTTTTCCATCATGGGAAAGTGCCCTTCTTGCTTCATCCGGAAATTGTTCCATCCATGCTTGTAAGTTCGGCATATCCACAATATGATCCAATAGATTCACCAATGCTCCATCAGCGCCATATTCATTAGGAGTTCCAAAATTTGTCATCCTCATGATATCAGGTAAGTCTCCAGAAGCCACAATCAGATTTAAAGACTCTCCATAAGGTTCCGCCGCAATTTCCAGTTCAAGATCCATATTCGTCTCATCCTCTATAATGTCCCACACGATCCAATCTTCATTTGTTGGCCAGCTTGGGTGTTCATTCGTATATAATTTTAATGTTGGTCTATCTCCATCAGATTCCGAATCAGAAGACAAATTGGAATTAGAACCACTTGATGAATTGCTTGAACAGGCTGCCAGCACAGTGGACACAAACAACACCATTATGAAATAAAAAAGCAATTTTTCCATCATGAATCCCCTTTCAAATTTTCTACTTTGAATAGCTAAATATTCTAATCCAAAGGCTTCCTCCTAACAAATTCTTTTTACGTCATTTGCCTAATCTTTTAAAGAACCAATCATCACCCCTTTCACAAAATACTTTTGGAGGAAAGGATAGAGTAAAAGAATAGGCAGTGTTGAAACAAGTATCGTTGCATATTGGATAGATTCCTGGATAACCACTGCATCTGTCCCCGACACTGAAGCCATTTCTTCAACAAGAACCATATTTCTAAGAATAATTTGCAAGGGGTATAAAGCATTATCCCTTAGATATAAAAGCGGCAGCATAAAGTTATTCCAAATTCCTACTGCGTAAAACAAACCAATTGTGGCTAACACTGGTTTTGATAAAGGCAAAACAATTCGAATAAATATACCAATATCATTTAACCCATCAATTTTTGCAGATTCCTCTAATTCATTCGGTATTGTCGACGAAAAGAAGGTTCTCATAATAATTAGATTCCATGTAGAAATTGCTGCTGGCAGTACCATGGCCCAAACCGTATCCATTAACCCTAAATTTTTAACGACAAGAAATGTAGGAATCATCCCACCGCTAAATAAAATGGTGAAAACAATCATTAGCATAAAACCTTTACGAAAAATCATCTTTTTCTTTGATAGTGCATAAGCTCCCATTGCGGTAATGATTAGCGATATGATTGTGCCTAACGTTACATATATAAGAGTATTCAGATATCCCGTGCCAATCCTTGGATCACTTAACACATGTAGATAATTTTTTAACGTTATACCCTTTGGAATTAAATTTACGTCCCCTCGCAAGACGTGAACATCTCCACTTAACGAGACAGCAATCATATGAAGGAAAGGGTACGTCGTAACCAGGGCAACTCCTAACAAAATAATGGCATTTACGATTGTAAACGTAGTGATATTTCTTCTATTTCTCATTCATAGCCCCTCCTTACCACAGACTTTCTTGTCCAGATTTCTTTGAAAGATAATTGGCAGCAAATAAGAAAATAAAACTTATGACACCAAGAAATAATCCGATTGCCGTAGCATAACTGTAATTCCCATGAACTAAGCCAACTCGATAAACATAAGTAGAAATAATATCTGCAGTCTCATAGGTAACTGGATTGTAAAGCAAAAACACCTTTTCGAACCCTATTTCCAGTACTTGACCGATATTTAAAATACCAACTATAAAAATCGCCGGTAATATGCCAGGTATCGTAATATATCTTAATTTTGCAAATCTCCCTGCGCCATCTATATCTGCTGCCTCATATAACTGCGGATTAATCCCTGTTAGCGCAGCTAAAAAGATAATCGTTTCCCAGCCCATATGCTGCCAAATTTCGGATGAAACAAAAATACTACGAAATAATTCCGGGGTAATCATCCAATTGATTGATTCGATTCCTAAATGAGAGATCATTCGATTCACTACTCCATCTGAGGAGAGGAAAACAACAATCATACCTGCTACAACCACATTGGAAATAAAATGGGGTAAGTAACTAACAGTTTGCACAAAGCGCTTAAAGAACATATTCTTCACTTCATTCAATAAAAGGGCAAAAATAATTGGGATAGGAAAGCCAATTATGAATTTGTAAAACCCTAACAAAAATGTGTTACGTAATAAGAGATAAAAATCCGGGCTTTCAAAAAACGTCGTAAAATATTTCACCCCGACCCATTCACTATCCAACACGCCGGCAAATAAGTTATAATCTTTAAACGCAATAATAATTCCAAACATTGGTGCATAATGGAAAATTAAGTAATAAAGTAAACAAGGAGCAAAGAGGATTAATAAATATTTACTATCATTCAGCTTTTTCATAAAAGCTTTGCTTTTCTTCACTTTGACATTTGCCTTCACCATCATCTTATTTGTTTCGACAGTACTTAACTCTTTCATGACTTTCTACCTCCCCTTTATAATGATAAAAAATCTCTAGTACCGTAATTGGAAACGCTTTCAATGGCAAGTTGATGATCAAACAATAGCTATCATCTCCTATAGTAATCGATTACTTTAAAGGCAGGACTTTGGAGTATGATTTAAAAAGCGGTTTCTAAAACTTGTGTAGAATGTCGTTCAATTATCTTAGGCTGTAGGACAATATCCACTTTTTCCATTCCTTTTCCATCTAATTGATCAAGCAGGATATTACATGCCATTCTTCCCATTTCATAATCTGGTTGCTGTATGGTTGTTAAGGATGGTGTAATCATCTGGGAAAATTCAATATTATCAAATCCGATAACAGACATCTGTTCAGGAACTTTCACACCGTGATTCGCTAGTTCATTCATAACACCAAATGCAGTCATATCATTACAAACAAATATAGCCGTCGGCAAATTGGAACACTGTAACAATTTTCGGGTTAAATCAATCCCATTGTTAAATTCATAATTTCTTTCTGATAGTTCTTCCTCGTTTGAAGCAATTTGAATCCATCCCTTTTCTGTCTTCATTCCGTATTTCTCCAACGCATGCTGATATCCTTCGTAAATACTTTGTCGACTTGGCCGAGTTAAGGGAGAACTAATAAATGCAATTTTTCGGTGAGCTTTTTTTATTAAATACTCAGTTGCCAAAAAACCTCCTTTTCTAAAGTCAAACTGGATCTGGCTGCAATCCAATCCTTCAATGGTTTGGTCAAATGCTACAACATTTAACCCCTTTTGCACTAAAGCTTCAACCAACTCTTTATTAGACGAAATTGAAGAAACAATTAACCCCCTTACTTGCTTTTCCAATAATGTTTTTAAATATTCACCTTCAAGTTCAGGGCTTCGGTGGGAGTTACATAAGAGGACATGATATCCTCTATTTCTTGCTATATCTTCAATCCCTAAAACAATGGAAGAATAAAAAGGATTAGTGATGGATGGTATGATCACACCCACTGTCATGCTATTATTGGTTTTCAACTGTCTACCAATCATATTTGGGATATAATCTAATTCCTTTGCTACTTGCTGTATTCTCTCTTTTAATTTGTTGCTAACTGGATAGCCACTATCGCTTAATACCCGTGAAACCGTAGCAGTAGAAGTTTGTGCTTTTTTCGCGATATCATAAATCGTTGCCTGCTTTTTCATCTGTTCAGCACCTTATAGTAATCGATTTCTAAAAATCATTACTATTCCCTATTCGTAATATTTTTCTATCATTTCCAACCTATTTAACCAAATAGGCTAAAGGTTCAGATATTTTTTACGTTTAAATGTTTTTGATTATCTCTAGTTGATGATTATAATTTACTGAACTCTCTTCTAAAAGACAAGTCTTTTAATTGTCTTTTCATGACCGGAAACTGTCTTTTAATCGCGACACTTCAATTGACGTTGTGAAAACACGAAACAGTTAGATGCACACTTTATTTTTAAAATTAGAGGTTATAATAAAAAAACCTTACTTCTAAACTGGGTTGTCAGCAAAAAAAGCCAAAATAAAAACCACCAAATTATATATTTGGTGGAGACGGTGGGAATCGAACCCACGTCCAGAAATATCGCCACTTAAGCGTCTACGAGTGTAGTCGACATATTGTTATTTCGCGACTTCTTCGGCCTATCGACGGGCTTCCAAAGCGCTAGCCTGTTTAATCTCTTCCTTGGCCCCCAGGCGGAGAGCTTTTGGCGTATCCCACTAAGAGTGAGTCCCTTACCCTACCACATGGGCGATGGAGGGAGGAACCGCATCAGTGCCTTATTAGGCAGCTGCTAATGCGAAGTTATTGTTTTCTTTGCCAGTTATTATTGGCGTTGACGTTTTGACGAGGCCGATCCCCTCGACTCGCAACTTAAGCTCAAACTATCCCTGTCGAATCCGTAACGTCCCCATATAAAGGAATAAGGATTTGCTCCTCAGATCCTTTCCAAGTGGGAACTTGGAATAAATGAAGCCAATTGCTTACGTTCACTATTATAACATAATACCATAAAACATCAAGAATTCACGACTGCCAATATTTGCTGTGGTTATTGTCATTTGAAAATTTTCTCCAGCTCAATCGTTACATTTTCAAAAAGAAAGGATTTTGCCATATCCGGATATTTGAAGGTGTTGGTAGCATTCACTTCGTTTTTTTCAAAATAATAAATTGTAACATCCCGATTGAATGGGTTGGCGATCCAGTATTCTTTCACTCCGGCTTCCATATATAAATCTAACTTTTTCACCATATCTTTACTTCTTGTACTCTCTGATAATACTTCTACGACAAGTGACGGAACGCCCATATAATAATCTCTTTCATCTATGTGATCATCCAGATCACATATCACCATTAAGTCTGGTTGAACAACATTCGGATCCTTCCGGTTGGGCCTTTTTAAGCTAATATCATAAGGGGCAACAAACGGCATGCATTCATCTTGAAATGTATTAAAAAATAGACCAAACAATTTAGTGACTGCATATTGATGGGCCGTTTTTGGTGAGGGCAATAAATAAATCTCTCCATCAATGTATTCATAGCGATTCTCCATATCACTAGTTAATTCCAAAAACTCCTCATACGAAGCCTTTCTTCCTTTGAAATGATACTGCTCTGCTGATTCCTTAACTGAACTGTCCCATATAACCTCCTTCGTTGGATGATCCTTCATCGATTGCAATCGAGCTATTTCTGTACCATTACGGGTAATGATGACTTCTTCTTGGGCAGCAAGTTGTAAATACTTCCCAAAATTATTCTGTACTTCGGTTGAACTGACAATCACAGGATTCCACCTCACAATCCACATTAGCTAAAATAGCTAACTTTATTATAGCTAATGAATCATAAATTGCCAAATCATCTATTTATAGATCTACTCCCTCAGATTTAGCCTTTACTTGGTACTTTGCATCTTTTCGAATCCACATCCACAAGAAGCTAAAACCAACTGCTCCTAATAATGCAATCACAGTACTTACTTGGTACATCATTTGCGGCCCAAGTGACCCGAATAGCCAACCACCAAAAAGGCCTGCTATAATCCCGGATATGCCTCCCCATGTCAATGCATAGACGGCTTGTCCACTTGCACGCAGTTCAACTGGGATCAATTCAGCTGTTAACGTTGTGCCTATATAGTAATAGCCACCGAAACTAATGCTATGGAGCATTTGGATAAAGATAATTTGAACAGGTGATACTGCAATAGACATTAAAAACCAACGCAACACAAATAATAAACTCACAATAATAAGACAACCGATCATTGTAGGAATATTCCTTTTTAAATAACGATCAAATAATAAGAAAACAGGCACCTCAAAAATTGCAGTCAAAAAAGCCGCCCAGCCAATTAATACTACAGAACCACCTAACTGATCAATATATAAGGAGCTAAAAGTTTGATTCATCGAATTCGGTACGGAAATCAATACACCTAATAAAACAAATACTAAGAAATACTTATTCCCAAACAAAGCCTGGCCATATCCGCCTTTTGCTATTTTTTTCGTCCCCTCAACTTTTCCAGTTGGAAGCTTGATCGTAAATAAGATCGTTAAAAACAGCATTACACTGTAAACAATCCAGAGATTTCCGATCCCTATCCAATCAATCAATGGACTAACAGCAACAGCCAAAAGCGCCCACCCTAATGAACCCCATAGCCGAAACGAACCAAATTTATACCTTGTCCCTTCAATGGTATTCAAGATCAAACTATTACTTTGTGAAAATAGAGGCGTTTGAAAGAGGAAAAAACAAAGCATCGCTATAAAAGCCCATACCATCGAATTTAATTGGAAAACAAATTGCACGATGATCAGATTTCCAATCAGCATAATCACTAAAATACGGCGAATATTTTGCAGGCGATCACTCCAATATCCCCAAAAGGGATTTGCAAAAATCGAAACAAAAGGACCACCTGCCATAAGCATGCCAATCGCCATTTTATTAAAACCCACACTTTGAAAATAAAGTGGAAAAAAAGAAAGTAAAATTGAGATAGAACCATAAAGAAAAAAATTAAATAGTTTTACATGGATAAGGGTATTTTTATCTGTCGTATGTGCCAATCGTAGGTTCCTTTCCAAGTGAATATTGTGTCGAAGCTGATCTCTTCCAAATGTAGCATGCGATTTCCTCTAATTTTTGAACATCCTTTAAAATTAAATTTCTGCTTTTTTTATCAATCGCTTAACCGCACCTAACAGCCATTCAATTTCGATGTATTGATGTTTTTCAGCATTATGCTCAATTCCCCAATACCCATCATAACCACCATCTTTTAACATGCGAATGATGCTTTCTCCTTTTTCTGCTGTGGCGGTTCTTGCATCAAAATGGGTATGACAAACCCACGGAGCCACCATTTCATCACCAATGCTTGCATCTTCCTGCCAACGGCCCATATGCAATAAAATGCCAAAACTAGGATGATGAACGGCCTCCGCAATTTTTTTCAAATTTTTCGGACTTAATGAAGGACCTGTATGATTTTCTGGACCAATCTTATAGCCAAGATTGGCTGCACGATCAGAGAACTCCTTGTACCGTTTTACAATATATTCAAATTGCTCTTCCTCCATATCCAATGAAAAACCTGGATGTGAACTGAAATGACCTCCTGTATCGATTCGAATTGTTTTAGCTTGAAGCATCTCACCGACTTTTATATGTTTCAGGGCATTTTGATAGAGGCCTTCCCGTTTTTCCGGATCTGAATCCCATATATGTGCCCCATCAATCGCATAGTTGACTAATGTCATTTCTCTTTCATCCAATGCCTCACGAATTTTCTTTACATATTCTTCTTCAGGAGCCTCAAAACTTTGATTAGCAAATTGCCCATTCCAAAAATCTACTGTATCTAATCCATATCGATATTTAACCGTTTCCAAATAACCGAAAATATCCATCTTCCCCTCATACATCGTATTCCTAAATGAATAACCACCAATCGATAGCTTCATAGAATAGCCCCCTAATATAGAATTGTCTTCATATGCCATCTCTGACATTTTACCACTATTTTATAATTGATCCATATTTTAGACCTACTGCTAATGTTCCCGGAACGAAGAAGGGTTATTTTGCGGAATATCGTTTAAAAAGCTCGACGTCCTGTCGAAACACCGATGGACTCGCATCCTGCCGTCTGTAGTTAGACAGCACGGCGAAGCATAAGCCGATGTTGACTTACGTCGCTGAGCGCTGGAGCTAGACACCAACCGCAACATAAGCTAGTTACCCATAAGCCAAGAATTTTATAGTTCCCTTACCATAAAAAGTTGTCCAGCATAAACATATGCACTGAACAACTTTTTCATCACGATTATTTTCCCACCGCTATTCGTATCAATTACCTGTGTTTTCCGTTTTTCTTCTTCTCATGGGGCTCTACCAAACCGCAATACTACCATCCGCCCTGGGCTCAGTTCCACCAGTTAAAATACCCGTTTTCTCATCTCTGCATATAATTTGCCCCCGGCCAAACATACCAGAGTCTATGGCTCTTTGCACAGCATGGCCTTTCCTTATTAAAGCTTGTGCGATATGATCAGGAAATTGCGGCTCGACTTCAATTAATTTTTCCTTTATCCATCTCCATCTTGGAGCATCTAAAGCAGCTTGTGGATTAAGCATAAAATTAACCATATTCATCACGATTTGAACATGGGCCTGAGGCTGAATCATTCCACACATTATACCGAATGGCCCAACTGGCATATTATCCTTTGTAATAAATCCAGGGATAATCGTGTGAAATGTTTTTTTTCCTCCTTCTAATCTATTTGCAACTTCAGGATTTAATGAAAATCCACTCCCTCTATTTAACAAACAAATACCAGTGTCAGGTACAACTACTCCAGAACCAAAATCTCCTGCATGACTTTGTATAAATGAAACCATATTCCCCTCTTCATCCGCTGTTGCTAAATATGCAGTACCGCCTGGAATCGGCTCACCTGCTTCTGGTAATATAGCTTCATCTTGAATTAAACCTCTTCTTCCCTTGGCATATTGCTCTGAAAGTAACTCCTTCTCTGTCACACTCATGCTTCGCGAATCAGTAATATATTTTAAACCATCTACAAATGCTAATTTTACAGCTTCAATTTGTTTGTGGTACGTATCTACAGAATCTTTGCTGTGAAAATCAAAATCTTTTAAAATCTGTAAAGCTAATAAGGCTACTAATCCTTGCCCGTTCGGTGGAATCTCCCATATATCAAAGCCCTTATAGTTTACATTTATGGGTTGTACCCACTCAACTTGATATCTAGCAAGATCTTCCATTGATAAAAAACCATTATATTCGTTTACACAGTGGACAATTTTTTCCGCAAGTTCCCCACGATAAAAAGCTTCTCCATTTGTTTCAGCTATTAATTGTAAACTCTTCGCATGGTCAGGGGCTCTCCACACTTCACCTATATAAGGTGCTCTCCCGTTAGGAGCATATACCTTAAACCATTCTGCAAACTCTTCGCCCTTGAACTTATTTTTAAACTCATGAAAACGAATATTCCAATACCTACCAATTTCTACTGATACCGGAAAACCTTCAAGTGCATAGTCAATGGCTGGTTGTAATACGGTAGACAATGGAAGTCTGCCATATCTTTCTGACAAAGCCACCCAAGAAGCCGGTGTTCCTGGCACAGTAATAGGAACTACTCCTTGACCTGGCATACTATCATATCCCATGCTCTTTACTTTTTCGATAGAAATACTTTGTGGAGCTGGTCCACTTGCGTTTAATCCATGTAATTTTCCTTTGGTCCATACTAAGGCGAACGAATCACCGCCTATGCTAGTGGAGTTTGGTTCTACTATTGTCAAACAAGCTGATGTTGCAATTGCAGCATCAATGGCATTTCCCCCATTTTGCATAATTCTCAGTCCTGCTTGCGCTGCTAAAGGTTGCGTTGTTGCAACCATCCCCTTTCTACCATGAACAGCCATTCTTTTAGATGGATAAGGATAAAATTGGTGATCTGTATTCATGCTTTTCCCTCACTTAAATAGTTCACCTAAATATAGATGTGGATTTTGATTGATTAATGACTTCATCTACTGATACTTCCCGGCCAAGCGCATTGGATAAGTAAATACCTTCACTGATAAGCATAGTTTGTAATGCAATAGCAGCGGTTGGCAAGAGTTCCACTCTATTTTGCAGGGCGGCAATCCAATGATCTTGTGGTGAATCATATGCATCTTCGCTTTCATTCAAGCTATGTCTCCTTATCTCCATACGCTCTAAGTCAGGTGTACTATCAAAATCTATATCGGCAATCGTTGAATGGAAACTAAAATCTTTTTTACTAAATTCTCCTGGGTATGCAGGTAGTCGAATTCCACCTGAAGATCCTACAATACTAGGCCCATCAAATTGATTCAAATGGACAGACCAAGCTTCTATAATATCCAGTGTTAAACCTCCATGAAATCTAATAAATCCAAGTCCCAATTCTTCAACATTGAATCCACTTTGTTCTTGTCTATGGCGATCCATTGGCATTTCTTGATATAATTTTCCAGTGATTCTGTCTACCTGAGGCAAATCAAGCAGGTATAAAATTTGCGCAATATGATAAACACCCATATCAAATAATGCGCCGCCTCCAGCGGTTTCTTTTCTTGTAAAAGCAGGAGTTCCATAGCCATCTACAAATGGTCTGCCCCTTCGCCTAAAACCCGTTGAACGTGCATGATAGATATTTCCCAACATGCCTTCGTTTATCAAAGCTTTAGCTGCTTTTGTGTCACTCCGGAATATGGATCTTAATTGAATATGAAGTAGTTTTCCATATTCTTTTGCTGCCTCAACCATTGCTTTCCCGTCAAAATAGGTTCCAGCAATAGGTTTTTCACAATATACATGCTTGCCTGCTTGAAAAGCTTCAATTGTAATAGCCGAATGTAAATTATTATGCAAACAAACATCAACGGCATCAATATCATCACGTTTTAACATCTCTTTATAGTCTGAATAAACATGCGGGATATTGAACTTTTGCGCAACTTCCTTTGCTTCGTTTCTATCAAGATCACATACTGCAATAATTTCCACATTATTTATATCCAAATAATTCTTTATATGCTGTTTACCAATTAAACCAACCCCAATAATGGCGACTTTTATTGCTTCCATATTCTCATCCTTTCTCAATAGTATAGACTTCTATCAAACTCTTCTTTAACGAAGCTAATGCCCATTCAATTTCTAGATAATGATTTTCTGCAGGATTATATTCTATTGCCCAATATCCACGATACCCTGCGTCCATAAGCGTCTTTATCTCATTTTTCATATGATTTAAATCTGTTCTTTTAGGATCAAAGTGAACATGGTAAGCATAGGATGCCAGCATAGAATTGCCATGCGATTGATCCTCCCCCTCCCACCGGTTAGCATGGAGTAAAATTCCATAATTCGGTCGGTCAACAGCCTTTGCTATATCAAGCATGGTTTTTGGAACAAGTGATGGTCCCATATGATTTTCCGGACCTATATAAATATCATATTCCTCTACGACCTCACAATATTCTTGATAACGCTTTACAATTAAATCAAATTGTTCTTCATTTATTTGTAAGGATTCATAGCCGCCAGTATCGATTCTAACTGTTTTAGCACCCAATAATTTTGCTGCTTCTAAATGCCTTAAAGCATTTTCGTGTAATTTTTCGCGAATAGCTGGATCGGGATCCCAAATGTGAGCCCCATCAATCGCAAAGTTTACAACAGTCAAGTCTCTTTCCTCTATCGCATCTTTTATATTCTTAATATATGTTTCGTCTGATAAAATTCGAAACGCTTCTTCTTGTGTAGTAAAAAATCCATTCCATAAATCAACAGTATTTAAATGGTATCGATATTTTACCGTTTCTAAGTAATGGATAATATCCATCTTATTTTCTTTAAGCAAATTATAGAAAGAAAATCCGGCTAAAGATATATTCATAAACGATTATTCCTTTCAAAAGAGATCTTATGTTTAGGAGGCCACTGAAAAAATCATTTCCGTAAGGGCGTGTAAAAATTAAGTTGTTGATTTCCGTTCCAGGCGGCTTCGCTTTCCACGGGCGTGACGGGGAGCCGCCCACTCCAACCAATAGAATCCTTAACATAGATTAAATCTTGAGGATAACGAATATTCACACCGAAAATACATCGTCTTTTTCACAGTAAATCATTCATTTTCCTAAAAAGTGTAATATTTTCAGTGGTCTCATATTTAGGAGGGTTTATTCATTTTCTTAGATTTTGAAATTAAAATTCTAATAAGTTGGCAAGTTCTGATCGATATTATTCTTTGCAGCAAGTTCAACGGGCTGCCCTTTTCTAGCTGATTCATAAACAGCCTCGACCAATTCTAATGCTCTAAGACCTTGTTCCAATGTGCTTTTCGGCATATCTAATCCTTTTACACAATCAATAAAATGCTTAACCTCATATGCATGTCCTTGCTGCAACTCATCATTTGGGGAAGGGAAACTCCAGCCTTGATTAGAAGTAACATGTGGTTTTAAGCTTGTTAGTTCCTCTAGAGATTTCCCATATCCAGTATGACTATGCACTCTTAACCCACCAGCATCGTGCGTTGTACTCACATAGGCTGTTCCTTCTTTTCCAAACACCTCCAAGCGGACATCCATTCCGCCAGTTATTGCCCAACTAACAATCAACTCTGCCATCCCGCCATTTTCGAAGCGAACAATAATGACGGCGGAGTCTTCAGCGCCGTTTTTGCAATATTCATCCCATTTTAGAGTTCCTGTCTCCGCATAAATTCTTTTAATTTTAGAATTCATAATCCATTCCAAAGTATAAAGCCCATGTATTCCCATATCGATTACTGCTCCACCACCTGTCAAATCTGCATCCCAAAACCATTTACTATGAAAAGGCCCGTTATGGACTTCATTGGACCGAAGCATAATGATATCTCCTAAGCCACCTTGATCGATAATTTCTTTTATTTTTACTAAAGCTGGCTTAAATCTCATGTTCTCACCATAAAGTGCTAAAACCCCATTCTCCTTGGCAGCAGCTACTATTTCTCTAGCCTCTTTTGCATTACGTGCCAACGGCTTTTCGATTAGGAATGGTTTCTTTTCCTTTATGCAGGCCATTGCTATTTCATAATGTAGATGATTAGGGACAGTAATATCTACACAATCTATATTGGGATTCGCAACTAATTCTCTCCAGTCATTGGTCCAATTTTCCACTCCGAAATCATTTGCAGTTTTCTTTGCATTCTCCATACTTTTTGAAGCAATCATGCCAATATTAATATCAAACATTTTATAACCTGTTGCATGTGCTTTGCCCATAAATCCCGTTCCGATAATTCCAACTCGAATCTCTTGTTGACTGATCATGTTTAAAACTCCCCTTTCAAAAATATATTGCTTTAACCTTTGGCACCAGAGATAACAATTCCTTTAATAACATGTTTTTGAAAAATGAAGAATAATATTAATGGCGGCAATATAGCGATCAAAGAAGCCGCCATTAAAAGGTTCCAGGGTGTAGCTGTATACATGCTTGTAAAATTAGCCAATCCCAAAGAAAGCGGATACTTATCTGTGCTGCTTAAATAAATTAAAGGACCTATTAAATCATTCCAACGATACATAAATTCCAAAATTGCTGCTGTCGTCATCGCTGGAATCGATAAAGGTAATATAATTCGGAAATAAAGTGTAAATGTACCACCTCCATCAACTTTCAATGCGTCATCTAACTCTCTTGGTAAGCCTAAATAAAATTGTCTTAATAAAAAGACTATAAAGGCACTTGCACCGAAAGACGGTATAACTAATGGTAAATAGGTGTTTAGCCACCCGAATTCATTAAAGATTAAATACTGAGGAATCATTGTCACTTGTGGTGGTATCATCATTGTCGCTAAAACGATTGCAAACCAAATATTTCTACCTCTTGCACGCAATCGTGCAAATGCAAAAGCCACCAGTGTAGATGTGAAGACAGTTGCGGTAACTGTAACAACTGTATACCACGATGTGTTCCATAGGTATCTACCAAATGGGACAACTTCAAACACTTCAATAAAATTACTCCATTGTAAAGGCCAAGGAATCCAAGTCATTGGTACTGTATGTACTTGACCTAGTGTTTTTAATGAGGTGGATATCATCCAGACTAATGGAAATAAAAATAAACAGAGACATAAAAATAGAAATAAATAGGTTACTACTTTGCCGAATGGGCTTACATCTCCCGGTTTGTATAATTTTCTAAACCATTTATCAGGAAAAATATTTTTCAAACTAACCGCTCCTAACTTCTATTATCATATTCATAATGTATTTGTTTCTGTGAAATCCATAAAGTTAGCATAGTTAGTAAGGCTATGATCAAAAATAATATCCAAGCTTGAGCTGAAGCATAGCCCATACGAAATTGGCTAAATGCTGTTTCAAAAAGATTGAGTACATAAAAATATGAGCCCCATTCCGGACCGCCCGAGGTAATAACATAAGCCTCAGTAAAAATTTGAAAGGACGATATTATGGCCATAATGGTATTAAACAAAATGACCGGTGAAACCATTGGGATCGTAATTTTGAAAAATCTCTGGAAAGCATTTGCACCATCAATCGCTGCTGCTTCATATAGTTCATCAGGTAGACTCTGTAAACTAGCTAGAAAAATGATCATGGTGCTTCCCAATGCTGTAAAACGCATTAAAACAAATGATGGAATAACCCAAGTTGAACTTGTAAACCACCCAGGTCCTTTGGCATCAAATATAGAATGAATAATGTTATTAACAACACCGAAATCTGGATTGAGTAGCCATGCCCATAGAAAAGCCACTGAAACTCCTGAGATTATGCTCGGTGCATAATAAAATGTTCTAAAAAGTGCTTGTCCTTTAACCTTTTGATTTAATAAAATAGCTAGCAGTAGACTTATGATGATGGTAAATGGGACGCCTAAAATGACAAAGTACCCAGTAACCTTCAGAGATTTATAGAATAAATTATCTTGGAATAATTTAGTATAGTTAGATAGACCAACCCATTCAGGTGTCTCGATTACATTATAATTTGTAAAGCTTAGAATGAGTGAGGCTATTATCGGACCACCAATAAAGAAGACGAAGCCTAAAAGCCAAGGAGAAATAAATAAGTAAAACATCCCCTCTTCCTTCTTTTGTTCTCTATTCATTGATCTTTTAAGTCTTAAATTTCTTTTTGTGTGATTATGTGACAAACTGTGCTGATTTCCATTTTCCACCAATTAGATCACCTCTTTTTAGCAATGAGGCTGGGACAAAAGTGTTTTTACCTAAGAAAAAGTCGAACCACTATCGTGTATATAACCCGCTCCGGAAATATACTTCGCTAAGGTAATTAATTATTCGTCTTCGGCACTTAATTTAGTTTTGTCACAGCCTCAAAGTAAGCCTTACTTTTAATCAATCATTTAAATTTCTTAGACCTTGATCGACTTCTTCCAATGCTTTATCAATGTCCTTATTATTATTGTAAACAGCGTCAATGTTCTGATTTATAATCGTTCTGATGTTTGAAAAATCGGATATTTTATGATTGTCAGCTGCTCTACCATATTTCATTGCTCCTTCTATCGCCTCTTTAATTTGATCTTTCGTCATAATAATATTTTCATAGCCTTCAATCGTTTGATAGTATTCATCATTTAGTTTTTCGTAAACGGGCGGATTATTTAAATCTACCATTTGTTGGTAGCCTCCACCTTCTGGATCTGTAATAAATTTAATAAATTCCCAAGCTTCGTCAGGATGCTTAGAATCCTTCCCTATTGTCCATGGATCAACATACATAGGAACTTGCCTATCTTCCCCAGCAAACGGTAATGCGGCAAATCCCCAATTAAATTCTGCGGGTAAATAAGACATTACTCCCCATCCACCATTAATGGCCATTGCAACTCTTCCAGAAAGAAATGGATCACTAATCTGGGATATTGCCTCCACTTGTGAAGGGTTAGGGGATACTTTATGCTTGTAAATTAGATCATAATTAGCTTGTATTGATTCCTTATTTTTAGGATTGTTTAACGCTTGTGGATCACCCATCTCACCAGTTTCATACGCTTCTTTTGTAAAAAAATCTCCCCCAAAGAACCAGGAAAAGCGATTTGGAGTTTCGGGATTATAAAGACCATAGATTGCCTCGTTCGGATTATCGATATTTTTTGTTAATTTCTTAGCCTTATCCACCATTTCATCCCAATCCCAACTTACATCTTCCCAATCCGTTGTAGGATATTCGACTCCGGCTTCATCAAAGATATCTTTGTTATAAAATAAATAAGTTCCCATGCTCAGCATCGGGATACCATAAGTTTTCCCTTGAACCTTATACAACTCCATCAGTTCATCAGGAATCCCATTTAAAAACTCTGCATCGCTCTCGACATAATTGCTTAAATCCAATAATGTATTTCTCTTTTGATAGGTACCAAACCCAGAACGCGACCAATTCGGGGACCAAACGTCCGGTGCATTTCCCCCAGCCAACATTGTGGAAAGGCGTTGGTCCATCTCATCTTGTGGGATCGTAACTAATTCAATCCGGATATTTGAATGTTCATTTTCAAAGTCTTTAACCATTTGCTTATACCACTCATCACGAACTGGACTAGTCGTTACTAACCAAGTTAATTCGATTTTTTTAGAGCTTCCTCCTGAACTTTTGTCAGAATTACATGCAGCAAGTATACTTGGAAATAGTAACAATATCGCAGAAAATACAGCTATCTTCTTAATTAAACTCAAAATTTCCCCTCCCTATTTTCGGTTAGTTTAGAAACCCCTTACAAATGAAGAAAAGTTACTATTTTCCACAAATCTTGGGATAACTTCTCTATATCCATTATTTTATAAAAGAAGGAGTTTTGTTTCTTATAGTAATTCAATAATTCCTTATAATTTTTTTACTACTGGCAATCATTTCATAAAGTATGACAAGTTCTGAATAAGGACTTTTGGATTTGAAATTAGCCCCGTAGACCTCATAGGCCAAATTTTCAACCAGATAGTCTATTTTTAAAAAAAGAGGAAAATAAGCTGTTAAAATAAAAATGTAAGGAGGGATGTAAATGGAGGAGTTAATCGTAAACATGGAAATATCTGATAAATACCACCCGCCAAGAGTACTTATTCAAGCGAATAATACAAAGTTAGGAAACCATATCTCGGAATATATCAAAAGTTTTGAGGCAGATAATAGGAAAATCTCGGTTAAATATGAGGATGGATATATCTTGTTAGATTCTGAAGAAATTGTTTATTGCGAAATTTATCAGAAGATACTCACTGTATATACAGATAAAGAAAAATTGAATATGCGGAAACCATTAATAGAAATTCTTAAGAAGCTGGACTCCAAAGATTATATCCAGAATTCCAAAGCATCCGTCGTAAATATTCATAAAATCAAGCGTTTGGAAATAGCCTTTTCTGGTAACTATTATGCTTTTTTATCCAATGGTTTAAAAATTACTGTATCTCGTCGTTTTGTAGGAGCGTTGAAAAAGCGATTAGGAATTTAATGAAGTAAGGAGGAACCTGAAAATGTTAAAAATAATAAAATCTGGGATTCAAGGTATTTGTATTGGGAGTACCATTTTAGTGATTAGCGGTATATTTTTTACAGAGGGATCCATTCAGATGTTGTTTTTGAGTCTAGTGTTAATGTCTTTGGTAATAGGGTTATTGTCAAATATTTATAACTATAAAAGAATACCACTCCTATTACAAGTGGTCATCCATGTTTCCGGATGTTTTAGTGTTTTTCTAATGACCGCCTATATCAATAAATGGTTTCCTTTTCAATTTGATATTGTTTTACAAGCCAGTTTAATCTTTCTTTTAATCTTTTTTTCAATTTGGACTATTTTTTACTTGAGGGCTAAAAAGGAAATTGCAGCAATTAACAATCACTTAAAATAAGAAGTGATAGAGGATATAATATAGGAATGATATTTTTAACAAAACACTCTGCTCATTCTGTAATTAGAATAAGCAAGAGTGTTTTGTTGTCTAGCCGAGGCAAACTCGTGACCTTTTATCTGACAGACAAAAGTTCTCCTACCGAACTGGCAGTTGAAAAGCATTTAGATGATTAACATCAGGAGTTAGTTAGCAAAAACCCTAGCTCTCGATTTATTTCTAAATTGCTTTGGGGTCATCCCGACAAATTTTTTAAATACCGAAGTAAAATATGGAATATTATTATAACCTGAGTCTAATGCAATCTCGATAATTTTCAAATCAGTTTTTGCTAAGAGATTTCTTGCATAATGAATACGCCTAGAATTCAGAAATTCAGTAACGGTCATATCCGTCCGTTTTTTAAACTCTCTGCTAAGATATGAGGGATTAATATGAAACACAGAGGCGATTCTAGTTAAGTTCAAATCCTGTTTAAAGTTCTGATTTATATAGCCAATGGACTCGACGATGATTTGCGGTAAGTCTACCTCATCAATACACTTTTTATTCACATTGATCTGCTTATTGTAAATTCTATTAATCTCGATGATCAAAATATGGAGCAATGAAATTAAATAATCCAAGGATGTTTTTGGGAAGCTATTATACTCTGTTTGCATTCGATCGAAAACTAATTCTAATCTTTCTTTTTCCGTGCAATCCAATTTGATCATCGGTGAATAATCAGCATAATTCACTTTTATAAATTCCAAGACATCTATTCCATCCATATTCGGAAATTTATCACCTAATTCTAAATTAAAAATAATCACTAATACTTTAAAACCTTTCTTATCGACTAGTTCTGTCTTATGCAATTTATATGGACTAATCACAAAAAGGTCACTGTGAGCAAAATCATATTCGTTATCTTCAATATAGCATTTTCCCTGCCCCTCAAGGATATACAAAATTTCAATTTGCTTATGCCATTCCCACATCATTTTCCAACCATTACTATTGTGATCAATCTTTAAGTCAATGTATTGTAAATCCTGCCTAGTCTGTAGCATACTAAATCTCCCCATTTTACTACCAAGAGTAGTCATATTCATATTATACGTTCGGGATATTTATTAATCTAGTTGTGCTAAAACGAATTTTTATAATTTTCAATATCAATAAAATAATACTTTTTTGTCCAAGGCTTTGTTTAAAACAATCTTTTAAGCCTTAAGTGATGTTCCTTCATCCAAGATAACGGTAAGATTCGGATGTAACTGTAAAACAGAAGCTGGAAGCTCTGGTGTTACAGGTCCATAAAGTGCTTTATACACAATTTCCGCTTTGTTTTCACCTTTTGCCAGTAAAATAATTTTTTTCGCTTTCATAATCGTCTTTATTCCCATCGTAATCCCTCTTTTGGGAACTCTATGAATCCCGCCAAAAACATGTGCCTTTGATTCTCTCGTTTTTTCGTCTAATTCAATAACATGTGTCGTTGTTCCAAATGCTGTCCCTGGCTCATTAAAACCAATATGTCCATTTAAGCCAATTCCTAAGAACTGGACATCAATTCCGCCTTTTTCTGCAATTTTATCTTCAAATTGCGAACAAATTTGCTTAAAGTCCTCTCGTTCTGAAATATCTTTTAAGAAGATTATTTGTTCTTTTCTTAAATTGAGCCTTGTAAAAAATTGATCATGCATTCTATAATAACAACTTGCAGGATTAGTGCTGGGCACCCCTATATATTCGTCCAAATTTACGGTGGATAAGTCACCAACGCTTACATGATTATCCATTATTTTTTCTGCAAGTTCTTTATGGAATCCAACTGTCGTGTTGCCTGTTGCAAATCCAAGAAGTGAGTTAGGTTTATTTTTTATTTGGATCAATGCGATTTCCGCTACTTTCTCATCGTATTCACTCTGTTTCAAAATATTGATATTCATTGTTTCACTCCCTTACATAAGATTCCACATTTTTCAATGCTACACTAGCTGCTCCCAATAATCCCACATCATTATGATTTAACTCTGTAACTCTTACACTCTTTAAATTTTTTTTGGTGACAGGAAGGGTATAATCATCTACAAATTGTTTAATTTTACTAATAACTGCTTTATGATTAAAAACTCCACCGCCAAAAACGATATATTCAGGATTAAATAAATTTAAAATATTCGTCGTCCCTATTCCTAAGCCTTCAATAGCTTGCTCAGAAACAATTTTTGCAAGTTTATCTCCATTATCAGCCGCCTGAAAAATCGTACTTGAATTTAACTTATTCCTTTTCTGAAGTTCAGATAAAACGGAGGTAGGATATAGATGAAACCCATCTACTGCTCGTGTAATCATGCCACCACCAGAACTAACGGTTTCAAGATAATGGTAACCATCTATGCAAGAGTTTATCAGCATCTTTCCCGCTTCTCCGGCATAATTAGCTACGCCCCTATATAATTGAGAATTGGATACGATCCCCATTGCAATGCCAGTTCCAACATTTAGATAGATAAAGTCTCCAGATTTCTGCCCAACTCCCCATTGCATTTCAGCTAACGTTGCCGAATTAACATCATTATCCAGAAATACTGGTAATTTTATTTTTTCATGGATCATTTCCGCTAATGGAACAGATTGAAAAATTGGAATATTTATAGCACTTTGCCAGATCCCTTTGTCCGGATCAACATGTCCAACTAATCCTACTCCAACTGCACTCACATTGAATCCAGCGTATTGGTCCACAAAATTACATAATGAATTATGGATACATTCAACTGACTTTTCTTGCGAATCGCTATTCATTTTATACCATTTTTTATGAATAATTTTTCCGAAGTCGGATACAATGCCAATTTGAATTTTGGTTTTCCCAACATCGATACCAATAACTGAAGTAAGTGAATTATTTTTGGTTATCATTATAAAATACCACTTTCACATATTATAGTCTTTTTACAACTGATTGCTCACTAGCATTTTCCCGGCTTACGATAAACCGATATAGCATTTATCCTTCCTCATTCCTCCTTATAATTTAGCTTTATAAAATAATTATAAAAAAATCTCATAAAATAACTAACATTTTTATGACACTTTCTTATACAAATTTGCTATTTGTCCATGTGGTGTAAAAATAAAAAGTTGTCCAGCACATATGCACTGAACAACTTTTTCATTATGATTATACTTTTTGTCTCTCTCGAAAGGCTCTTTCGATATCTCGCTTGGCTTCTTTTCGTTTCAAGTCCTCGCGTTTATCGTATTTCTTTTTCCCTTTGGCGAGTCCGATCAGTACTTTTGCGTAGCCGTTTTTAATATAGATTTTCAATGGAATAATCGAGTATCCTTGTTCCTTCGATTCTCCAATTAATTTACTAATTTCTTTGCGGTGCAATAATAATTTTCTAGTACGTAAAGGGTCATGATTATAACGATTTCCCTGTTCGTATGGACTAATATGGACATTGTGTAAGTATAGCTCTCCATTTTGGATCCGAGCAAAGGAATCTTTTAAATTAACTCTTCCAGCCCGAATCGATTTAATTTCTGTCCCTTGTAAAACCATTCCCGCTTCATACGTTTCTTCAACAGAATAATCATGACGCGCCTTTTTATTTTGCGCAATCAGTTTTCCTTCCCCTTTTGGCATATGTAATCCCCCCTTCATTCTGTTCTATAAAATTTGGTTCCTTCATTATACACGAAGGAGAAAAAGGGTGGAAGCCTTTGCCTCCAACCCATCTGACATCATGACTTCTTTCTACCCGATTTTTTACTTTTATTTCGATAAGTCTTTTTTTTCTTTTTTCGTGGTGGTCTTGTAGACCACTCGTCATTATCACGGCGATTTTCTTGTGGTCCCTTTGCCTTATTCCCCTTTTTCAATTTAAGGATTTGCGGCTTCGTTTCATCTTCCTGTTTCGGTCGCTTCTTTTTCATACCGACAATTTCAAAATCAATATCATGCTCATCCTTATTAACATTGATCACGCGTACGGTAATCTCATCGCCAATCCGGAAGACAGTTCCTGTTCTTTCCCCAATCATCGCTAAATGACGTTCATCATAATGATAATAATCATCTGTCATATAACTCACATGGACGAGCCCTTCGATGGTATTGGGCAGTTCCACAAATAAACCGAAGTTAGTAATGGAACTAATCATCCCATCAAATTCTTCTCCAATTTTATCTTCCATATATTCTGCTTTTTTCATCTCATCCGTATCTCGTTCCGCATCAACTGCACGACGCTCCCTTTTCGACGTATGATCCGCAATATCTGGAAGCTCTGCATCCCACTTGCTCCGTGTGCCCTCATCCAACTTCCCTTCAAATAAGTATGTCCGAATCAAACGATGAACGATTAAATCGGGATAGCGGCGGATAGGTGATGTGAAATGTGTATAAAATTTAGTTGATAGACCAAAGTGACCGATGCTTTCTGGATCATATTTAGCTTGTTGCATTGAACGAAGCATCATCGTGGAAATCACCATTTCTTCTGGTTTTCCAGCAACTGCCTCAATAATATCTTGAAGAGCACGCGGGTGTACGGAATTAGCAGTTCCACGAACAATCAACCCGAAATTCGTAATAAACTCAAAGAACCTTTGCAGTTTATCTTCTTTTGGATCTTCATGTATACGATAGATAAAAGGTACATCCATCCAATGGAAACGCTCTGCAACTGTCTCATTGGCGATTAGCATAAATTCCTCAATGATTCGCTCCCCAATCGACCGTTCGCGAATCTCAACATCGGTTGGTTTTCCTTCCTCATCCACTAAAACCTTTGCTTCTTTAAAATCAAAATCAATGGCTCCACGTTTCATTCGTTTGTTTTGTAAAATGCCTTGAAGCTCCTCCATTAATTCAAACATTGGCACGAGGGTTTGATATTTCTCCCGTAATTCTTCATCCTTCTCGATTAACATTTGATTCACAGCTTCATAAGTCATTCGTTCTGCCGTCTTAATTAATCCAGGAAAGATCTCATGGCTGACCACTTCCCCTTGTCCGTTTATTTCCATTTCACAAGAGATCGTGAATCGATCTACTTGTGGATTTAACGAACAAATCCCATTCGATAAACGATGAGGAATCATTGGAATCACACGATCAACTAAGTAAACACTTGTACCACGCTCGTAGGCTTCACGATCAATCGCTTCGCCTTCACGAACATAATAACTAACATCAGCAATATGGACACCTAATTTATAATGTCCATTTGCCAGACGCGATAAGGTCACAGCATCATCTAAATCCTTCGCATCTGCCCCATCAATCGTCACAATCGTTTCATCGCGTAAATCTCGTCGATTCGGAATATCCGCTTCATCAACTACGTCAGGAATGCGATTAGCTTCCTCCATGACTTCGTCTGGGAATGCGAGCGGAAGTTCATGCTGATGGATAATCGATAAAATATCGATGCCTGGATCATTTTTATGGCCAAGGATTTCGACAATTTCTCCTTCAGCATTTTTTCGATCCTCAGGGAAAATCGTAATATGGACGACTACCTTATGGCCGTCGATCGCTCCCATACTTTTATTTTTCGGGATAAAAATATCATCGGCAATTTTCTTATCATCTGGAATAACAAAGCCAAAATATTTCGATTCCGAATACGTCCCGACAACTTTTTCAGAACCACGCTTTAAAATTCGGACAACCGTTCCTTCGCGCCTTGATCCTTTACTTTCATTTGCAATACGGACCAAAACATGATCTCCATGCATAGCGCCATTCTTCTCATGGGGAGGAATAAAGACATCATCAAGGCTTTTATCATCTGGAATTAAAAAAGCAAAACCTTTTGCATGCCCTGATAGTGTCCCACGCATCAAATTCATTTTTTCTGGTAAGCCATAGCGATTACTTCTCGTTCTGACGACCATTCCTTGTTCTTCCATATAGACAAGCGCTTTTACAAGGCTTTTAAAATCCTCGGCCTCTGTAACTTGTAAATTTTCCTCAATTTCACTAACAGTGAGCGGTTTTGCTTCTTCTTGCAAATATGCTAATACCTTTTCGATAAAAATTTGTCTATTCTCTTCCATTTCCAAGCCCTCCTTGGCCACCTACTCCGTCCAATCTAAGCTCTCTAGAAAATGATAAATATCCTTATGAAGAGTTTCCTTTTCTGGACCTAATGTAATCACATGTCCAGATTTTTCGTACCATTTGATCTCTTTTTGGGAGGATTCCACTTCTTCATAAATAATATTGGCACTTTCCGGATTAATCATCTGATCATTTCTTGCTTGTACAACAAACATGGGATTATAAATCATATCAACAGATCCTCGAACGCTCGCTATTAATTCCTGCATATCTTTTAGCGTGTTCATGGGAGTTTTTTTGAATTCATTCATTTCTTGTTCGATTTGCTCTATAGATTTTCCTTCGAATTGCTTATATTCTTTTGCATATTGTACAACTCCGTCATACATTGTTTCCTCCGTTTTAAAAAACACGGGAGCACACATGGGAATAATTCCCTTTACAGGTACAGTGTAACCCAGTTTCAAAGAAAAAACACCACCAAGTGAAAGTCCGGCGACGGCAATTTCATCATGTCCTAAATCTTTTAAGTGCTGATAAGCATTCATCACGTCCTGCCACCAATCCTCCGGGCCTGTATGAAGTAATTCCTCTGGTGGGACGCCATGACCTTTATAAATAGGTGCATGACTTGTATAACCCTTCTTTTCAAGAAAACGTGCTAGCATCCGAACATCCGCACTATTTCCAGTAAATCCATGTAATAGTAAAACAGCCCTTTTTCCTGCTTTAAATGTAAATGGCTGTGGGGGTATAATTTTCATTTTCATAACTCCATTTCTCTATATCTATGCGGTCAAGCTCTTCATTTAGTTTAAACAAAGATCGATCGAACAATCCAGAAAAACGATTGCTCATCTCGCCAAATTGTCCATTCACTATATATGTTAACCACTAAAAAAACCTGGCCCATATCGACCAGGTTTCGAATTCAAATATTTATTCAAACATAACCACGGCAATGGCCAATAAAAAGAACAAAACAGAAAGGATCACCGTTGTACGATGAAGAATTAAATCCATTCCACGCGCTTTTTGCTTTCCAAATAATTGCTCAGCGCCTCCAGAAATAGCTCCTGAGAGTCCAGCACTTTTTCCAGATTGAAGCAGAACAACACCTATAAGTGCGATAGAATCAATCAATAATAAAATAATGAGCAGTGTGTACACCAAATTCCCTCCCTAAAACGAACATAAAACGTTAACATAAATGTAACATAGTTGAGAACAATGAACAAGATATTTTTATATCGCTTAGAGTACTCAGCGATTCTATGTATGAATACAAACGTTGATGCCTATTTCAAAAGAATGAAAAATACCAGCTCCATATAGAAGCTGGATCATTGACCAATTTGTAAAAGCCACATTTGCCGTATCTAACTTAAAGAAGCTTTATACACCACTTGACTAAGTGGGTGTTTGCAGAAACCTTCCTGCTTGTCCTCCATGTCCTATAGACAGAGATTTGTCATTTGGGTTTCAATGTAAAACTCCCTAAATTCTAACTAGGTGAAAAACTTAATTAAAGGTACGAACAATGTAGCCTTTAAATGTATCTTACTCCTTTTCAAAAGATATAGCAATAGTAAATACTTACATAATGTGAATAGCCTTCTTCGTGGGTCAACCGGTATATACAAAGCTTCATACGTTCAGATCATCTTTCTATTTTTCCTTTCTTACTCTTTCCCTTTGCTGCTTTTATATCTTTCATAAGCCTTCTGCTGTGTCTCCATATATTTTTCCAAGCCCATTTTCTCTATGGTTTCAATGTATTTATCCCATTCAGAAAAGGATGATTCGCCCACAATAAATCTATCTCTCATTTCATTCACATACTTTTCAATATCTGCCCCAGACGTGTCCATTACTTTTTGTTCTTCATCTGTAAAAATAAAGGCAGGCCATACTTCTTCGATTAAATGTGGTTCTAATCTGTCCGCTGCATCTAATGACATATCCGTCCCTTGTGATCCCTGAAAATACTCTTCTGTAACAAGAGCCGGATAAGTACCACCAGGGTAAGTAAGATACTTTGAAACGGCCTGTTCGACTGTTAATCCATCAGGGTCATTTTTAATTTCGTCTACATATTCGTATTCTCCATCCTCAGTCTCTTCGTAAGTGACACCTTCAACACCCATGAAGAATAGCTTCGCTCCTTCTTCCCCATAAAAATGATCTATCCATCTTACAGTTGCAGCGGGATGCTCATTTGCACTAGTGATTACAAATGCTCCAGGGGTAGGGACTGGCGGCAATATACTTGTATATAGTCTGTCATGATTTGGGCTTGCTAAAGCCTCCGCCCCGATATAATTCTCTCCTTCTTTTCCAAATAGCACGTCTGGACTGAAATAATGGGTTACGCCATATACCCCCTCAGAACCTTTAGCTAGGTATTGATCTGTTGAAGCAGAAAAAATATTTTGATCAATTAGCCCTTCATCAAATAGCTTATGAATATATTGCAGCATTTCTTTATATTCATTCGTTGTTGGAAAAAATCGTAACTCTTCCTGCTCCGAGTCCATATCCACAAATTTATGTTTAAGACCACGATTGCCCAATCCATATGAGCCTTGTACCCATTCTACTAATGTATCAATTGAGTTTGCTCCGAAGGGAATCTCATCTGCTTGCCCATTCCCATTAGGATCTTGTTCCTTGACAGCTTTCAAAAATTGATAAAGTTCATCTGTGGTTGTAGGCATTTCCATATCTAATGCCTCCAACCAATCCTCTCTAATCCATGGCCTAGAGCTTAACAACATGGAAACGAAATCTGGTGAAAAAGCATAAGGAAAAGAATAGATATTCCCATCTGGCATTGTAATTCCATCTTTTATTTCCGGATACTCTTCAAGAATTTTCTTGAAATTAGGAGCATACTCATCAATCAAATCATTCAGTTGTATAAACGTTCCTTGTGCACCGTATTTCTGCAAATCAGTCACTGGCATACTTGTTGTATGAAAGGCATCTGGTAAATTCCCACTCGCTAATACTAGATTTCTTTTTTCCGTTAATCCAGCAGATGGTACCATTTCCCAATCTATGTTGATATTCGTTATTTTTTCATATTCATTATATAGCAAAACATCATTCCAATCTTCAGCCGTTGTATCAGCTCTCTCTGCAAAAAATTTCAGATTAATCGGCTCTTCTACAATTGGCATACCTGAAGCTTTTATTTCTTCACCCTTTCTTTGCTCTTCTTTATCTACACCTTGTTGTTTGCTACAAGCGGAAAGCAATAGTAACGTCAAAGCAATAACCGCGATAAATACTTTCTTACCTTTCAATCTTATCCTCTCCTATCTCTAAAAGATAAAGTGAGCCTTCAATCAGTGAGGGTTTTCATCCTCCACTGATTTCAGAGGAACAAAGGCTAAAATCGCGACCTCCTGTCGGCAGACTCAAACGCGACGTCCTGTCGCTTCGTCTGCACTAGTACATCCTATACGTCGCTATACCTTTGTGACCAACATCTTGTTGGCCTGAACCAATCGGGCTTTTACCGGCAGTGTATCCCCCGCCTATGCTTCTCCGTATTCTCTAAAGCCTTGAGGTGGGGGTTTACTGCACGTTAATGCGGGATAAAGTCCGCAAGTCATTCTTTCACTAACAGGTATGAACAACGAATTGCCAATCGAATTTACTAAAATACAGAAAACGAAGTATGTGGGACCTCCTCCCTTCTTTCTCATTTTGTAATAATCAGTTTATCATTGGTAAAAATTAAAGCATACAGGCGATTTTCGAACTTACTATGTAGTTTTTGTAAGGGGAATTTTTTTCAGATAGATCGCTTTTCTTATACACATAGACCATCATTGTACAAATTGACATATTTAGTAAAAGAACTACATGAATTTGTAAATGAGGCAATGCTATACATATAGAATGCTGGAGAAATACATCAATCCATCTCTCAGCTCTTATAATAAAAATAGAAAAAACCTTTTTTGTTTGACGATCAAAATCGTTCCAAAAAAGGTTTTCAACATAATTCTCCTATAATACTTTTTTCTTCTATTGGTGGTGTAATGACTTCGACATTCGACACAGGACGTATTAGTGCTTCTCTCTTCCTCTATAACCAAGCATGGAGACCTTCGTATTTTATCTTCCAGCTCCCATCATCTGGAAACCCTGGGCAATTCGGATTTGGTGCACCTTTCCAACCACATACCATCATCGCTACGGCTGTCAATAAACCGCCATTCCCCGGTAAATAAGCCGTCAATCCTGGTCTTTGATAATTATGCCCATTTGGTAAATAGGTATTTTTTGTTGCTTCCATCATTAAAAAGTCTACAGCCAGTTCTTTTTCTCCTAATCGAGACGCTGTCATAGCACACATCGGAAAATCCCATCCCCAAGCGCTTTCCCAATCCCAAACCTCGTATACCTTTCTGAGTGTATTTCTCATAATCTCTTTATCTATCAACATTCCAGGAAGAATTCCTAAGGCGCCTACCATAGACGGATGGTCATGATTTTTCTCCGTATAGGTTTGTTCACAGTTTTCATGCGCAAGATAGACATCTTTTTTCACAGGAGGGGTAGACATCGATTGAACGACTTTTAACCATACTGGATTCACACTGATATTTAATCTTTCCGCCCATTTTATAGCGATTTCTAAGCCGTACTTCCAATACTCTAATTCATATGGAGGATTCATACTTTCCCCCATTCGGTGACATTCTTGTGCTGGAATCAGTGGAGGACCCAAGATATAGGCAGCTTTTTCTTCATCCCAATGAGCGTAGGAAGCCATAAAATCAGCTGATGCAAAAATCATGTCTTTATATTTTTCCAACAATTCCTCTGTTGGAGAAGCCAGATAAAGTAATTCTGCTAATGCGATTGGATGCGGTTGTTGCCAGATAAGTCCTGGTGCTACAGGAGAAGGACTCTGCATGCCATCCATCCCGACCATTTTCGGCCATCTCGCTCCCTCATAGCCTTGGCTCTTGGCTAAGTCCTCTGCCAGTGGAAGGATTTTATTATACCATTCTAAGCTTTTATCAAGAATACCAGCGCGTCCCCATAAAGGAAAATGAGCTGCATGCCACCAATGCATTTCTAAATGAAATTTTCCAAACCAGCTATTATACATATACCCAGTCTCTTGTGGTGGCAATGAGCCTCCACTATGAATGGCACATAAATATTGAGAAAGAATAACTCTTCTTTCTAAATCAAAAGCCCTTGGATCAGCACTTCCGGAAAAATCAATCGCCCCACCTGTTTGCCAAAAATCTGCCCAGTGCTTTTCGCTTTCTGACAAAACATCCTTTCCTTTTACAACGGCAGGATCACTAGATGAGAATGATACAGTAAAAGCTTGTTCATTGGATGCTCCATCTGTAGTTAAGGTAAATTCATGTTGACCAGTTTGTTCCCAACTCCCTTGTTCCCAACTCCAGTATACTTGGTAGGAATCTTCATCAAGAACTCGCTTTAATAGAACAGATCGTTCAGTATTTTTAACAATCTCGGTTATATGCCGATCATCTGCCTCCCAATCTGGAAAAGTCGCTTTCGCCCATGCACGATCTGTCACATCTGGAGCAGGAAATGAAATTTTCACTTCCATTCTTTGACTTTTTAATAAGGGAGACAATACTTTTACACTAATCACATCTTGATGAGGGTGACAAGCAGTATATACCGTAACAGGCGCTCCATCTACTGTATAATGACTTTCCACAATCCCTGTCCATAAATGATGGTGCTGATCAATATTTTCAATTGAATCATGAGGGATTTCACAATGATCTTCTGTTAAAAAACGAAAGGCTATTCTCCCCAGCTGCAGGCGATGGGGATTTTGTCGCAGCCAATGATAGGCTTCATCACAATCCTCTGGCTTCATTGGATAATCAACTTGCCGTCCATAAGTATCGTAGCTTTGATAACGGATATCCTTTTTAGTATATAAGTTTCTACGCCCTGTATAGTGCCAGCCCCAATTGGATTGTGTCCCAAGTGGACTTTCATATGCCTCAGGATAGGTCTGCACCCCCGTAAAGTCAAAACTAAAACCAAATTCTCCATTTCCAACCGATAATGGTGCCAGTGGCTCTACCTTTTTAATAATTGGATCATGTCGTTCAACTATACTTTTTCTATCCATTCTCACACCTCAACAACATTATTTTTATTCGGCTAAACGGCTCTTTTTATCTTTTAGCATTTCCCGATATTTACCTGGTGTCGTATGTTTATATTTACGAAAGACGCGGATAAAGCTGTTCTCATGTTGATACCCTACCTCAACAGCAATAGCCGCCACCTTTTTATCTGTATTTAATAATAATTCCTCTGCTTTCTCAATTCGTAGTTTTGTTAAATATCCATAAATCGTATCAGCTGTTTTTTCCTTAAATATTTGGCTTGCTAAGCTAACACTAATCCCAATCGAATCAGCAATTTCCGTAATCCCAATGGCTTTATCTAAATGTTCCTCCATATAAGTAACCATTCTCTCACAAAGGAGATTCTCTTTATTTTCCGCTTGCTTTTTCCATTTTTCGCTTGCTTCTTTCGCCCCTTCTTTTAAAAGCTCTTCGATTTCCTCTAAACAAATCGTACTTATTTTATCCACTACTATTTCCTTAGACTTATTTTGAGTTTCTGGATTTTTTTTGCTCCAAATAACATTAATCATTTCGGTTAATTTTGAGTGAACGCTCGCTGGGAAGTATTGTTTATTGCGAAATTCTTGAATAATTTCTTCCACAAGTATCATCGCTTGCGTCTCATCACCTCCAATAATTGCTTCAGTCAATTGTTCTAAGCTAGGCTCGATTTTCATTGCAATATGCGGTTCATTTACATTGCATTCATCAATTTCTATAACACTTCCATAGCTTTTATAGAGTCGATATCCTAACGCTAACTCTGCTTCTAAAACCGCCTCCTTGATTTCCTCTACTTTTTGTTTCACTTGACTAATGCCAACAGAGGCAGTGAAACCTAATAACCGTTCAGATGTAGATAACGCTTTCAAAAACTCGCGTGATAGTGTGGTATTTCTTCCATCATATTGAAGTAAAACAGCAATTTTCCCTGGACCAAAATCCACACATTTATTATAAGAGTATTCCATAAGCACTTCTGAAATAATATTTTGCAGAGCGAATTTTAAAAGTGAGTGATCCGTACTTGGAAATTTCTTTAACCATGCCCAATAGTTATCAATTGAAATAATCGCTATGACTAAACTATGATGATTCCAGTCTCTGAAATAATGATTCCACTTTTCTTTTATTTCCTCTCCGGACTTTAATTCTCCTTGGTAGATATCCAGAATAAATTTCGACGATGCTTCTAGTTTCATCGTATCTAAAGTTTTAGCTAAATGGGCATGATCATCGATTAATTGGCCTGCAACATGCTCCAATTCGTTTAATCCTTGTTTTGAAATATCTTGTTCCTTCATTATAAATAGTTGCTTTAACCGAAAAACTGGGCGAAAAACCTTTATATTCATATAAAGAATGGCTGCCAAGCCAATAGAAAGAGCAATTAATGAGACTATAAATACAATATGACCCACTCGTCGAGATTTCGCCAATATACTTTCCTGGGTTACAAGCGAAACGTATTGCCAACCCGTAACAGGAGATTGCACCTGACTAGCCAATAAAGTTTCATCTTTATATGTAAAATCTCCTAATCTTTCTTTTCTAAGATTTGTCATACTTTCTTCAAGGCTCTTTTTATCAAATGAATAATTTGATACTGAATAAAGGATTTCATCTTGTTCATCCATAATAAATCGAGTACTATCTAGATTGGTTAGTTTTGGTGGATTGATGTTTGCAAATAAAGTTTCCTCCTTTAAATTAATGGCCACCAAACCTTTAAAATCACCATGAATTAATATTTTTCGAAAAAGAGTAATTTCCGAACCACTATTTTTCGCGCCCTCAGGCACCTCGCGCTTTTTCACAACCATCATCTTATCTGTTAGTTCATTGGCGACATCCGTCCATTCGGAATCAACAAACGTTTTTTTCGTTGCACTATAGCCGTGTGGAATCGTTACAAAACTCTTTCTGTTCATATCATATACGTATATACTTTTAATAATGGACGAATTATTGATGGAAGCGGATAACATTTTATAAATCTCTGTAATATTTCCATAAGAATTTTGCTCATCACTTGTAAGAAATTGGTAGACACCGTCATCTAATGCAACCTCTGTCGCAATTCTATTGTTTTCATTAATTGCTTCATCGATAAAATTCATACTGATCTGCAGCATCTGTTGCTGTGGATCATTTAATTGTTCTTGGAGAACAGCTTTAGATGTATTGTAAGATGTAATACTCACAATGATAATAACAATGAAAATTGTAATCGTTAAGAATAACCAAAGACTGGTCTGTGTTTTAAGTAAATTATAATTAAACCATTTTTGAAAAAAATTAGGCATGTATCTCCCCCCTTTTTTAGTATACTACATGCCTAATTATGGAATCCTTTTTTATTTTCATATTAATGGAAGAGTGATTTATATGTTTTACTCCTCCTTCCATTTACCAATCATGGCATTCGTATAGGATTTGAGGATATTATATAAATGAATGGGAAGTACCTGATCATTCTTTTGAGTTTTTGCCAATTCTTTAAAACTCTCCATATGCTTCACAACTTTTTCCTTTTTATTTTGCTTTTCATAGGCTTCTACCGCAGTTAAATGGAGATTCAGTACATGAGCGGATTTCTCATCAGTCCATTCTCCTGTTTCTTTAAACTGTTCGGTGAACGTCTTCATGCTAGCCGTGGCAACCTGATCTGGTGTGATTTTTACTTTATTTGATATCTTTGATTCCCCACTCGCATTCTCTGCTTTAAGGTAATAGACATACTCAACCCCAGGCTCGACGGTTCGATCGTAGAAAGTTTCCACTTTTGCATAGCCCACGTTTTCTACTTTACCATTCGCTTCTCTATAGACATTGAATTGATTCCCACCACCACCTGATGTCCATATTAACCCAACAAATGATTCTCCCACTAATCCAACTTTTAACCCTGTTGGCGCCTGTGGCAAAGGCAGATCAATGACTAGCTCTTTTGAAGGATTGGTCTCACCTATTTCATTCAGAGCCGTAATTTTGTATGCGTAACCAGATCGATTGTTATCAATGGTGTTATCCATATAATGTGTAGTCGTTATATTTTCGATCAGTGAAAAGTTATTGTCTTCATTTGCCTTTCTATAAATATTATAGCTTTCCGCTCCATCCACTGCTTCCCACAATAGTTTAAAAGTTGAAGTTGTGATTTTACCTGTCGTTAGTCCGACTGGAATTTCAGGTAAAATAACTGGGGGACCGGTTTTAGTACTAATACTATTTGTTTTTTCTGATTCACCACCAATTCCAGTTGCTGATAATTTATAATAATACTTTGTATCTGGAGTCAGATTCTCATCCGTATACTCCGGCTTTGTAGCACTCGCTACTTTTTTGTATGGGCCCTCTTTCTCATTTGCCCGATAGATGGAATAGCCAGTCACATCCTCAAGAGCTTCCCATTTTAATTGAATAGACATGCTTCTTGCTTTTATAACTTCCAATCCTTTAGGTGCAGCTGGTACTGGCTCTGAAGAATTGTAAGCAGGAAGTTCCAATTCCTTTGATTGTGGTGACTCCCCACTGGCATTAAGAGCAGATACTTTATAATAGTAGGTGTGTCCCGGTTCGAGATCATCATCCACATATTCTGCCATTTTAGAAGTGGCGACTGCTTTTAATTGATTCACAGATGATGAACGATAGATTAAATAGGTGTCTACATCATTTACAGGTAACCATTTTAAATTTACAGAAGCATCATCTAAAACTTCACCTTCCAATTCAGTAGGGGCCGATTCAGGTGGCTGCCCCTCTGAATTCGGTTTTAGCGCCATAAAATAATTCATTCGCGATGTATTATTGTTAGACCCTGTCACAACAAACGAACCTGCGGGATAATGCTTTTTATATAGTTTATACTTGACTGGTTGATCATCCTCTATCAATTTTCCAGTATCTTCATAAGATGCTAGCCATTCAGGCAATGTGCCAATTCGCGAATCATGGGCAACGTACACATCCGTATCTGCCACCACATGAAAGGAGACCAAATCATCATTAGAGGCACTTCTTGAATCAACTGCTGACCGAATCCATTCCATCCCAATAAGCTCATCAGGTATTGAAGTGAATCGATAAACGCTATTGCCTGTCATTCGATCTCCAGCAACAAAATCTCCAACCTGCAAATTCTTTTCGATTGACCATTTCTTTGCATTTTCTATTCCATTCTTACTATTATCATTGATGATTGCATTTCTGATCCATTCTCCATCCATCCCTACAACGGGTTCTTTGACAGATTCTTCTGGATCAGGATCTGTTGGTGGAATAAATGGCGGTCCTTCCCACTCTGGAGGCGATGTCGGATAATTCTTTGGAAAACTTGGTGCAGCTAGTTCATTTAAATAATATTCTAAGTTCGTATATCCTTCCCCGTGTATATCTCCATTTCGATCTTCCGGATTATTGGGATCTAATCCATTTTTAATCTCCCATTCATCTGGCATACCGTCTCCATCCGAATCAAGAGGCAGTGTTCCCTGTTGAAGAGTCGGATATCCCCCTACATCGTTCTCATGTCCGATGATAACACCTGTTTGATCTCTGACACTGTCAATTACACGTTTATCTACATCATCACGAGTCAGTGATGCACCCGAGTAATCTAATACATACTCATAGGCTTCTTCTGGTTCCTGTGTATGCACTAAAGGATATTCAAACCGTTCTGGAACGACTACACTTGGTCTTTCAGCCTCAATCATATCAGTACCTGTGTCCGTCCCATCAAGGATGCCATTTTGATTATGATCAAGGCGATTATTCTCAAGAAATACTTGATAGTTTTCATTTCCTCTAACAATCGCATATTCAGGATCTTTAGAATTTAAACCTGCAATAAAGTAATTTCCAACCACATTTCCATAACCTTTGGTACCTGATTCCCCTCCTGCTACATATGGATATTGGCCCCAATTATAGACAATATTGTTAACAAAATCGATCTGCCCTTTAGTTTTCGGATTACGATCATTATTATGAGCGTATACATTATGATGCATTGTAATTGTATTCATTTCAATTAAACCACCCATTGAGTGCGTAAGAAGCCCTTCCGACATAATCGACCATTGGACAGTAATATTTTTTGATTTAGGATCTTCATAGTTTTTGCTTTTAATAGACAAGACTTCATCGGTAGCCCAGGAAAACGTGCAATGATCAATGATCACATTTTGACTATCTTCTATATACATCGCATCATCATTAAAGTCTTCTTGGGCGCCCATACGAAAACGGATAAACCTGATAATAATATCTTGCGAATTAATGAAACGAAGTGTGTTTCCCCGTATGGTAATGCCATCTCCTGGGGCTGTTTGTCCTGCGATCGTGATATTGGACTTGTTGTTCACAACGGTCTTGGGTATGGTAATTTCACCTGATATATCAAAAACAATTGTCCTTGGCATATCACCCGCAGTCATTAAAGCGTCATGGAAAGTACCTGGACCTGTTAGCTCTCGACTTGTGACATGATAAACTTCCCCACCCCTGCCTCCAACTGAGGCATAACCAAATCCTTCTGCACCTGGGAAAGCTGGCAATTTGCTATTATCCGCTTTTGCAGAATGATCGTATGGTGGAAAAATAGCCAGACATAATACAACTGATAACATGAGGGTCAATATTCTCAAATATGATACCTCCTAAGATAAAGATAGACTCTCGGCATTCACCGAGTTAGATGATACAAGGTTTTCTTACTATTTTTTTATTTTTCCTCCTAAATTTTATAGGGACTATTCCATCCTATATTGAATGAGATTATCATCTACAAATGGTGAGTCTGCTAGTCATCGTTGATTTCCGTTCTATGATGCTTTCCAGGAGCATACGGTGATCCTCCTCATTGCTCATTTCATGCTAGCCTCATTACACCATACCGGCCCGCTACTTTTCTCCACCTTATTTGTGCAAATGTCTAAAACACAACATACTTTGCTGATGTACTTCATTGACTTAAAAATAATGCGAAACTGCCATCAGTAAGAGCTTCTTCATCCCCGACTGATGGTGAGCATGTTTCGCAATTTTTTCATTTTACTTTTTCATACCATTCCTGGACCCGTTCTGTTACAGTATCACCGCCAGATTCCTTCCATCTATCCACAAATTCATCAAATTTTTCAATCGGCCATTCTCCAATGACAATTTTGGTTAAATATTCCTGAAATAACTTATGAGACTGAATATCAGGAAAACCATCATAGACAGTACTTGGTAATCCATCTCCTGCAATTCGTCTTGCATCTTGGGTACTGATTTCAAAAATATCTTTCACCATTTTCTGCTGATCCTCTGGAAATGTTTCTTCAATTCTCTTTTCCATGTCCTCTTCTGTTGTTAAGTTCCTCATTCCTAGTGCAATTGGTGTTTCGTCTGTAGGGGGAATTAATACCTTTTTGCCATCCTCAACTTTGTGCTGTGCTCCCTCTATCCCAAATTGCACGAATTCTTCATTCGCATCATCATAAAAGAAGTCTAATAATTTCAGTGCAGCTGCCGCCTTATCTTCTGATGAAAGTGGGATCATCCATTCCGCTTCTCCCATACTCTTTTGGGTTACAAAACCTTCATAGCCCTCGACTTTTGGTAAAGGCATCCCGACAATATAAGCATCCGGAGCTCCTACCTTCATGGCTTCATAGCGCTCATGCAAGTTTGCTGGCAAATGATACCAGCTCCCTACTAGGTTATTGTTAATTTTTGCTGTCCATACCTCCCCTTTGTTTAAAAAGGTCTCATTGTCTAATAGTTTCTCCTCGTATAAATCACGAAGAAATTCAATAGCCGCCCTCATATTTTCTGAAGTACCTGCATAATTGATCTCACCATCGTAAATATCCCATTCAGGATTTCCTTCCCACATTGCCACACCATATAAAGCGAAAAGATGATCCATCCATTTTCCAAACTCTCTACCTGAAGTTGGTAATTCATCTTTTTCACCATTTCCATTAGGATCCTCATCCCGAAAGGCTATCAGTAGTTCTTTATATTCTTCCAATGTTTGCGGCATTTCTAGTTCAACCGCTTCAAGCCAATCCTTCCGTAGTAATGGCGCCCTTTCTGGAACAAGAAATACCTTTGGAATATAATAGATTTTTCCATCCTCCGACGCACTTCTAACAACATCCCATGCTTCTTCAGGAATATTCTTCCACACATTTGGAGCGTATTTAGGTAATAAATCATCAAGTGCTAACGCTCCCCCTTGTGTAATCAAGGTTTGTTCAACCCCGCCAATTGGACGTAATATATCTGGTAAATCATCTGAGGCAATCATATAATTTAACTGTTCTGCCGGATCAGAGCCCGCAGGTGTTGTCATTAACTCATATTCAACACCGGTTTTATCCGCGATATATTGGACATGCGGGTCATCGCTACCTGGAATGGTCCCTTTTCCTAGGTGACTTTTATACACTTTGACTTGCACAATTCCATCATCCGCATCTTCCCCACCTGCGGATTGTTTCGCTTCATTTTTACCACTACATGCCATCATTGTGATAGATGCCAATAGTAAAATAGCTAATAGAAAACAGCGCCTTCTAGTTAATCTCACCATCACTTTTCCCCCTATTTATTTTACTCTTTCAGTGATCCTAGTACTGCTCCTTTTACAAAATACTTTTGTAGATAAGGATAGACTAATACAATCGGAACAGTTGCAAAGATAATTGTTGCTGCTTTTAACGTTGTCGTATTAAAATCAAAATCTCCAACTATAAGATTCACTGCTGCCAACTCCTCTGGTGCTACAAAATATTCCCTCAATCTTAGCTGGAGCGGATACAAATTTTCATCTCGTATGAAAAGAATGGCTCGCATAAATGTATTCCAATAACCTACAGCATAAAATAAGCTGACTGTTGCAAGCACAGGTTTGGAAAGAGGCAAATAAATTTGAAATAAGAGGCGAAAATCATGGCAGCCATCTATTTTCGCTGCATCATCCAAATCACTAGGAATCCCCATAAAAAAGGTTCGGATAATCACCATATTAAATGTGCTAATTAAGCCTGGTATAATAAGCGCCCACAAAGAGTTCATCATCCCTAACTCTCTTACTGTTAAAAAGAAAGGAATCATCGGGGCATTAAAGATCATTGTAATCACAATGCCTAGCATAATCGGCTTCTTAAGTAAAAATTCTCTACGTGATAACGGAAAAGCTGTTAAAACAGAAAATAACATACTAAGAAGTGTACCCACTACTGTAATATAAACCGTGACAGCAAATGATCTCCACAAAACCTTATTTTGAAGAATATGTTCCCAGGTACCTGTTGTAAATTCTACTGGCCACAGGAAGACTTTTTTAGAATCAGCTGCGATCGGTGAACTAAACGAAACCGCCAATAATTGGAGTAATGGAGCGATCATTGTCAAAGCAGCCAAAATAAGAATCACATAGTTCAATACCTGAAATGTTTTTTCTCCTGTTGATATTTTCATTACCACAGCCCCTGATCTGTTTTTCTAGCTAAACGATTAAATATCCATAGTAATGCAAATCCAATGACGGATTGGAATAGTCCAATGGCCGTTGTCATACTATATTGACCTTGTAACACACCAGCCCGATATACATATGTTTCAATAATATCGCCTACTGAATAAGTCATCGGTGTTAATAAATTAAAGATTTGATCAAATCCTAGTTCAAGGAAATTACCAATATTAAGCAGGAACAACACCAATATAGTAGGAAATAACATCGGAATCGTAATGTGGATCGTCTGCTTCCATCTGCCTGCTCCATCAACTACAGCCGCTTCATATAAATTGGGATTAATCCCTGCGATGGCAGCTAAATAAATAATCGTCCCCCAACCAATTTCCTTCCATATACCAGAGAGCACAACAATCGTACGAAAATACTTTTCTTCCTGCATAAATAAAATCGGATCTACATCAAAGAATCCTAAGATAGCGTTTACAATTCCTTGAGTGGATAATAGCTCAAATACAATTCCACCAACCACTACCCATGAGAGAAAATGTGGTAAGTAAAACAAACTTTGAAGGGTTTTCTTGGCAAGAAGTACCCGAACCTCATTAAATAATAAAGCTAAAATGATCGGCGCAGGGAAACTAAACACCAATTGATAAAGAGCAATGGTTGCCGTATTTCTTAATACAAGAAAAAAATCTTGGTAAGAAAATAAGAACCGAAAATTATCTAAGCCTACCCATGGACTACCCCAAATCCCCTTAAAGATTTGATAATCTTGAAAAGCAATCACACTTCCAAATAAGGGAATATATTTAAATATAATGTAATAAATAATCCCTGGCAAAATCATAATATATAGCATCCAATGTTTTTTTATGTTTTCTACATAGCGATTTTTTCCCCTTCGCAGATTCAACTCCTTTTTCGAACTCATTTCTGTCTGATTTTGTGCGGATAACTCTGCCAACTTTCCACTCCCCCCTTTATGCTAAAATAATGTTCATTCGCTATTATACCGACGGCTCAACGGAACGAACAATTGACCAATCTTCCATTTTATGCACAATTATCTTTAATTCTGGAAAAATATTGGATTTGTGCATAGCGTAAAAGAATTGTTCATAAGTAAAATGTTAAGAAATGCAAAAAAGAACAGGGTATATATTGCTATACCATGTTCTTCCATCTCTAACTATCGAAAATTTAATCAAAAACGATTTGGTAAATAATTTTTATTTATCCCTTTGCTCCGGATATCACAATCCCCTGTATAAAGTATTTTTGCGCAAAGAAAAACAGGAGTAAAGGCGGGAGTACAGCCATAACTGACCCAGCCATTAATAAATTCCAAGGGGTCTGCGCATAGGTGGCCGTAAAATTAGCCAATCCCAATGATAATGGGTACAAATCCGAATTATTTAAATAGATTAATGGTCCCATCAAATCATTCCAGCGAAACATAAATTCCATAATCGCTGCGGTTGCCATCGCCGGGACTGAAAGTGGGAGAATGACTCGAAAAAATAAAACCGTGTAGCCACCCCCATCAATTTTCACCGCATCATCTAACTCACGGGAAATTCCTGTGTAAAACTGCCTTAATAGAAAAATTAAAAAGGCACTTCCTCCAAAGGCAGGAATAATAAGTGGTAAATAGGAATCGACCCATCCTAATTTGTTAAAAATTAAATATTGTGGAATCATCGTCACTTGCTGAGGAAGCATCATCGTGCTCAAAACAATGGCAAATAGAATTAGACTTCCCCTCGCCCGTAATCGGGCAAATCCAAAGGCAACCATAGCGGAAGTGAACACCGTAGCAAAAACTGAAATCGCGGTATACCAAACCGTATTCCAGATATATTTTCCAAAGGGATGGTCTGAAAATACGTCTACGTAGTTTTTCCATTGTAAAGGGTATGGAAACCATTCAGGTGGTAATTTAAATACCGCCCCTTGCGTTTTGAACGAAGTGGTCACCATCCAAAATAAAGGAAACATAAAGAGTAGTAGCCCAAGTAAAATAAGAAAATAGACTAAAACTTTTCCTGCTACTGATAATTCACCGGGAGCATAGCTTCTCTGTCTTCTTCGCTTCACTTTTTCTACCTCCTTGTTTCGGATTCATAATAGACATAGCGCTTGGAAACGAGCAGGGATAACATCGTTAAGGCAAAAATGATAATAAAAAGGATCCATGCTTGGGCGGATGCATACCCAATTTTAAAATCAGCAAAGGCAGTATCAAAGAGATAATATACGTAAAAATAGGACATCCAATTGGGCCCACCCTTTGTTACAACATATGCTTGAGTAAAGATTTGAAAGGAACTAATAATCGCTATGATTGAGTTAAATAAAATAACAGGAGAAATCAGTGGTACTGTAATATTAAAAAACCTACGGATTGGTCCTGCCCCGTCCATGGAAGCGGATTCATATAAGTCATTAGGTAAACTTTGCAAGCTCGCTAAGAAAATGATCATGGTGCCACCCAGTGCTGTTAATTGCATTAACACAAAGGATGGAATCACTGTTTTTGCATCTGTAAACCAACCAGGACCATCGATCCCAAAGACTGAATATAGAACAGAGTTAACGATCCCAAAATCAGGGTTTAACAACCATGCCCATAAAAAAGCAATCGAAACACCAGAAACCACTGTCGGAGCATAAAACATTGTTCGGAAAAAGGCTTGCCCTTTAATTTTCTGATTTAATAACAGTGCGAGCACTAATCCCGCACAAATTGTAAATGGAACAGCTAAAACAGCATAATACACTGTTACACTTAAAGATTTATAAAAAAGATCATCGGTAAATAAAACTTTATAGTTCCTTAGACCAATAAATTCGATTGCATCAGTAATATTATATTTTGTGAAACTAAGAAAAAGGGATGCAATGATCGGCCCGCCAATAAAAAATATAAAACCAAGTACCCATGGTGAAATAAACAACCAAAAAGCGACTTCTTCTCGTTTTTGTTGGTTTTTGAAGCCGCTCCTTCTCTTTTTCTTCATTCAAATCCCTCCTTATGTTGAGGTGTTTAGTTATACGCGACCGTCTTCCTTAAAATCACTTAGCATAGAAAACGGCCGGTGTACTGTTTCCCGTCTTTATTTATCCCCTGTCGCCCGTAATTGCGCATCCAAATCATTCAGACCTTCGTCTATATCTTTTGTGCCATCGTATATCGCATTAATATTTTGATTAATTGTATTTAATATGGTTGAAAAGTTACGAATTAAATGGTTATCTGCTTCAAATCCATATTTAATAGCACCTTCATGTAGTTCTTTTAGTTGCTCATTGGTCATCCCTGCTTGCTCAGCAACATGGTCTAACCATAGATCCATTAGCTGACTATTAGCTGGTGTTTCATTCGTCATTTCAACCAGTTCTTTCGCTCCTTTTTCAGGATCGATCAAGAATTTGATGAATTCCCACGCTTCATCTGGATGCTTACTTTTAGCGCTAATATTCCAAGGATCCACATACATTGGAATTCTCCGATTATCTACTGTGTAAGGCATGGGTGCAATTCCCCATTGGAATTCTGCAGGTTGATAACTACGAACGCCCCAACCGCCATTAATCGTCATCGCCACTCGACCAGTTAGAAAAGGATCGCCAATTTGCGAAACCGCATCCAATTGTGATTGTGTCGGGGATACTTTATGCTCATGAATTAAATCATAATGTGCTTGAATAGCTTGCCTATTAGCAGGATCATCCAATACATTCGGTTCTCCAATCGCTCCCGTTTCATAAGCCTCTTCTTTGAAAAGATCTCCACCCCAAAGCCAAGCGTCACGATTTCCATGATTGGTATTTAATAATCCAAAGACCTGATTATTTTTATCGCCTATGTTTTTCGTTAATTTTTTTGCATAGTCAACCATTGTATCGTAATTCCAAGATTCATCATCCCAGTCAGTGGGCGGATAATCCAATCCAGCCTCATCAAATAATTCTTTGTTATAAAAGATATAGGAACCCATTGCTAAAATTGGAACCCCATATTTCTTCCCGTCAATTGTATAAATATCAATAAGCTTCTCATCGATCCCTTCAACTGCATCAGGATCTTTTTCTAAATATGGGCTTAAATCTAATAAGGCACCTAGTTCTTGGTATGTGGCAAATCCAGAATCTGCCCAGTTTGATGACCAAACATCAGGTACATTTCCGCCTGCAATCATCGTTTGCAGCTTCTGATCGATCTGTTCTTGAGGAATTTCTTGAAGCTTAATTTTAATATCAGGATTCTCTGCCTCAAAATCCTTTACCATCTTCTCCTCCCAAGCTTTTAACACCGGATCACTACGGACTAACCATGTCAACTCCACCTTCTTTTTTCCAGCCTTTTCGTTTCCGGTAGAACTACACGCCGCCAACCCAAAAACCGACACAAAAATCAAACAAACGGTCAATACTTGAAATGCTGCCTTTCTCGTCATCTCGCGACCCCCTTGATATTTTGTGAAAAATAAGGATGACTTGTCCTTTAGCAGAAAATCATCCTTAAACTAACAATATTCATTTTAAAAGGAAATTATTCTTAAACGGTTTATACTAATAGCCGGAGGATTCCAAAGTTGAATAATAGGATTGTTGAGGGATTAACATTTGGAGAAGTTGTTATGAAGTTTCTGAGGCTGTCCAAAAAGTCTTCGGAAAAAAGGAGAAATGAATAGATAATAACGGGGTCGGTTCACGGGGAGAAAACCTAAATTAGCATTAGAAAAGAGGCTGAGACAAAAGTGTTTTCACACAAGACAGAACCGAACTACTAGGTTCATATACCCCTTTTGAAGGTTAGCATTTTAGTTCTGTCCCAGCCTCCTTCTATAGCATTTAACTTCATATTTAGCATAACAATCAGAAAATATTTGCCTATTGATTGCTGGCTCTAGTGGCTTCCTTTGAAATAGTTACTTTCCAGGAAACTATGGTAGTGCTATCTCTGACATTATTATCTTTGATATTCTTCAACATAGACTGAATGTTTTCGCCATCTTTAGAGTTAAAGAAAGAATTATAAATGTTTATCGGACTTGAATATGGTTCATTAGGGCATTCAATTAGACCATCAGTGGTTAGAAAAAGGTGATTTTCTCCTTGTCTTAATTCTTTTATCCCCATACTGAAACAAGGCACTTCCTGTTCAAATGTATTTACTTGTCCTATCCATTCATAGAATTGTCTTTGATTTAATTGGTACTGACCTAGTGTAGATAGTTCTGGATGAAATAAATAGAGAATACAGTCCCCAACTGAAAACCACCACACATATTTGTCTTTTCTTACCACAATTAAACAAGCAGTTTCTCCTTTGACATTTCGACAAGTAGATAAAAATTCTTGAGATTGGAACATATTTAATATTTGTTCTTCGAACATCTTAAATGTTTGATGAGTTGTCGGTAAAGATAGTAAATCTTTTATTTGAGAACTATCATTAACGAATTGTTCTACAATTATTTCGGCACTCTCTGATGTATTATGTGCGTCTAGAAGAATGATGAATTCCCAATCTTCCTTTTCATTTAACCATACCAAACATCCATCTTCATTCTTATATTGTCCTGCATTCGAATTACCACCATAACGCCCCACCACAATATGATTGAGTTGAAGAATATCTGGTTTATCGACGAAATTTTCTTGGCTCCCTATCCAGTTAAATTCTACGATATGGTTACTCATTTTCATTTCTCTCTAGATATCTTTTTATACGACTGCAAAGTTCAATAACATCGTTATTGTCCCCCATAGGGGCATCTTCCCAATCATAAACAGCATTTGGTCCCCAATATTCTTTAGGTGTATTTGGATAACGAGCTACTAAGTGCATATGAAGATGAGGAACAGCATCACCCATAACGTATGAATAAATATGTTCAGCATTTTCACTTTCTAATAATGCTTTGCTTACTCTAGCGATAATCATACCAAATGCTTTTGCTTCTTCCATATTCATATCCCCAAGTGTCGGAGCGTGTCTTTTTAAATCAATCATAATATGACCTAAATAGTTTGAATTTTCATTTCTATCAATATGACCAACGTAAACATATTCGTTCTCATAAATCATAACTCCAGATGTTTCAATATTTCCATCGTGTTTATTGCAAATAAAACACTCTTTCACAGGAATTCTCCCCTTTTTAATTATTTATAGAATTATAATATAAAAGATGTAGTATTGGTATAATTTTCTAAAAGTTCGTATTTCCCTGCAATAAAAACACCACCAAAACTGGCGGTGTTATCTTAAATAAATTATATCTTTTAATGAAAAACAGCTTATCTGTTAAACCCAAACGTTATACTGGCGTTGCCATTGTTCCATTTGATTTAAAGGCAAAACAAAAAATTGTTTATCCTTCAAGAAATATTGGGTTCGCCAAACAATTTAATCAAGATTTTTTTAGTCATGTTGCGGAAGGTTAACGAGTAAACATGGAAAATAGCCATACATCCTTTACCTAAACTATTTATCATTCCAAGATACAAAAAAGGTGCCTGTCATTTATATTGATCTAATACAGGCACCATAACCTGGCCTTAAACCACCTATCATTAGATTTTAATCCTCATTATATCTTTTAAATGCAGCATTTTTAATTTCCATATATTCTTCCAATCCCATTTTCTTTATTGTTTCTACGTATTTATCCCACTCTGAAAAAGAGATTGTTCCTGTAATAAATTTGTCTCTCATTTCATTAGCGTATTTTTCAATATCACTTGCAAGCGGTGCTAGTTTACTATTTTCCTCCTGCGAAAAGGTAAACTTTGGCCACACTTCCTCTATCAAATAGGGTTCTAACTTTTCGGTTGCCTTTAAGGAAGAGGGCAGACTTTTGAAATAATCCTCTTTTACAATACCTGGGTATCCCCCGCCAAGCCAAGAAAAGTATTTACTTTGTTCTTGTTGAATTGTATTACCATCAGTACTTTTTGTGATACTATCGACATATTCCAGATCGCCATTTTCATCCTTTTTATATGTCTCGCCCTCAACGCCCATAAAAAATAATTTTGCTCCTTCATCACTATAGAAATAATCCATCCAACGGGCAGTTGCGGCGGGATGTTTATTTTTATCAGTAATCACAAAACTTCCTGTATGAGACAGTGGAGAACCTACATAAGCATGCTGTTGCTCCCCATGAGGACCTATTAATGGCTCCATTCCAACATATTCGTTTTCTATGCCCCAACGACTTTCAGGGTTTGACGTCACAGAGCTGCCATATACTCCTTCTGAACCAGTTGCTTGAAATTGATTTGCATCAATCGAATAAATATTTTGTTCAATTAGCTTATCTTCATAAAGTTTATTTACATATTGAAGTAATTCTTTATAGCCATCCGAAATACGATAAAAACGTATTTCATCTGTTTCAGGATCCATATCAATAAATGGTTGATTAATACCTCTATTGCCTACTCCAAAAGCTCCATTTAGATAATATAGCAGTGTATCAATGGAGGTGGAACCAAATGGAATTTCATCGTCTTTTCCGTTTCCATTAGGATCTTGTTCTTTTACCGCCTTAAGATATTCGTAGAATTCATCTGTTGTTGTTGGCAGACCCATTCCTACTGCATCAAGCCATTCTTCTTTTATCCACGGTCTATTCACAACAAGGACTGATTTATAGTCCGGTGAATAGATCGTTGGTAAGGAATAAATATTTCCGTCAGGTAATGTAAGTCCTTTTTTAATTTCCGGGTATTCTTCAAACAGCTTTTTCAAATTTGGCATATTCTTATCTATCAAATCATTAAGTTCTAGAAATACACCCTGTTCACCATATTTAACTAAATCCGTATCTGGTACGAAAGCAGTATAAAGCACATCTGGATAATCTCCACTAGCCAATGATAGATTCCTTTTTTCTTCTAATTCTACTGTTGGAACTAAACCCCAATCAATGTGAATATTGGTCATTTCTTCGTATTTTTCCCAAACCAATAATTTGTTATAATCATCAGCTGTTAACGGAGATTTCCCTGTCATAAAGCTAATTGTGATAGGCTCATTAACTATAGGCATACCCGTCTTATTTAAGTTCTCTTCTCCTTTTTTCGTGTTTTTAGAATCTACCTCTTTATCGCTACATGCAACTAATGTTAATAAAAGTGCTGTAACTATCAAAGGTAATATTTTACATTTCATAAATATTAACCCACCTTGTTTTATTTTTTCAATGAATCAGTTTCATAATAGAAATTCAATATTAAAAACAGAACAATGTTGATTTCCGCTTCAATCAACTGGTGCGAAGGTTATAATAAATATTTGAATCACCACGATGTTCGAGTTTTATCTTTTGATCCATGATTATGAAATTAACTCTAATAACAAAAATTGGTTTGATTTTATTTTCATCAATTGCATCTGAAACTTTTCTTGCTGTTTTGGGATCAATGTACTAACATCGATCAGGCGTGCTTCCTTTTATTTAGCTATTTTTATAACGATCATAAGCCGCTTTCTGAATTTCCATATATTTTTCAAGTCCCATTCTTTCAATTGTTTCCACATATTTATCCCATTCAGAAAATGGGACATTTCCGGAAATAAACTTCCCGCTCATTTCATCCGCATATTTTTCTATATCTGTTTGTAAAGGAGCCAATTTTTGATACTCGTCTTCTGTATACATAAAAGGAGGCCATACTTCTTCGATTACATCTGCTTTGAACATTTCGCTTGCTTCAAGAGACGAAGGCAAGCTTTCAGCCCCTTTGAAAAATTCCTGTTTAACAAGTCCCGGATAACCTCCACCTAAATAAGTAAAGTATGGTCTTTGAGCCTGTTGTAAGCTGAGTCCATCTGGATTGTCTGTAATATGCTCCATATATTGCAATTCACCGTTATCTGCGGTTTCATAAGTCTCTCCTTCAACCCCCATAAAGAACAATTTTGCTCCGTCATCTCCATAGAAATAATCAATCCAGCGAGCCGTTGCTTCAGGATGCTGATTTTTATCTGTTATAGCAAAACTACCTTTACGAGCAATAGGTGAAGTGATGTATGCCCATTTTTTATCGCCATGTGGTCCTTCTAAAGCGGGCATTCCTACATATTCATCTTTTAATCCCCAGCGAGTTTCAGGATTTGAAGTAACAGAACTACCATATAAACCTTCGGATCCAGTTGCTTGAAATTGATTCTCGTCAATAGAAAAGATATTTTCTTCAATTAATCCTTCACTAAAAAGTTTATTCATATACTGAAGCAGTTCTTTATATCCATCAGCTGTCCGATAAAAACGCATTTCATTTGTTTCTGGGTCCATATCTAAAAAAGCATGGTTCCTTCCCCTATTTCCTACACCGAATGATCCTTTTAGGTAATATTCTAGAGTACTAATTGAGCTGGATCCAAAAGGAATTTCATCTGATTTTCCATTTTCATTAAGATCTGTTTCTTTCACACCTTTTAGGTATTGATAAAACTCCTCTGTTGTTTGCGGGGTATCCATCTCTAATGCCTCTAACCAATCCTTCCTAATAAATGGCTTTATATTACTTGTCATTGATAAGAAATCAGGGGAGTAGATCGTTGGTAGAGCATAAATCTGTCCATCTGGATGTGTAATACCCTTTCTAATATCTGGATATTGATCAAGTAATTGCTTAAAGTTCGGCATATATTTATCTATTAAATCATTTAATTCTATAAATATTCCCTGTTTTCCATATTTCGATAAATCCAGATCAGGTACTCCAGCTGAATAAAATACCTCTGGATATTCTCCACCAGCCAATGCTAAGTTTCTTTTTTCTGTTAATCCCTCATTAGGAATCAATCCCCAATCAATATTAATATTTGTCATTTTTTCATATTCTTCCCAAATAAGGACCTCGTTATAATTTTCAGCAGTGATCGGCGGCTTCCCTGTCATAAAGTTTAAAGTAATTGGCTCATTCACAATGGGCATATCAGTCTTATTAAAGTTTTCTATTTCTTCTTGATTTGAAGCAGATTCCTCTTCTTTTCCTTTGCCATTCGATTCTTTTTCATTCTTACTACAAGCCGACAATACCATGAATGCAATCGCTATCAAAATCATTAATTTTTTTATTTCCAATATCGACACTTCCCTTATACAATTCGTTTTTATTTGTTTTTATATATTTTTATCCTCTATTCAAAAACTCCTAATCTTGTAAAGCTTCCACTTCATCACTATCATTTTGAATCGAACCAAGATTATAGCCGTACTTCAAGTTGGCTGTTTTTTCATCAAACCAAATACCATAACGAAATTTCCCGTGAATGATATTATCTCTTATAACTCCTGTATGAGTCGCTTGTTCAAAAGTCAATGCATCTGAAGCAATGTCCGTCTGGGTTACAAGTGTATTAGCGGAGACCAATAATATTGAACTATTATGAATTTGAACAAACTGGTTTTTTATATCGATGACACGGTTATCTTTTATATCTACGATTTCACAGTTTGAGATATCCATGCCCTCTTCTGAATGATTGATTATGTTATTTAGTAGTGCAATAGTGGTTAAACCTTTACAATAGATGCCCGTTTTTAAAGCCTTCGTAACGATATTGTGATTAATATCTCCTAGTGAGCTATCTTCCAGCTGCAATCCTTCCTTTTGTGTTTCTTCCAAATGATTCTTAGAAATTACATATTGGGCACAGTTTTTTAAAAAGATACCATATTCATTCGGTTTAAAGATTTGGTTGTTTGTGATTGCTATATTTGAACAATCTATTAGTTCAACTGCGGATTTATCCATATAATTAATTGTATTATTTATTATTGATACGCGTTTTACATTGCTAATAATGATTCCATTATCTTTACTAACACTAAGCGTATTCCCCTCAATTTGTACATCTTCTGAAACAACATCAGTAGAGTAAATTCCAATAGCAAAGCGCCTATTTCCTTGGAAATACTCAGGATAAATTTCCTTTCCATTAATAAATTGATTTTTGGTTATATGCATTCGTCTGAATGGACCAGCCTCACCAAATGTTTGATGTTTAGCCCCACTAACTGCATAAATTCCTCCACCGCATTCATAAAAAGTATTCTCCGTGATCGTCACGTTTAACCATTTATAGGGACGGATTGCATAATAACACATTTCTTCAAATGTATTATTTCTTATCGAAATATTTTGATGCCATTTCCCCTCTTTATGCGTATGACCTCCAATACCAGCTGGCCAAGCTTTAAATTCAACAGTTGTCTCAATTCCGCTTTTTTGAAATGTGTAAGAGTTTCCCTTACCAAAATAGCAATTTTTAATGATAACATTCTTGCACTGAGTATCATCATATGGGAGTGCACCTTGAATTCCGCCAGTACCAGCATGGTCAATTTGAATCGCCTCTACATACCAACGATCCTCAGCCAATTCTCTATAGCCATAAAACTTACAACCCTCTATCACCACATTCTTGGAAGAATTAATTTCAATGGCATGTGCATCAATCAAATCGTAAAATTTGCAATTTCGAAATGTCCAATCCGCTGCGTGCGCAAATTGAAGTACATTTCCATCTTCATAGCAAAGAACGCTTGGATTAAATCCTACTAATTCGAATTGTGCATTCTCAAATAAAATATTACCATTCCCTGTATATCCCTCATGGGGAGTTCCGTTATATTCATAGTTGCGTAACATTGTTACTGTGTGGTTTCGCCAAAAGATGGCTCCCTCTTCACATATGACAGAAGTGTTTCCGTAAATTTCCAAGGCTTCTGACCAAACATAATCACCTTTCGTAACATATATAGTGATCGACTGCTTAATTTCATTTGATAAACGAAATACTTTTTGAAATGCTTCTGTATCGTCATTTTGTTTATCTCCTTTTGCCCCCCACCACTGAGGATAAACAGCAGCTCCTGAAAAATTACCAATTACCTTCCCACTACCAGCAAATATTTGAGTAGCTTTTGCCTCAATCAGGGATTGGATTTCAACCACTGTTCCTTTATCTGCATTTAATACTGCCCCATTATCGAATAATAATAATAGATTGTGGGGAAATAATAGGTTTTTCCCAATTAGATAAGTACCAGCCGGAAAATAAACGGTCGCCTGTTTATCACCCAATGTATCTAGTAATTGCTTTAATGCAGGAGCATCATCTTCTGTTCCATTTCCTGACACTTCAAAATCCTTAACATTATACCAATCTCCCCCACCAGAAGACTTTGGTTTAGAAATACTATTATCCTCTTTTTCTTCTTTATTATCTTGGGCATAAACATTAAGAACATTAGGTAATATTCCTGGAACAGTCATAAGACCTGCCATAATTCCTAGTGAACCGACAAATCGTCTTCTGGTCATATTTGGATTGAACTTATTTTTATCCTTATTATCGGGAGAACTATCTATTTTCATTTGCATACCCTCGCTTTTTTATGAATAGAACGGAACAATCCTGTTATCTTCCAAAATATCCTCCATTGGTTTACATTCTTTCAACATTTTACTGTTGGAGAAACTCACTTATTTACTTGATCCAATTTTGCATTCGTGTAAAAATTGTTTATGACCCATTCACCTACTTTTATGATCGGATTTTATTTATCATCATCTTTCTCTTTTCCCATAAGGTCATTTGCTGTTCTTTTAAATTCAGATAATGTCTTTCCGAAGGCAGCACCAAGCTCTGGGAGTTTTTTAGGACCAAATAGAATTAACGCAATAACGAGAATGATAACTAAACTTGGTATTCCAATATTTGGTAGCAATTGATCACCCCTTAATGATTTAAAACAACTACTCTTTATTAAATCTCACAAACACTTCCCGATCTTGTTTTCTCCCTTGAACATACGCCTTTTCGAAGGCGTATTCAGGATTAAAATCATCAAGGTCTATATGACATGTTTTTACTCGTAGATAATCTTGATCAATCTCAATGATTTTGAATTCGAAAGGTGTTTCTACAAATGAACTACTGGTTATAAATACATCATTAGAGATTGATTTTAAGGTATTTAAATGATTATGTCCTGACAAAACTAACTTTAGCTGCGGATATCTTTGGGTCATGTTTAAGATAGATTCTTGAAATGTAGCCGGTGGTTCATGGATGACTTTTTTCAATCCACTTTGTTCTGTGCTCATGCCAAAAACCGGACTATGGGTTACTAACACATGAATTTTGTCTGAATTTCTATTAATGCTGGTTTCTAATAACTGTAATTGTTCATCTGAAAAATAAGGATCCTGAATCTTTCCCCAATAAAACTCACGGCCACATTCCCAATGATTAGGCAGGACATGAACTACACAAGTATCGGAATGAATTTCGAAATTAGGTGATTGATTAATAAATAAATTTGGAGCTTCATTCAGCCAAATCTTTAAAGCATCAGGGTGATCCAAATCATGGTTCCCTAAACATAAATACATAGGAACAGAGAAACGAAATAAGTTCTCAGCCAGTCGAATTGTATCTTCATTGCATGAGTGGACAAGGTCGCCCCCATGAATAATAAAATCATAATGGCACTTTTTAATTTCTTTCCTTAGACAAGAAATAAGCTGGTTAATCTTTTCCGGATAAGCCGGTTGTTGATGGAACCCAATCGGATCCGCCCCAATATGGGTATCTGTTAAATATAAAAAACGAAGTATGGTCTGTCTCCTCCTTTCTTTAGGGAGATGAATTATTTCACTACTCACAAAAAGTCTATCATCAACGAAAATGGAACAAAACAAGTGATGCTTTTACTTCATGTGTGAGTTTTATGAGTGGGTTTTTCGTTCGATTTTTATTTGTTTTTCCATTCAAATATAAGATCAATGTAAAAATTGACATATGCAGTATAATATCCACATGATTCTGTAAAACATCCAATACTTCATAAGTATCTACTATTAAATTTGGAGCAACTCTAAAAAAGCAAACAAAAAATCTTTCCTGATCAACTATTACGTCATCCAGAAAAGATATTTACAAAACTTCTTTTTCATCTATATTTTGCTGATAAGACTTTCGATATTGGCTGGGAGTAATGCCTTCTTCTTTTCTAAATTTCCGGATGAAATTAGACACATCGAAATAACCAATATCTAAAACGATCTCTTTAATTGTACGGTTCGTGTGGAATAATTGATCTTTACATTCTTGCATTCGCAATTCCCATACAAACTGGGTAAAGGTAATCCCCGTTTGCTCTCTGATAAATTTGCTTAGATAAGTACTAGATATCTGAAAATGATCCGCAATACCTTCTAGGCTAAGGTCATGATGTTTGTACTGTTTTTGAATATATTCCATGATGTTATCGCGCAGCTGATAATTATGACTTTCTTTTCTTTTTTCAACTTCTAAACAAATTCGATCGATAGAAATATTGGCATTCTCTTTCATCTGAGCCAATGATTGGAATTCAGACAGTTCCTTCACTGCTTCAGTATGATGGAGGATGTCTAATTCAGAAGTGGTTTTCAAAATGGTGTTGATGATATCAAAACAAGTACATTTCAGTATATGGTTAGAAGTGTTCTTTTGGACAAGACTTGATAAGATTTCTACTAAGATTTCTTTTGCTACAACAGGATCTCCTTGTTTTAAGCTTTGAATAAATTTTAAGCGACTTTCTTCTGGAAACCAAATCGTTTCTTTGTTTTCTATAGAAAGATCTTCAAAAAAGATAACTTTATTTGCATAACCTAAGAGGCTATTTTCTGTAGAGGCAGAGGCTTCAATAAAAGAACGATTGATTTTATGTGCGCCTTTATAAATTCCTCCGACACCAATCACAGGCATCATCAGACGATATTCTTTTAAGACTTTGATCAAATGGTGTACAAATAATTGGCGATTATCATTCAGATCGGCTGAATTTTCTCTATTACTCACAATGAGAGTAGCAGTATAATCGTGAACTAATTCCACCCCATACCCAGTACAATCTTGATAGGAGACATGATCAATGAGTTTCACAAGCTTTTCCCAATAACAAAAGGCTTCTTGCCGTTTTATTTTCCCTTTATAAGATAGAGCTATGACGAAAAAGGAGTCCCCTCTTAGAAATACTTTTAGATCATTTGCTAAAGTAGTGATTTCTTGCACATTGTTCATTTCACCCTTAAGTAGATTTGATAGAAATTGGGCTCTAACAAAGGGTTTATGTATGACTATTTTTCTCTTTAAGTGTTCACTATCCTCATAAATGGATTCAATTTTTGTTCTAATTAACTCAATTTCATTTTTTCCCGCTAGATTTTGGCCGGACTGTTCTTTATTTCTTAGGGAGTGGACTAATTTTTCAATCGGCTTATAATGTTTCACAGATAGAAAACAAACAATAATCATCCCGGCTGCCGCAAGAATAAACAATATAACAAAAATGGATTGTTTCAGTGATGTCATTTTTCCATAAAACTGTTCTGTAGGCATTACAGTAACAAAAGTCCAATTACTTGTTTGCGAGCGGATAATAGAAAATGAATAATTGTCATTTTCAAAGTCTTCATTGGAAATGCCCGTTTTTTTCGAAGAAACCTCTTTTACAAAATCTAAATCCATTTGTATCCCATTTTTATTGGAAACTAGTAAATTAAATTCATCGTCAAAGATAAAGCTCGCTCCGTCATATTTACCTAGCGTATTTTTGATTAAATTGGACAATGATGTTTCTTTAATAAAAAAAGTAACGGTACCAATTGGAATAGAGCTATCAATAGGCATAGGATAGGAATAGGCTATAACTCGCTGATTATTACCATTAATAGAAATGGTGTTAATGACTTGTAACATAGGATCAGACTGGACCAGTAATCCCTTACTAAGGTCTTCTATACTCTGGGGTTGAACCTGATAGTTATTGCGAACAAAAGTCTGAAAAGTACTTACTCCTCTAGAAGAATAAACGAAATCCTTAGTCTCGTGGAAGTTTATAAATAATTCATCAATAAAAGTGTTGTTCATTTTATACTTTACGATTTCTGTTATAGCTTGTTTATCTAAATAGGGCTGCGTGAGCATATAAGGTGTTAAGCGCTGGTCATTTGAGATTCTAGTGGCCAAATGATTTAGTTCAACTAGTCTTGAATCCGTAATATCACCAATTTGGTTGATCTTATCCGTGTTTGATTGAATGATTTCTCTTTTTAAATTTCCTACTGATAAATGATATAAAATCATACTAATCGTGATAAATGGCAACATGAACACAAGCAAATAGGAAAAAAGATATTTATACAATAACCTCGGTTTCTTTTTAGACCATTTGAACATTTTCCCCCTCCTCCCCTATTTTTGATACGCTTTCAAAAAGGTCAATTACTCATTCATATTATAGTAACATGATGTAATTCTTACAATATAGGTCAATTTTGACAAAAACACAAGGGGGATTGAAAGCCCCCTAAAGTTAGATATGGTTATTTCAGCAGGATTACAGTAGATTCAATTTTAATTTTACCTTCATCCTAATAATGGATATATTTTTCTAGCTCTATTTAAATTGATCCACTCTTAATTTTGCATAAAAAAACTGCATCTCCAATTGTTAGATGGCATCTAACAACTGGAATGCAGTTCGGATTTCTTGTGTTTTTATAGATAACAAACTGTTATTGATCATCGATTATCTATTAATGTTATAAAATGTTTTCACACCCAAGTATTGCGCTGTTTCTCCCAAATTGTCTTCGATACGAAGCAATTGGTTGTATTTAGCAACTCGATCTGTACGAGATGGGGCACCTGTTTTGATTTGCCCAGCGTTTGTCGCTACGGCAATATCAGCAATTGTGCTATCTTCAGTTTCACCAGAGCGATGCGAGATCACAGCTGTGTATCCGGCACGCTTAGCCATTTCAATTGCATCAAAAGTTTCAGTAAGTGTACCAATTTGGTTCACCTTAACTAGGATAGAGTTTCCAATTCCTTCTTGAATTCCACGTTCTAGCTTTTTCGTGTTGGTTACAAATAAGTCATCCCCAACAAGTTGAACAGTTTTACCGATACGATCTGTCAACAGCTTGTGGCCATCCCAGTCATTCTCATCTAGACCATCTTCAATCGAGACGATTGGATACTTATTCACCATCTCTTCGTACCAATCAACCATTTCTTCTGAAGTACGGATAATGCCTTCGCCTTTCAGATTGTATTTGCCATCTTCATAAATTTCAGATGAAGCTACATCCATCGCTAATTTTACTTGTTCTCCTGGTTTGTAACCAGCTTTTTCGATAGCTTCCATAATTGTTTCTAGTGCTTCTTCATTTGATTTTAGGTTTGGCGCAAATCCACCTTCATCCCCCACACCTGTATTGTAGCCTTTTTCTTTCAACACAGATTTTAGGCTATGGAAAATTTCTGCACCCATACGCAAAGCTTCTTTAAAATTAGGAGCACCAACAGGCATGACCATAAATTCTTGAATATCTACATTATTGTCAGCATGCTCTCCACCATTGAGAATATTCATCATTGGTACTGGAAGTTGCTTTGAGTTAAATCCACCAAGGTACTCATATAGTTCAAGACCTAGGTAATCTGCAGCCGCACGTGCAGCAGCCATGGATACACCTAGAATCGCATTGGCACCAAGCTTACCTTTATTTTCAGTTCCATCTAATGCAATCATTGTTTGGTCAATGCCAACTTGATCTGTGACATCAAAGCCAATGATTTCATCAGCGATAATTTCATTCACATTATGAACGGCTTTTTCGACACCTTTTCCAAGATAACGGCTTTTATCACCATCGCGTAGTTCTACAGCTTCATATTCGCCTGTAGACGCACCACTTGGAACAAGCGCTCTACCAAAAGCACCTGATTCTGTATATACTTCTACTTCAACTGTTGGATTGCCACGAGAGTCTAATACTTCGCGTGCATAAACATGAGATATAAATGGCATAATCAATCTCTCCTTAAAAATAATTTTTATTTACGATCTATTATTGAACTTCCTGTCATTTCTTCTGGTTTTTCAACCCCAAGCAGGTCTAACATTGTTGGAGCTAAATCAGCTAAGATGCCTCCATCTTTCACTGTTATTCCCTTCTCTGTCACAATAACAGGTACAGGATTGGTTGTGTGAGCCGTCATTGGCTTCCCTTCAAGTGTCACCACTTCATCAGAATTTCCATGATCGGCTGTAATAATTGCTTTTCCGCCTTTTTCTACAATCAAATCGACAATTTTACCAAGGCACTCATCCACTGCTTCAATTGCTTTTACAGTCGGCTCTAACATACCTGAGTGGCCAACCATATCTGGATTGGCAAAGTTTAAAATGATCGCATCAAACTTATCCGCCCGAATCGCATCAGTCAAAGCATCGGTTACCTCATAAGCGCTCATCTCAGGTTGTAAATCATAGGTAGCGACTTTAGGCGAATTGATTAAAATTCTTTCTTCACCAGGGAATGTTTCTTCCCGACCACCACTCATAAAGAAGGTAACATGCGGGTACTTCTCCGTTTCAGCGATTCTCAGTTGTGTCATTCCCTGATTCGAAATCACTTCACCAACGGTATTGTCCAAGTTCACTGATTTAAAAGCGACATAGCCTTTTACAGTTTCAGAAAAATGGGTCATACAAACAAAATCAAGATTCTTCGGACGATCCTCGCCTCGATCAAATCCAGAGAACTCCTCATTAGTGAACACATTAGAAATTTGAATCGCACGGTCTGGTCGGAAGTTATAGAAGATCACTGAGTCCTCGTCATCAATCGTTGCAACTGGTTTACCATCAGCATCTGTCATAACAGATGGAATCACGAACTCATCAAAAATTCCATGCTCATAAGAGTCTGCAAGCATCTCCAATGGATTAGGGTAAACAGGTCCATCCCCATATGCCATCGCACGGTACGCTTTCTCCACACGGTCCCAACGCTTGTCACGATCCATAGAGTAGAAACGTCCGGAGATTGTTGCGAACTTCCCAATTCCATACTCATCCATTTTTGCTTGTGTTTCTTTAATATACTTTTCTGCTGTTTGTGGGCCTACATCTCGTCCATCTAAAATCCCATGGATATAGACTTCCTTGACACCTTCATCTGCTGCAAGTTTTAAAAGAGCAAAAAGGTGCTGAATATGACTATGAACACCGCCATCAGAAAGTAGTCCCATTAAATGCAATTTTTTACCCGTTTTTTTCACATGGTCAATCGCTTGCTGAAAAGTTTCGTTTTTAAAAAACTCACCATTACGGATTGCCACATTTACACGAGTCAAACTTTGGTAAACAATTCTTCCAGCGCCAATATTCAAATGGCCAACTTCGGAATTCCCCATTTGTCCTTCAGGTAATCCCACAGCCTCTCCGCAAGCTGTCAATTGATTATGTGGAAAAGTGTCCCAATAACGATCAAAGTTTGGTTTTTTTGCATGTTTCACTGCATTCCCTTTTTCTTCATTACGAATACCAAATCCATCGAGAATAATCAGTGCAACTGGTGCTGTTTTACTCATTGGCTGACGCCTCCAATAATTGAAGAAATGATGCTGCTTCTAGGCTCGCACCGCCTACAAGCGCTCCATCAATATCTGGCTGATTCATATATTCTTGAATATTTTCGGGCTTCACACTGCCACCATATTGAATTCTAAGTGCATCTGCTGCACTTTCGGATACATGCTGCTTCACAACTTGACGAATATGAGAGCAAACTTCATTGGCATCCGCAGCTGTGGAGGATTTTCCTGTTCCGATCGCCCAGATTGGTTCATACGCAATCACGGCTTGCTTCACTTGATCTTCTGATAATCCCTCTAGAGCCTTGACCACTTGTCCTTCAACAAGCTGTTTTGTTTCATTATTTTCACGTTGTTCTAGAGTTTCTCCCACACAAATGATTGGAACAAGACCATGCCGATAAGCAACATGTGCCTTCTTATTCACGCCCTCATCTGTTTCATTGAACATTTCTCTGCGCTCTGAGTGGCCAAGAATCACATAAGTAACACCAATATCGTTTAAAGCGACAGGACTAATTTCACCTGTAAAAGCTCCGTTTTCTTCAAAATGCATATTTTGTGCTCCTATTTTTACATCGGAACCCTGGACAGCATCGACTAACTGACCGAGGAACAATGCCGGGGAACAAATAACAGCATCTGCATGCTTAGCACTAGGTACCTGTCCCTTTACTTCATTCGCAAAATGAACCGCTTCTTGAAGTATTTTATTCATTTTCCAATTTCCTGCAATAATCGGTTTACGCAATGTTAACCACCCTTTCGTACAATCTGTGACAATAGCTAAAATTTGATTAAATAGCGAATCTAGCTTGTCTTATTTATCATCAAGAGCTGCAACGCCCGGTAATACTTTCCCTTCCATAAACTCAAGGGAAGCTCCACCACCGGTTGAAATATGACTCATTCGGTCTGCTAAACCGAATTTTTCAACTGCAGCTGCTGAATCTCCGCCACCAATGACAGAATATGTATTAGTGGCTTCCGCAAGCGCCTCTGCAACAGCTTTTGTTCCACCAGCAAATGCATTCAATTCAAAGACTCCCATTGGTCCGTTCCAAATGACCAATTTCGATTCTTGAATCACTTTTTGATACGTTTCTCTTGTTTTTGGTCCAATATCCAAAGCTTCCCAATCAGCCGGAATTTCTTCAATGGAGACCACTTTTTTATTGGCATTTTCTGAGAAGTCATCAGCTACAATTACATCTTGAGGCACGTAAAATTGGACGCCTTTTTCCTTGGCTTTATTCATAAATTGACGTGCAAGATCAAGCTTATCTTCTTCTAGTAGAGATTTTCCAACTTCATGACCAAGTGCCTTCACAAATGTGTAAGCAAGTCCACCACCAATAATTAGATTATCTACTTTATCTAATAAATGATCAATTACACCGATCTTATCTTTTACTTTCGCTCCACCAATAATTGCGGTGAACGGACGTTCAGGATTTGATAAAGCTTTGCCTAAAACGGAAAGTTCTTTATCCATTAAAAAGCCTGCTGCTGATGGTAAGAATTTTGCAATGCCTTCTGTTGAAGCATGGGCTCTATGTGCAGCACCAAATGCGTCATTCACATACACATCTGCTAAATCAGCAAAAGCTTTTGCCAGTTCAGGATCATTCTTTTCTTCCCCAGGATAGAAACGGACATTTTCCAGTAAGAGGATATCGCCCTCACCCAACTTAGAAATTTGCTCTTTTACAGAGTCACCATAAGCTTCATCTGCTTTGGCTACTTCTTTTCCTAACAATTCACTTAAACGATGTGCAACAGGGGTAAGACGAAGCTCTTCTTTTACCGCTCCCTTTGGTCGCCCTAAATGACTTGCTAAAAGAACGATCGCACCTTGTTCTGAGAGATATTGAATGGTTGGTAGAGCTGCACGAATACGGGTTTCATCCGTAATATTCCCCTCTTCCATGGGGACGTTAAAGTCTACTCGGCAAAAAACCTTTTTCCCTTTTACATCAAGGTCTTTAATTGATTTCTTTTCCATAATAGTACCTCCTCCTAGATAAAATGAAACTTAATCAGTGGGTACACTGATATAAGGTGAACTCAGGCTCTGCAGCTCCTGCGGCAACACCTGAGTGACCAACATCCTATTGGCCCCAACCAATCGGGCATTTACGGGCGGCTTTTCCTTCAGTATTAACTTTTCTGATCATCGAAAACATAAGTTGGGAGGCATTACCGGCCGTTAATGCGAGAAAAGATAAAGGGGAAGGGGACTAATGCCCGCTCCCCCAACTAAGGTGTTTCAAAGTTATTATGCTGTTCCATATATATTATAGATTATAGTCCTTGTTTCGCAACATAAGCAACAAGATCCACAACACGGTTGGAATAACCAGTTTCGTTATCATACCAAGAAAGAACTTTGACCATGTTACCTTCCATTACCATTGTAGATAGTCCATCAACAGTAGAAGAATGAGCATCACCATTGTAGTCAGTAGATACTAAAGGCTCATCTGTGTAAGCAAGGATTCCTTTTAGTTCACCTTCAGCCGCTTCTTTAAGAGCTGCATTTACTTCTTCAGCTGTAACAGATTTATCAAGTTCAGCAACAAGATCCACAACAGATACGTTTGGAGTAGGAACGCGCATTGCCATTCCGTTTAGTTTGCCTTTTAGCTCAGGCAAAACTAGGGCTACGGCTTTAGCAGCGCCTGTAGATGTAGGAATAATGTTTTCAGCTGCTGCACGGGCACGACGATAGTCTTTGTGTGGTAGATCAAGAATTTGTTGATCATTTGTGTACGAGTGAACAGTTGTCATCATTCCGCGCACAATGCCAAATTTCTCATTAAGAACTTTTGCAAAAGGAGCTAAGCAGTTTGTTGTACAAGATGCATTGGAAAGGACATGATGGCTCGCTGCATCATATTTGTCTTCGTTAACACCCATAACGACTGTGATATCTTCGCCATTAGCAGGAGCAGAAATAATGACTTTCTTTGCACCAGCTTCAAGGTGTTTTGCTGCATCTTCACGCTTTGTAAAGCGACCAGTTGATTCAACGACAATCTCAACGCCAAGATCTCCCCAGCCAAGAGCTGCTGGATCACGTTCAGCTAGTACTTTAACACGCTGATCACCTACTATAATAGTATCTCCATCCACAGATACTTCTTGATCAAGTTTACCATGAACTGTATCATGTTGTAGTAAATGCGCAAGCATACTTGCATCCGTTAAATCATTTACAGCTACAACCTCAACTTCCGGGTTATTAAGTGCTGCACGAAACACAACTCTTCCAATACGTCCGAAACCATTAATACCAACTTTTACTGACATATCTAACATCCTCCTTTTAATATCATGGATAATAATTATTAATTTATCTTTAAAAGAGATATCTATCTAAGATATATCTTTTAAAATCGACTTTGCGGCCCCTTCATCTGTAATTAAAATAGTCGATTCAGGTGCACTTTTAAAATAAGATTTAATCGCTTTGGCTTTTGATTTTCCACCGGCAGCTGCAATTACATACGATTTATCAAATAGATCTGATATTCGTAAACCAATGGTGGGGACTTTATGTACTATTTCCCCTTTTTCATCAAAATAATAACCAAAAGCTTCTCCAACTGCTTTTTCACCTATTAATTTTTTCATGACGTTTTGTTCAGTGGCTCTTCTATTCGCCATGGTGATTGCCTCGCCGATACCATGCACAATAATATCAGCTGATTTAATTTTTTCTACAACCTCCATAATGGCAGGTTCTTTCAGAAGAGATTGCTGAACTTCTAGGCTAACTTGATCTGGCACATATAGGACGCGGTGCATTCCATTTGTCTTCTCTGCCATTGTAGCACAGATAACATTGGCTTGATTTTTCAAGTCTTCCCCAAGCCCCCCTCGTGCTGGCACGAACAACAAATCTTTGCCTTGCCCCATCTCTGCTGTAAGCATTTCTGCTGTACAAGCCATCGTTGTTCCGCCTGTTACGGCAATTATTTGCTGATCTTCGAAACAGCGATTAAGTGCTTCTGCACAAGCTTTCCCTAATTCCTCTTTTACAATTAAGGATTCATCGCTATCACCTGAAACGATCACTACTTTCTTAATGCCCAACTTTGTCTTTAATGCTAGTTCCGTCTCGCTAATGCCAGTCAATTCCCTCATCACATCTTCAAGACCTGCAAGCAATTTTTTTCCTTTGTCTGTAACAGACATGCCAGCAGTATTGATGCGGATTAACTGACCAGCCTTAAGAAACTCCGCCTCACTTCTTAAAATCCGCTCGGTTGTCCCTAGCATATGGGCAAGTGTACGCCTGCCAACAGGTTCCGTTAAACTAATGGAACGAAGGATCTGATAGCGATTCTGCATAACAGACAGCATATCTGGCACTAATTTTGATTGAAGCTTTAAAAGATTGTGCATGTTTTTGCTCCTTTACCAGAAGGTCGCCTATTGTCCCGTCAAGACATATAATGTCCCAATCTAACTATAAAAATAGGATAGCAACTAATTTTATTGTAGCACTGGGTCTTTCACGAATCAATTTTAACAGCGGGCATTTTTTGTCCCGCATAGACATATTGTGACCCAATCAGAATACAATAAAACCATCTGCAATTATTTTACCATTAGTGGTTTTTTAAAGCAATTTAGATTTGACTTTTTCCTCTAAAATCAATAAATCAACGATACCTGATTGAACGATTTCTCCATCGATTTCAATCACAGGGATCATCAAACCGTATTTTTCAGTCCATTCTTCGTTTGATTCAATGTCTTTTTCAATGATGTGGATTGGATAATCATTCTGTAGTAGAGTTAGGATGCTTTTCGCATCCACACAAAGGCTACATTGATCTCTAGTGTAAAAAATAATATCCATAATCTATCCTGCTTCCTTATTTCCTTTTTCACGTTGTAATGATAACTATTTTTAGTATATGTACAAGCTTCTTTTGTATGTTCTAATGAACATATAAACCTTACAATTGCATCAATGATAAGGATCATTCATGCGCAAACATAGATCAGTCCTCAATAGACCGTCCCTTTAAAATGGGTTTGGCAGCGAGAGAAAATAATCTCTCACGAACCGGCTAGAGTGCATGAAGGATTATTTTTTAAGGTTTTTATCAGAAACGATAAACGCGACTAACATCCCGAAAGATATCATAAGCGTTAACGCACTAACAATGTCCATTGGCATCACTGCTCCTGGGAAGTCTCCCATCCGAAGACTTGCGGCAAAGCAACAGTGCTACCAAAACCCCTCATGCAAAGCCGATCTATTGTTCTTATATTATAACATATTATACTGATCAATAGGCCGATCTTCTAATGGATTAGAAACTTTTATTAAACAAACTGCTCTAACACACAAAAATATAGCTTGCATTCTATTGAAACTTGATCTATAATTTCATATCGTACGCTTCCTTTTTTGCCCTCGTAGTGTAACGGATAACACGTAAGATTCCGGTTCTTAAAATGTGGGTTCGATTCCTGCCGAGGGCGTATGAATACTGATACACCAACATTTGTTGGTGTTTTTTTATGTTGTTGACCAGCTTTTGACCAAGTAAGTTGATTTTTCATTCATATCTACAAAAACAAAACAATATCCAAAATAGACTCTCGGAATTTCAAAATGTAAATCCGCCTAATGACCAAAAGCATACTGGGAATCGAGGCCCTTTTCAAAAAAAGACATGCCAAAGAAGCGTCACAAGTGTATTTTTAAAAAAGAGAATGTTTTTGTAAACATCGTCTACCAAGATAGTGCGTGGTTGATTTCCGCTACAGTTGCTCGCTTTCCGCGAGGCGGGCGGTGAGCCTCCTCGGCGACGAGGAAGCTCACCGCATGCCCCCCGGAAAGCGTCCGCCTGGAACGGAAATCACCGTTGACAAGCAGACTCGCCATTTGTAGAAGATGATCTTCTCAATATAGAATGGAAGTTCTACAAAAAAAGTGAAATATCTCCTAAAAAATGTAGGAGGAGAATTAAAAAATAGTACAAGAGAACCTTGTACCAGCTAACTCGGTGAATGGCGAGAGTCTATCAAATTAAGAAGAAGGGACGAGGAAGCTAGTCCCTGTCCCTCCCCGTCTTAAAAAATAGATGGACGTGATAGGTTTGTGTTTCTTTCTGTTTTCTCTTGCTTTTGCAGCTCAGTATTGAGTGATTTTTCTGATAGATCAGGTGACTCTTGAGCTTTCTTGATAGCTGAATTTTTCGCCGCTTCATTTTCCGCTTTTCTTTCTTGTAACGCGGCATTCAATTTGTTGAGCAGATCCGTTTGCCGTTGCGCTTGGTTCACTTCATGATGGTGGTTCGATTTTTCTTAGGTAAAATACTTTTGTCCCACTTTTCGAAGAAATAAACCTGAGTCATCCCCTCCAAATCCCTTTCACAATTATCTTCAATCTATCTATATGCCTTCCCCTTACCCTAATTAAGGCGAGTTTTGCCTTAATAAAAATCACGTATTTTTGTTTAAAATCATCTTAATTGGAGAATATGGAATGTTATAGGAACAAATTTCCAAAAGGCAAATGTCAGGTTGAATATTTGACCTTTATTGACCATCAGTGTATGATAAGAATACATAAAGTTTTCAACACTTTAGGGAATCTGTTTTTTTAAAAAGAGGAGGAGAAATAAATGAATTTAATTCCTACAGTTATTGAACAAACAAGCAGAGGGGAACGAGCTTATGACATTTATTCTCGTTTGCTAAAAGACCGTATTATTATGCTTGGAAGTGGTATTGATGACAATGTGTCCAATTCCATTGTAGCACAGCTTTTATTCTTAGAAGCGGAAAATCCTGAAAAAGATATTACGATTTTTATTAACAGTCCTGGTGGGAGTATTACAGCAGGAATGGCCATTTATGATACCATGCAATATATTAAGCCAGATGTTTCTACAATTTGTACGGGGATGGCTGCTTCAATGGGTGCTTTCTTGCTCGCTGCTGGTAAAAAAGGCAAAAGATTTGCTTTGCCTAACAGTGAAGTGATGATTCACCAACCACTCGGTGGTGCTCAAGGGCAAGCAACTGAAATTGAAATTGCGGCTAAACGGATTCTATTCTTGCGTGAAAAGCTCAACCAAATTTTAGCTGATCGTACAGGTCAACCACTTGAGGTCATTCAACGTGATACAGACCGCGATAACTTTATGACAGCTGAAAGAGCGAAAGAATACGGGCTAATTGATAGAATCATCGAACGTAAAGAAGAAATTGAGGAGAAAAAATAATATTACCTAAAATTTCAAAAAGGTGATGAAGATTACAAAATGATCTTCATCACCTTTTTGATTGGCTTGTTTACTTCTAAATTAGAACCCGGCTTAATTAAGAACCTATTTCTTGAAATTGGATATTATGCAATCTTGCAAATAGTCCATTTTGTTGGACTAATTCCGTATATGTTCCATCTTCTTCAATGCCATTTTCTGTTACGACAATCACACGGTCTGCATCGCGAATCGTCGCCAGGCGATGAGCAATCACTAATGTCGTACGGTCCACAGCTAGTTCATTCAATGCTAATTGAATAATTTTTTCTGTTTCCGTATCAAGAGCTGAAGTGGCTTCATCCAAGATCAGGATTGGTGGATTCTTCAAAAACATGCGAGCAATGGCCAAGCGCTGTTTTTGACCACCAGATAGTTTTAAGCCTCGCTCACCAACTTGCGTTTCAAAGCCTTCAGGAAGTGAGTCGATAAAGTCCTCTAAATGAGCTTTCCTGGCTGCCTCACGTATTTCTTCTTCACTAGCATCCTGTTTTCCATAAGCGATATTTTCTAGAATTGTCCCTGTAAACAAAAAGACATCTTGCTGAACAATCCCAATTTGTGAGCGCAGCGAATGTTTGGTCATATCCCGAATATCTATTCCATCAATCTTAATGGCCCCTTTGTTTACATCATAAAAACGCGGGATCAAGGAACAAATCGTCGTTTTTCCTGCACCAGAAGGACCGACAAAAGCAACTGTCTCCCCTGTGCGAATATTTAAGTCAATTCCTTTTAATACCTCTTTATGGTCATCATATTGAAATTGAACATCCTCAAAAGAAATATTTCCCCTTAAGTAATCAATCGCAACAGCATTAGGACGATCTTGCACTTCTGGCTCTTGATCAATAAGATCCCTGAATCTTTTAAATCCAGCCATCCCTTTCGGATATAATTCAAGCAAAGCACTAATTTTATCCACTGGTTTGATCAATACATTTACATAAAGAACAAAGCTAACCAATTCTCCATATGTCAGTTTTCCATTAAAACTAAACCATGCTCCTACAACAAGCACCAATAAAGTAACGAGTCTTGTCATCATATAAATGCTGGAATGAGTTCCTGCCATGACTTTGTATGCCGCGAGCTTGGCGATCCGAAATAATCCATTATCTTTTTTGAAGCGATGAATTTCAAATTGCTCATTAGTAAAAGACTGGACAACCCGGGCACCAGAGACACTGTCTTCCACTCGTGCATTGACATCTGCAATCCGGCTGTACATATTTTTCCATGCATGATTCATTTTAATATTGCAATACGTCACCAACCAAATAAGGAAAGGCACCATGATACAAGTTATTACAGCTAAGCTAGGATTGATTTGGAACATGATCGCAAAAGCCCCAACAAAGGTCATGATCGCAATAAAGAAATCCTCTGGACCATGATGGGCGAGCTCGCCGATATCAAATAAATCATTCGAGATCCGGCTCATAATATGACCTGTCTTCGTATTATCAAAAAAGCGAAACGATTGGCGCTGAACATGGGTAAATAATTGCTCGCGCATATCTGTTTCAATATTAATTCCCAGCTTATGTCCTAAATAACTGACGATATATTGAAGCAATGTGCTCAATAAATATACAATAAGTAACAGAACACCCACCGTAAATATTTTATTCAAATCGCCTTCGGGTAATAGTTGATCAATAAACCATTGAACCGCTACCGGAAAAGCTAATTCTAGAATAGCCACGATCACCGCACTTGAAAAGTCGATAATAAATAAACGTCTATGTGGTTTATAGTAAGAAAAAAACTGTTTTAACATCGTCTAGCTCCTTCAATCATTAAATCCTATTCTACTATCTTTTATAGTGAATCCATTGAATATATCGTTCATATTACTCTATTTCTTATGTATGGTCCATACCTACTTTTTTCCAAAGAAAAAGAGTGTTAAACAATGCATTCAACACTCTTTCTCAAGCACACTAATTATTATTTTCAATAAAGCTGGACAACTGCGCAACTGCTTCTTCTTCATCACTACCTGTAGCAGAAAGTGTTACAAGTTCATTGGGTCCAATCGCAAGACTCATTAAACCCATGATACTTTTTGCATTGACATTTCGACCGCCTTTTTCAAGATAAACATCTGCGGCAAAATTACTTGCCTCTTGCACAAATTCTGCTGCATGACGAGACTGTAATCCAGCTGGCAATTTGACTTCTATTTCCTTGGCTACCATAGTTCCTCACCCCTTTCCTTATTTATATGTGTTGCTTGTTTCACCTTTGCGTATTTTTTCTGCAATTTCATCGATTTTTCTTAATCGATGATTAATGCCCGATTTGCTGATTGAATTTCCGGAAACCATTTCGCCTAATTCCTTCAAGGTTAAATCTTGATGCTCCATACGCAAAATGGCAATCTCTCGAAGTTTTTCAGGCAAGATATCTAAGCCTTCTGTTTCCTGTATATAGCGGATATTCTCCGCTTGTCTTAATGAAGCACCAATCGTTTTATTTAAATTAGCTGTTTCACAATTCACAAGCCGGTTCACGGAATTGCGCATATCCCGAACAATTCGGACATCCTCAAATTTCAATAAGGCATTATGAGCTCCGATCACACTAAGGAAATCAGCAATCTTCTCAGCTTCTTTTAAATAGGTAATATACCCATTCTTTCGCTCTAAAAACTTACTATTCAAGGAAAATTCATTCATGAGCTCACTGAGTGCCTGATTATGCTCTTTATATAGAGAGGCAATTTCAAGGTGATAGGAAGATGTCTCCGGATTATTGACAGAACCACCTGCTAGGAATGCCCCTCGTAAATACGAACGTTTGCAACACTCATCTACAATTAATTCTTGTGCAATATCGTGTATAAAGGTAAAACCTTCCCCTATAATTTTTAAATCGCGCAAAATGGTTTCTGACTGTTTTTTCAGACGAACAATATAGACATTATTCTTTTTGAGACGCATTTTCTTCCTAACTAATAATTCTACTTCAGTTGCATAAATCCTTTTTATTAAAATATAAATTCTTCTAGCAATGGCTGCATTTTCGGTTTGCACATTTACAACAAGAATACGATTGGAAAAGGAGAGTGAGCCATTCATTCTAATCAGGGCAGATAATTCAGCCTTTGCACAGCAATCTGCGGGTTCTAATGTTGTTAATTCTTTTTTTGTGTCTGAAGCAAACGACACCACTGCCACCTCCTAAGAAAAACGCAAGCGCTTTGGTCAGCCCCGAGACAGGAAAAGTTCGATTTTGATTTTAGATGAACATCGGCTAAGGCCACATCTTGGGGCAACGCCGATGAGCTCACATCCTATGAGTTTCTCGAGGCTAAGCGCTAGAGCTAGATCAAAACACTAGCTAAGTTATATACTTTCTTATAAATCGCAAGCGTCCATCATTATCCGGCTAATGCATCACATCCTCTAGGCATATTCATGATGAATACTTTCTCCATTTGTATGAGGATATATGTAAGTCATTAGATAACAGAAAAATGGACTGTTTTCGCAGCAATTCCTTTTCATTCCCTCCTACTTCTTTTCAATAAGGGAATAAAGAATCTGAGCGACTTTTGCAGTATCGTGTCGAACGAGCCCTTTATCTAAGCCAATAATTTCTTCTGCAATAACGCCAACTCCCAAATCCGCCAAGTTCTCTACATCAAAGACAACCGGTCTCGCTTGCTCTTCCTGGTATCGATATTTTAAATGGGTTGGGATTGGTTTATTATTGACAAGCACAAGATCAATAAAGGGACGATCCATATGGGAATATAGCGCGCGAATATGATCACTTGCGGAAAAGTTCAATGTTTCTCCAGGCTGTGTCATCAGGTTGCAAATATATACTTTTTTGGCTTTTGCTTTACAAATTTCTTCACCAATTCCAGGAACTAATAAGTTTGGTAAAAGACTGGTATACAAACTGCCAGGTCCCAGTACGATCAGATCCGCTTCACGAATCACTTGAACGGTTTCCCTCAAGGGCTTAATCAGCTCAGGAGTTAAAAAGACTCTTTTAACAGCTTTCCCTGATTCAGGAATTTTCGATTCGCCACTTACAATAGAACCGTCCTCCATTTCAGCATTCAATACAACACATTGATTGGCTGCGGGAAGAACATGACCACGTACATTTAATACCCGACTCATCTCTTGGATAGCATGAACAAAATTGCCAGTGATAGATGTGAGTGCTGCGAGAATTAAATTTCCTAGAGAATGGCCAGAAAGCTCACTATTTGAATTAAAACGATGCTGAAACATCTCAATGATCAAAGGTTCTTGATCTGATAAAGCAGCAATGACATTCCTTACATCCCCTGGTGGTGGAATTTCCATTTCCTCTCTTAAGCGCCCTGAGCTTCCACCATCATCTGCCACTGTTACAATGGCAGATAAATCAACAGGGAGATTTTTTAAGCCGCGCAATAGAACGGGTAATCCTGTACCCCCTCCTACGACAGCTATCTTGGGACTTGATGTTTCTGTCATAATGTTTTTCCCTTTCTCTTTTGAATGTCTCGATGGGTAATCGATACGTGATAATCATTTTCATAAAATTCACCAATATATTCAGAAAGGGCGACAGAACGATGTTGTCCACCCGTACAGCCAATCGCAATCACAAGCTGGCTTTTCCCTTCCCGTTTATAGAGGGGCAGCATAAAAGTGAGTAAATCTGTCGTTTTCGCAAGGAATTTCTGTGTATCATTCCATTTTAAAACATATTGATACACTTCTTCTTCCATTCCAGTTTTAGGCCGCATATGATCAATATAATGCGGATTTGGTAAGAAACGTACATCGAATACTAGATCTGCATCAATCGGAATTCCATGTTTAAACCCAAATGACATCACATTGACTGTAAAGACGGTCTTTCTATTTGCGGAAAAATCTTCTATAATTTTTTCGCGCAATTCTTTCGGCTGCATATTGGATGTGTCATAAATTAACTGAGCACGACCTTTTAATTCATCTAAAATATGACGTTCTCGTCTGATTCCTTCAAGTGGTAACCCCTCTGTCGCAAGTGGATGGGAACGACGTGTTTCTTTATACCGTCTTACAAGAGCCGCATCATTTGCATCTAGAAAAAGAATTTGGGGAGTCATCCATGTTGAACCAGAAAATTCATCCAACACACGTAATAAAGTATCAAAAAATTCACGCCCTCTTAAATCCATAACAAGCGCTACTTTATTCATCTTATTTCCAGATTCCTTCATTAATTCCAGAAACTTTGGCATCAATGCAGGAGGTAAGTTGTCCACGCAAAAGAAGCCTAAATCTTCGAAGCTATGAATGGCAACTGTTTTCCCTGCCCCCGACATCCCGGTAATTATGACTAGTTGTATGTCTTCAGATCCTATTGTGCTCATGCATCCCACTCCGTTTTCCGTTTCGCTTTCTTTCTCATGATATTATTATACTATCAATGACGTGTAAATAACAGCCTATCAATTCTTTTAAAAGTAGGAGTGTTTTTTTGTCAACGATAAAAAGCTGTTTAAAAAAAAAGCACAAGCCCTAAGGCTGTGCTTTCAAAAAAGGGATATTGTATAAAAAGGGGGTCAATATCTCATGTATATAATGTACCCGAAAATCATTGCACTACTGTTACAAACAGATTAATTCAGTGTAACTTTTTATTGCATCCAAATTGCAAGAATAGACAGGATTTCCCCTTGTTAAAACAGGCTTTATTATTGAGCAGTACCTATTTTATCCTTTAAATTTTCAATGAAAATTTGTGCACTTTGCGCAGCGATACTCCCATCCCCTGTTGCAGTAACAATTTGGCGAAGCAGTTTATCACGTACATCTCCAGCTGCAAAGATACCGGGAATTTTCGTTTCCATGTCTTCATTTGTTTCAATATATCCTTGGGAGTTAGTAATTCCTAGGTTTTCAAATGGTTTTGTTAATGGATCCATTCCAATATAGATAAAAACACCATCTGTTTTAAAATTGGATTCCTCTCTAGTCTCAGTAGAAATAAGCGTGACAGAACCGACTTTTCCATTTTCCTCATTTACTTCTTTTACGGTGTGGTTCCAGATAAATTCAATTTTGTCATTGGCAAAAGCACGATCTTGGAGGATTTTTTGAGCTCGCAGTTCATCACGACGATGGACAATCGTCACTTTACTAGCAAAACGAGTAAGGTAAACACCTTCTTCAACCGCTGAATCTCCACCGCCAACAACAACAAGCTCTTTATTCTTAAAGAAGGCTCCATCGCAAACAGCACAGTAAGAAACACCTCGACCAGTTAGCTCGGTTTCACCTGGAATGCCGATTTTACGATATTCGGCACCTGTTGTAATAATCACAGCACGTGCTTTATATTCTTTGTTACCTGCTTTTATCACTTTATACATTTCTTTATCCGTCACTTCTTTTATATCCCCGTAAGCATATTCAGCGCCAAATTTCTTTGCGTGGTCCATCATTTTCGTTGACAATTCTGGACCAAGAATATGTTCAAAACCTGGGTAGTTTTCTACATCCTCCGTATTAGCCATTTGCCCACCCGGAATACCGCGTTCAATCATTAGTGTAGACAGATTGGATCTTGATGTATAAACAGCTGCTGTCATTCCAGCTGGTCCTGCTCCTATAATAATCACATCATATATTTTCTCATCTGACATGCTGTACACTCCTTTTGTTATCTATTCATAGAGAATGTTCAAAAAGATCGATAAAAATTAATCCAGCAAATTTTCACCGTATAGGATGTACTAGTGCTTATTCACTGGCTCGGGCCTTTTATCCTTCTTTTTGAACATACATTTATTATTACTGATCTATTTCTATCGTATTAAAGAGCGCCAGTTTCGTCTATTTATCTGCTCATTCTAATTCGTTTTCCAAAATACGGACATACTTCCGTAAAGTGGACGTCGAAATAGCATACTCCTCAGCTATTTCCAATTGTGTTTTTTTATTATGGCGCGTTTTTAACCAAATATACTCTATTGCACCCGCTAAGGCGAAAGGATTTTTAATCGCCGTTTGATTTTCAAGCATTTTAAAAAAAGCACGAAACCATAAAAGGAGTAAGCTGCGTCTTTCCCATGCTTGTGCTTGATATTTCTCGAATAATACCATTGCCACTTCATGTCCTTGCATGATCTCATCTTCATACGAAGTAAATTCAGGATTTAGTTCTGTTTGTAAAATATAGTTTAAATATCTTTTTTCAAATGGCGTAAATTTGTCTAAGTCCATTTGCTCCAATTGCTTATAAATTACTGCTTTAGATGTGGACACAGAGATTAAAAAGATTCCATATAACCTATTTTCAAGATGCTCACTAGTCAACCATTTCATAATGGTCACATCCTCATTCTCAAAATGAGTGATCGCTTCTTCTGTGACCTTCCAAGGTTCCTTTTGTGAAAGCGCAGGATTGATTTTGGTTAATTTCTCCCAAGCCTCCATGGCTACTTTATGATTTCCAGAAAAATAAGCGGATTTCGCTAACCAATAATAATAAGAAGAATCTCCTTCATATCCGTATTTCTGTAAATGGCGCAGCCAAGAATAGGCTTGATGATACTTTCCAGCCAAAGCAAAGGTAGCGCCCAATTTATAACGATGTTCAAAATGAATCGGTTGGACTTTATCCAATGCTTGGAGTAATTCCTCTAACTCCTCTAGCTTATCTTCATAATAAAGAAATACAGCTAAGTTACAAAGAGCATGTAAATTACCTGGACTTTGCTCCAATACATATTGAATGATATCAAATGCTTTTGTTGTTTTACCTTCATAAAAATACGCTAGAGCCAAATTATTATATGCTGGCCAAAGCTCAGGATAATCCTTCACAGTTTGTTCAAGTAGTTCGATTGCTTGTGACATTAAACCTTCTTGCAATAAATCTCTGGCTTGGTCAAGTTGGGCAATCATTTCATCTTGTTTAACAAGTTCAGAAAAGCTTTCATCATCTTCTACACCAATTAAATCTAATAACTCCTTTGCTTCTTCCGTAAATTCTCCGACTTCGTCTAACTCAAGATAGAGTTGCGCATTCTTATAGGCTTCTGTAAATAGCCCTAAGTGGGCATCATTATTAGCCATAAAATAATAACATTCGGTTAAACTTTCATCTAATTCTGCCAACACCATTTGTAATAGCTTATTGGACTCCTCATATTCTCCAATTTCAGTGTGAACAATAGCTAATTGACAGGCAATGACCGGTTCCAAGGGCTCTAATTCGAAAGCTCTTTTCAAATACTTTTTCGCTTTCTTCATATCAAAACGATCATATGCTTTTATACCTCTATTAAAATAGTATTCTCCTGTTGGAATAAAAGAAAATATTTTGGCTTTATCTAATTTTCCTTTCGAGTTGTTAAACATCAAAATCCTCCGTTGCTGTATTCCTTGTCGCTTTTTGTAGTATATCATACGACACCCATGCTGACACACCTCGAATTTTGGAAATTTTTCTACTTTTATACCATTTTTTATTAAAAAAATGCAGACTAGGTATAACTACACAGGTCTGCCTCTTTTGCTTTATATATTTCAAAACAGAGACAGACTAAAAGCATAAATAAAACACCTATGATTTAGGTGTTTTATTCATCCCGTAAATGGGATCATCTTTCCAACGCTCTTCCCGCTCTTGCTTTGTATAGATCATTTTCATTGGATTTCCCCCTACGAATGCTCCTGCGGGCACATCCTTATGCACAAGAGTACCTGCTGAGACAATCGCATGGTCCCCAATTGTAATTCCTGGCAAAATCGTGGTATTGGCTCCAATCATGACATGGTCACCAATACTCACCTGCCCTAAACGATATTCTTTAATCAAATATTCATGGGCTAGAATCGTGGTATTATAACCAATTACAGTATTTTCCCCAACCTTGATTTTCTCTGGAAACATCACATCTAACATAACCATCAAAGCAAAAGCTGTTCTTTGACCGACCTCCATTTTTAGGAAACGCCGATACAGCCAATTTTTTAGTTTTAAAAAGGGGGTGTATCTAGCTGTTTGAATGACGATGAAGTTTTTCACTACTTTCCAAAATGGAACGGTTTTATACACATGCCAAAGTGAGTTCGCTCCTTCTACCGGAAAGCGCTCCGTGCGTCTCATTGAGGTTTAACTCCAATAATATTCAATAAATCAGCCATATGATCCAACATAAAATCAGGATGATAACTTTGTAAATGATCCTTCCCTTTCAAAGACCAAGCAACCCCGCAAGTGGCGGTACCTGCATTTTTACCACCAAGAATATCATGATAATTATCCCCAATCATGATCGTTTCCTCTGGTTGTGAATCAAGTAAATGCATGGCCTTATTCAATGGTTCAGGATCTGGTTTTACATTTTCCACTTCATCCATTGTAATCACCACTTTAAAAAACGGCTCTAAATGGGTTAACTTTAAGCCTTTTAAGACTGTATTCCTTTTCTTTGTTGAAACAATTGCCAGTTTGTAGCCATTTTCATGTAAAGTCCGTATCGTTTCAAAAACGCCATCAAATTCCTTCACAAGCAAATCATGTTGTTCGAGATTATGTTTTCGATACACTTGAATCATTTCTTCGGCTTTCTCAGGGTCAAGCCCATGAAACACATCGAATAAGGATGGCCCCATAAACGGAAGCACGTCTTCACGTTGGAATCTGCCAGGAAAATATTGTTCCAATGTATGTAAATAAGAAGAAATGATTAATTCATTCGTGTCAATTAAGGTTCCATCAAGATCAAATAATAATGTTGTAAGATTCTGTCGCATGCCAAAGCCCCTTCCTATCCTGTCTTTCTCTGGTGTCACGAACCTTGATCCTTATATTTTTGTTTGGCCATTCCTGTGTAACGACGATAGAACCAAATCGCAACGGCAATTAAAATGATGACAAGTGAAATGACTTGAGCCATCCGCAATGATTCCAGCATTAAGCTGTCCGTACGCAGTCCTTCCACAAAAAAACGCCCAATTGAATACCAAATAAGATAACTTAAGAAAAGTTCCCCACGTCGCAATGAGCTTCTCCTTAAAAGAAGCAGGATGATAAAACCAAGTATATTCCAGACAGATTCATATAAAAAAGTGGGGTGATAATACTCTCCATTTATATACATTTGGTCTATAATAAACTGTGGTAAATGGAGATTTTCTAAGAATGCTCTAGAAACGGCCTCCCCATGTGCTTCTTGGTTAATGAAATTACCCCAGCGTCCAATCGCTTGTCCTAAAATAAGACTTGGGGCAGCAACATCTGCCAGTTTCCAAAAAGATATATTTTTTTTGCGGCAAAAAATTACCGCGGTCGCAACGGCTCCGATTAGAGCGCCATGAATGGCGATCCCACCTTCCCAGATCCTAATAATCTTTTCTGGGTGCTGAGAATAAAAGCCCCATTCAAACAGTACATAATAAATCCGCGCACAAATAATTGAAATCGGAATCGCCCAGATCAAAAGATCCGTAAATGTATCTTTTGGAAGGCCCCTCTTATTCGCTTCACGTACAGCAACAATAAGAGCCAGAGCAATTCCTACCCCAATAATAATGCCATACCAGCGAATAGCAAAAGGTCCTAATTCAATCGCTATCGGGTTAATTGGTTCAATGCTCATTCTTCCTCTCCTTTCTAAATCGTTATGTCATCATATCATGGTCATTTCCATTTTGAATAACTTCTGCTAATCTTTCTGTAAATTGCTTCGCCGCATTCACTCCCATATTCTTCAAACGGAAATTCATTGCAGCCACTTCAATAATAACAGCAAGGTTACGCCCTGGTCTTACAGGGATAGTTAATTTCGGTATTTCTGTATGAATGATTTTTAGTTTGTCCTCATCAAGACCTACTCGATCATAATGCTTTTGCTCATCCCAAAGCTCTAAATGAACAGATAAGGTAATCTTTTTACTTGAACGAACAGCCCCTGCCCCAAACAAAGTCATTACGTTGATAATGCCCAATCCACGGATTTCCAAAAGTTGTTTTAATAACGGGGGCGGGCTTCCTACAAGCATGTTTTCCTCAATTTCACTAATTTCCACACAATCATCTGCGACAAGCTGATGGCCACGTTTAATGAGGGCTAATGCCGTCTCACTTTTCCCGACTCCACTTTGTCCTGTGATCAAAACACCAATGCCATAAATATCAATTAAAACACCGTGCACAGCCGTTGTAGGGGCTAACTCACTTTCTAAGTAATTCGTCAGCTTACTGGAAAAACGGGTCGTCTTCATCGATGTTCTTAGCAAAGGAACACTATTACGTTCTGCCGACTCAACTAATTCCTTGGGAATTTCTAGTCCTCTCGAAATAACAATAGCAGGTGTTATATCATTACAAAGCAATTCCATTCGTTCTTTTCTTTCACTTTTTAATAACCTGCTACTAAAATCAATTTCTGTTCTGCCTAGCAATTGAACACGTTCTGCAGGGTAATAATTAAAGAAGCCTGCTAATTCTAAAGCTGGGCGGGAAATATCCGTGGTTGTAATCGGTTTATGAACACCTTCTTCTCCACTTATAAGCTCCAAATCGAAACGCTCTATGATATCTTCTGTCCGAACTTTGGACAAGTCCATCACTCCTTGCCATTTAAATAAACTTCTAATGAATAAGCTATCTAGACATCATTGACTATTTTATCATTATATATGATATAAAAACCACTATTCGATTTAAGTTTTCTATCAACATTGATAGATACTCCTCTTTACCTAAGATTTTCACATACAAAACAGAGGCCCCAAAAAAAGCAGATATCTACCTTTTTGGGGCCTCCTACATGTCAATTTCTTTTTCTCGGTTCTATAATGATTTTTTGGATCAGGAGATTGATTAATGACATGATCACAGCGAGAAGCAAGGCTAAACCAAAGCCAGAGATTTCAAACAAGCTTCCCATTAAAGCATCTGTCATTAATAAGGTACATGCATTGATCACAAATAAAAATAATCCTAACGTTAGTAAAGTAACGGGTAAAGTGAAAAGAATGAGTATCGGACGTACAAGCATATTTAATATAGACAAAATGATGCTGGCTCCAATGGCTGACCATATACTTGACACCTCAACCCCTTCAAAATACCCCGCAAAAGCAAGAAATAAAAGGGCGTTGACAATAATCCCTATACTCCACTTCATCTTACTGACCTTCTTCTTCCTGGATATAGACAGAGCCTGTCTTCGTGTTAGCAAACAAATGAGCTTTTTCGTTATCTGTACCTGTCCGTTTGAATTTTACTTGTTTTTGAATGATTTCATTCTTTTCATGCATGATATCAATATTATTTAACTGCAGTTTATAATTCCCAACATTGGATTGAACGTCTCCATCAATCGCGATTCCATCGGGAAGTGTAACATGAATATTTCCTGTTACTGATTTTGTTTCAATGATATTTGGAGCTTGTTTTGTGACAATACAGTCAATATTGCCATTTAAGGATTGCAAGCTTAGATCCTTATAAACCCCTTCTGCTTTAATCGTACCATTGACTGTTTCGGCTTCCACCTTTTCAATTTGTGAATCAACTAGCGCCACTTGGCCATTGACAGTGTCTAAATCAAGTTTTTCTCCTTGAATGTTTGTAAGATCAGCTTTTCCATTTGTTGTTTTAATAACGAAGGATTCAGCTTGTAAATTTGTGCCTCTTACTCCGCCATTAAAGACACGAACCGAGATTTTCTTATACATTTTTTCAGGGATATAAATGACTGCTTCTACCTTCATCAGCTTAGATTGAGTTCCGAAGACGAGTAATCCATTCTCATACTTGAATAGGCTATGATCTAGAAAATAGGTTCTCGCTTCTTCGCGATCTTCTGTACGGTAAACTTTGGCTTGGCACTCTATTCTTATTTCCGACTGATCCCAGGTCTTGATTCTTACAGGACCGTTTGCCACATCAATATCAATTCGCTCAACCTGTTCACCCGCTTGCTGAAAAGCATGGGGAATTTCAACTGTTTGATTAAATTGAAAATCAAAATCCTTCATTTTATTAAAGGTAGTTTGAACAAAATCGAATAATCGTTCACCAGCCGATTCAAGCTGCGAATAGATATTTTCAGCAGAATCTGTTTTTTCCTTTTCCTTCTTTTCATCTGTTTGCTGATCATCTTGAGAAGTCTGTTCCTCTTGCGTCCCCTTTTGAAGAGACGTAGTTGGTTGTGGTTGAGATTCTTTCTCCGCCTCTTTTGGCTTGGAAGTCGAAGAACCCTTAGTCGGCTCTCCTTCAAGTGCTTCTAACAAAATAATTGCCTCTTGTGCTGAAAGCTTTCCATCCTGTACCATTTCAAGTATTCGTTTCTTTTCCTCGTTCACGTCAGCTTCCTCCTTTTAGGTTCTAACAGAATTTACGGATATAGGCCGTTGTAGGTTTCAAAAAAAGCTGATTCCATTACTAAAAAATTATCTATTCGACAAAAAACGAGGCCTGCCATGCACTTTAAACGTTCATTTTTTCCAGGATTTTTCGATTCATTCGTTCTTTGTCCCGCTCTAAGATCGGCTTTAGGTAGTGTCCCGTATAGGAATCAGTTGTTTGTGCTACTTTCTCTGGGGTTCCTTTTGTGACAATCGTTCCGCCTTTGTCTCCGCCTTCAGGTCCTAAGTCAATGAGATAATCAGCTGTTTTGATCACATCTAAGTTATGCTCTATAACTAGAACGGTGTCGCCATTCTCCACAAGTCTCTGTAAAACCCCTAATAAGCGGGCGATGTCCTCTGCGTGCAATCCAGTTGTTGGTTCATCTAATATATACAAAGAACGACCATTGGAACGACGATGGAGTTCCGAGGCAAGCTTCACCCTTTGTGCTTCTCCTCCAGATAACGTTGTGGCCGGTTGCCCTAACTTCATATACCCAAGCCCAACATCAACAATGGTTTGCAGTTTACGGTTGATTTTAGGAATATTAGCAAAAAATTCTAATCCATCTTCAATTGTCATATCTAATACATCTGCAATATTTTTCCCTTTATATTTTACTTCCAATGTTTCCCGGTTATACCTACTACCGTGACAAACTTCACAGGGAACATATACATCAGGGAGAAAATGCATTTCTATTTTGATAATGCCATCCCCTTTACAAGCTTCACAGCGTCCTCCTTTTACATTAAAGCTAAAGCGACCTTTTTTATATCCGCGAACCTTCGCCTCATTGGTTGAAGCATAAACATCACGCACATCATCAAACACTCCTGTATACGTGGCAGGGTTTGAGCGTGGCGTCTTTCCTATCGGGGATTGATCAATATCAATGACTTTTTCCAGATGTTCAACTCCGTTGATTTCTTTAAAATTGCCTGGTCTTGTTTTGGATTTATGAAGCCGCTGCGCCAAAGTTTTATAAAGGATTTCATTCACTAACGTACTCTTCCCTGAGCCTGATACACCTGTTACCGCAGTAAACAAGCCAAGGGGAATTTTCACTTGAACATTTTTCAGATTATTTTCTTTTGCCCCTTTAATTTCAAGATAACGACCATCCGGCTTACGGCGTTCAATTGGTAGAGGGATGAACCTGTCACCTGATAAATACTGTCCTGTTAAGGATGCCTTATTTTCAGCTACTTCTTTCGGTGTTCCTTGAGCAACAATTTCCCCGCCATGTACACCAGCACCTGGCCCAATGTCAACTAAATGATCGGCCGCAAGCATGGTATCTTCATCATGTTCGACAACAATTAAAGTATTGCCTATATCTCGCATGTTTTTTAGTGTCGCAATTAAGCGGTCATTATCCCGTTGATGAAGACCGATGGATGGCTCGTCTAAAATATAGAGAACACCCGTTAATCTTGAACCAATCTGAGTAGCTAAGCGAATTCGCTGGGCTTCTCCACCAGATAAAGTACCAGCAGCACGGTTTAATGTTAAATAATCAAGTCCAACATTGACAAGAAAACCGAGCCTTTCCCCAACTTCCCGCAAAATTAATTTCGCAATTTGCGCATCTTTCTCTGATAATACCAATTCCTGAAAAAACTGGTTGGCATCATTTACCGATAGCTCTGTTACTTCACTAATATGCCGGCCCGCTATCTTCACAGCTAAACTTTCTTCTTTTAAACGATGTCCCTTACAGCGAGGACAGCGCTGCTGCGCCATATATTTCTCCATTTGTTCACGGATATAATCGGAGCTTGTATCACGATAGCGTCGTTCCACATTATGAAGCACCCCTTCAAAACGGATACTGCTTTCACGCATACGACCAAAGTCATTTTTATAACGAAATGTAAATACTTCATCTGCGGAACCATGAAGAATAATGTTTAAATGTTTTTCCGGTAAATCTTCTACAGGCGTATCCATATCAATTTTAAAATGGGTACAGATCGTTTTTAAAAGCTGTGGATAATACTGTGAACTTACGGGAACCCAGGGAGCAATGGCATTTTCATTAAGGGTGAGGGAACGATCCGGAATCACCAAATCAGGATCCACCTCTAGTGTTGAACCAAGTCCATCACAATCAGGACAAGCTCCAAAAGGACTATTAAAAGAGAACATTCTTGGTTCCAATTTATCAATTGAAAATCCACATTCAGGACAGGCATGGTTCTCACTGAATAACAGTTCCTCTTGATCAATGATATCGATAATCACTTTTCCTTCCCCTAGGCCAAGAGCTGTCTCTAGTGAATCAGCAAGTCTTGCTTCAACGCCTTCCTTCACAACAACCCGGTCAATAATCACTTCAATCGAGTGTTTTTTGTTTTTTTCAAGCTTGATCTCTTCGCTCAGGTCTTCTACTTCTCCATCAATTCGCACACGCACATACCCTTGTTTTTTTATTCCTTCTAATACTTTTACATGGGATCCCTTGCGTCCGGAAATAACAGGTGCAAGTACCTGTAATCTTGTGCGCTCAGGATAGGTCATAATGCGATCAACCATTTGTTCAATCGTTTGTGAGCTAATTTCAATTCCATGGATCGGACAGATTGGCTTACCAACTCGTGCAAAAAGCAAACGAAGATAATCATAAATTTCTGTGACCGTTCCAACGGTCGAACGTGGGTTACGACTTGTTGTCTTCTGATCAATTGAAATAGCTGGTGAAAGACCTTCGATGGCATCTACATCCGGTTTATCCATTTGTCCTAAAAATTGCCGCGCATAAGCAGATAGAGATTCTACATATCTTCTTTGTCCCTCCGCATAGATAGTGTCAAAGGCGAGGGAGGACTTTCCAGATCCTGATAAGCCCGTTAAAACAACGAGCTTATCCCTTGGAATTGTCACATCAATATTTTTTAAATTATGAGCTCTTGCCCCTTGAATGATTATTTGGTCTTGTGCCATCGTTTGCTCATCCTTCCGCTTTCAATTCCAATAAAGCATCACGTAATTGTGCTGCACGTTCAAAGTCTAATGCTTTTGCCGCTTCTTTCATTTCCATTTCCATTGTCTCAATAAATTCTTCTCTTTCTTTTTTAGACATCTTTTTCAAATTCCCTTTAGCGGTATATTCTGCTGGATCCTCTGCTGCCACTGTAGCTCGAATAACATCGCGAATATCCTTCTGAATCGTCATCGGGGTGATACCATGTTCTTGATTATATTTTTCTTGAATAGAACGACGCCGTTCCGTTTCAGATATCGCCTTTTCCATGGAATCGGTCATCTTATCTGCATACATGATCACTTGTCCATCCGAATTTCTTGCCGCCCGTCCCATCGTCTGAATAAGAGAACGCTCTGAACGCAAGAATCCTTCTTTATCTGCATCTAATATCGCAACAAGTGAAACCTCGGGTAGATCCAAACCTTCTCTTAACAAGTTAATCCCTACTAATACATCAAAAGTACCCATTCGTAAATCTCGAATGATTTCAATTCGTTCTAATGTTTTAATTTCAGAATGCAAGTACTGCACTTTCACGCCAACTTCTTTTAAATAATCGGTTAAATCCTCGGACATTTTTTTCGTTAAGGTTGTAATAAGAACTCGTTCATTTCGTTCTACCCGTAATTGAATTTCACTAATCAAATCATCGATTTGCCCTTCGATTGGGCGGACCTCAATTTTAGGATCGAGCAATCCTGTTGGGCGAATAATTTGCTCGATCATTTTCGGTGTATGTTCTAGTTCAAATGGGCCTGGGGTAGCAGATACAAAGACAATATTGTTAATATGTTTTTCAAATTCGTCAAATTTCAAAGGACGATTGTCCAAGGCAGATGGTAAGCGAAAACCGTGATCCACTAACACTTGTTTCCTCGCTTGGTCACCATTATACATTCCTCGTATTTGCGGTAGGGTCACATGTGATTCATCAACTACAATTTGAAAATCCTCTGGAAAATAATCAAGCAATGTATAGGGAGTAGCGCCAGCCGGCCTTAGTGTCAAATGTCGTGAATAGTTTTCGATTCCAGAGCAAAAGCCCATTTCACGCATCATTTCCAAATCGTATCTTGTGCGCTGTTCCAGTCGTTGTGCTTCTAATAATTTGTCATTTTCCTTTAATATTGCCAACTGCTCCTCTAATTCTTTTTCAATATTAGCAATCGCTACCGTCATTTTTTCTTCACCAGTTACAAAGTGAGAAGCCGGAAAAACAGCAGCATGATCTCGTTCCCCTAACACTTCACCTGTGAGGACATCCACTTCTCGAATCCGGTCTATTTCATCCCCGAAAAACTCAATCCGGATACAATGCTCATCACGCGAGACAGGAAAGATCTCCACGACATCTCCGCGAACGCGAAACGTCCCGCGTTGAAAGTCAATATCGTTCCTAGCATATTGAATATCAACTAAACGACGTAATAGCTGATTTCGCTCAATTTCCATTCCTGTTCTCATTGATAAAACATGGTCGCGGTATTCAAATGGTGACCCTAGACCATAGATACAGGAAACACTGGCGATAATAATTACGTCTTTCCGTTCAAATAGTGCAGACGTCGCAGAATGTCGCAATTTATCAATTTCATCATTAATGCTGGCATCTTTCTCAATATACGTGTCTGTTTGCGGCACATATGCTTCCGGCTGATAATAATCATAGTAGCTGACAAAGTACTCCACAGCATTATTCGGAAAAAACTCTTTAAACTCGCTATACAATTGCCCTGCTAGTGTCTTATTGTGGGCAATCACAAGCGTCGGCTTATTTACATCCCGAATCATATTAGAGATAGTAAAAGTCTTCCCAGTTCCGGTCGCTCCTAATAAAGTTTGGTATTTTTTTTGATTATGAATTCCTTCGACAAGCTGTTCAATCGCTTTTGGTTGATCACCTGATGGCTTGTATCTTGATATCAATTCAAAAGTATTGTCCAATCATTCTTCCTCCTAACTTGATTTTTATCTATATATAGTCTAATAGGTGACTTCGATGTTCGACACAGGACGTGTCGGTAACTAGGCGAAGTTCCTTTATCTCGCAGTGTCATTTTTACCGGACTTTTTGAACATCCTCTAATAGTGATTTATTTTTACATGTCTTACATTTTACCACAACTCCTATAAAGATAACCAGTGAAAAGCGAACGTATTTTCGATATTTTTTTAATATCCATCACTGCTATAAATAATAATAGTCTCTCGTCATTCGCCGAGTCAGTTGAAACAAGGTTCCTGGACCACTTTTTTATTTCTCCTCCTGCATTTAATAGGGGATATTTCACCTTTGTATAATTGTCCATTCTATATTAAACAAGATCATAATCAACAAGCAGCGTATTTGCTAGCCCTTGAAAAGGTTTTGAAAATGAATACCATAAGCTCAATTCCTAGTAATTCGGCAAATTTACACCTCGAAATTCCGAAAGTATATTAATAGAAAAAAACAGGACCTCCTAGTGGGCCTGCCTTCTGTGTTCATAGTCATATTTCAATCCTATCCTTCAATCGTTATTCTTTGTCTTAGACTCCTTTTTAGCTGGTCTCTTCTTATTTACCATTCGATCCGTGATGAACAGGCCTGCTGTTAACGAGGCAGCCTCAATCGCAATTAAACCCCAACCATGAATATAGCCTTTATAAGCAGAAACAATAATTAAGGCCAAGGTTAAAAAAAAGCTAACACTTCTTCTATATGTCACTCTAGTAAACAGGACCATTAGTATCGCCGGAATAAAAATGGCTGAGAAAATTTTATCCATTGTCTCACCTACTCTATAATTAAAGCTTCTCTCTTAGTTTTTCTCAATTACAAAAAAAAAGCAAGTTTTAACTGTAGGTAAAACATAATATTAACACATGATCCAAAATTGCAGAAGTTTTATACTATAATATCAACCAAACTGTCCCATAATATATTGTTTTGTTTTTTCATGTTCTGGGTTCGAAAAAAGACTTTGAGTCGGCCCATATTCAACAATTTCACCATGGAGGAAAAAGGCCGTTTGATCTGAAATTCGAGCCGCTTGCTGCATATTGTGAGTAACAATGATAATCGTATATTTCTCTTTTAATTTTAAAATAAGACTTTCCAGCTTTTTTGTTGAAATCGGATCTAAGGCAGAGGTCGGTTCATCCATTAAAATCACATCTGGTTGAATCGCTAGTACTCTTGCGATCACTAATCGCTGTTGTTGTCCTCCTGATAAGCTTGTAGCAGGAGCACGTAAATCATCCTTCACTTCATCCCATAAAGCAGCGGAGCGAAGACAGGATTCTACTGTTTGATCCAGATGTTGTTTATCTTTTCGTCCGTGAATCCTTGGACCATAAGCGATATTATCATAGATGGAAACTGGAAAGGGATTAGCTTGTTGAAATACCATGCCGACTTTTTTTCTTAAGTCAACAACATCGACAGAAGGGTTGGTGATCTCCATTTCATTTAGATAGATCTTTCCCTCTGTTCGACTTTCTGGTATAAAATCATTCATTCGATTGAGTGTGCGTAGAAAAGTCGATTTTCCGCAGCCTGAGGGACCAATTAATGCGGTAATTTGGTTCTTTTTAATTTCAAGGTGAATATTTTTAAGCGCTTGGAAGTCTCCATAATAAAATTGAAGATTTTCTGCTTTCATTACGGTTTCTTTATTATGCGGCTGATGCAATGTTAAAACCATTAATTCCACCCCTTATCCAAAAATTCCAGCAATATATCCTGCTGTCCGTTCATCTTGAGGATCGGTAAACATTTCTTCTGTTGTCCCAAATTCGATTAAATCTCCCATGTAGAAAAAAGCTGTGTAATCAGATATTCGAGCTGCCTGTTGCATATTATGGGTCACAACAATGATCGTATATTCTTTTTTTAATTCACACATTAGTTCTTCAATTTTTCTAGTGGAAATAGGGTCTAATGCTGATGCAGGTTCGTCGAGTAAGAGCACCTGAGGCTTCATCGCAATCGCTCTAGCAATACATAGACGTTGTTGCTGCCCTCCTGAAAGACTTAGCGCAGACGAGTGGAGTTTATCCTTTACTTCATCCCATAAAGCAGATTTTCGCAGCGCCGTTTCAACAATTTCATCTAATTGCTGTTTCTTTTTTATTCCATGGTGAGCAGGACCATACGCAATATTTTTATAAATAGATTTAGCGAAAGGATTGGGCTTTTGAAAAACCATGCCTATTTGCTTTCGTAATTCAAACACATTTACTTCCGGTGAATGAATCTCAATATCACGATAATGGATCTTGCCTGTTACTTGGCAATGGTCAATACTATCATTCATTCGATTCAAGGAACGCAGGAAGGTTGACTTACCGCAGCCTGAAGGGCCAATCAAAGCTGTAATTGCCTGATCAGGGAAAGCAAGATCAATATTTTGTACAGCAATCTTATCTCCATAAGCAACAGTAACTCCTTCAGTCGCTACAATCGAACGTGTCGGAAGGAAAACGATATTTTTATTTGGCGTAAATCTATCCACTTGCGTATTTTGATTTACTACTTTAGCAATCGCCATTTTTAAACCACCTTTCTTATGTTGTAGTCATTTTTCTAAATACAAGATGACCAATCCAGCGCGCTAATCCGTTAAATAGTAAGATTGCTATTAATAAAAGCGCGGACGCACCACTTGAAATTGCTGCAGCATCAGGCATGATCCCTTCTCCATTAATTTTCCAGATATGCACAGCCAGCGTTTCTGCTGGTCGTAATGGATTGAGCGGAGATGCAGCCGAAAATGGGTTCCAATTGGAAAAGTCAAGTTGTGGACTGCTCATCCCAGCGGTGTAAATGAGGGCAGCTGCTTCTCCAAAGACTCGACCTGCTACAAGAATAATCCCTGTTATTAAACCAGGTAAGGCAGCTGGTAAAATAATTGTCGTGATCATCTCCCATTTCGAAACACCTAAAGCTAATCCTGCTTTCCTTTGTTCATCAGATACATTTTGAAGTGAATCTTCCACAACCCGAACCATTATTGGCAAATTAAATACAGTTAAGACACAGGCTCCTGACAGAATGGAAAAGCCCCACCCCATATAAATCACGAAGAACAGAAAACCAAAGAGCCCGACAACGATAGAAGGCAAAGAAGATAGTACTTCTATCATCGAACGAATAAAATCTGTGAACTTGTTCTTAGGTGCATATTCCGATAGATAAATTCCCGCCCCTAGAGAAATCGGAATTGTCATTACAATAGTTAACACTAGTAGGTAAAAGGAATTAAATAATTGGGGCCCAATCCCTCCACCCTCTTCAAAAATTTGTGGGGAAGCTGTGATAAAATTCCAACTTAGTTTTGGTACACCTTGAAAAAAGATATATCCTAGTAAACTAATAAGAAGCCCGAGAATAAGAAAGGCAATCCCGTAAAAAACGGTTGTTGCGATCCGATCGATCCATTTTGCATTCATACTCCTCGCTCCTTTCTTCCAATCCATCTTACGAGCATAATAAATAGAAATGACATCATTAATAAAATAAGGGCTAAGGACCAAAGAGCGTTATTTTCCGCTTGTCCTAATACGGTATAGCCCATCCCCATTGTCAAAATGCTTGTAAGTGTTGATGCGGGTTCCATTAGGGAGGTTGGCATTACAGGTGAATTGCCTATCACCATTTGGACTGCTAAAGCCTCTCCAAAGGCACGCGCCATTCCAAAAATCATCGCTGTCAGCAAGCCAGATTTAGCGGTTTTTAAAATTACTCGATAAATCGTTTGCCAACGTGTCGCTCCCAATGAATAAGATGCTTCCCTCAACGAACGGGGAACGGAAGCAATTGCCTCAACCGATAAACTTGTGATCGTCGGCAAGATCATCACTGAAAGTACGATTGTCCCCGCGGCAATGCCAAATCCACTTCCTGAAAAGGACTCTCTCAATAACGGAACCACGATAGAGAGACCGATAAAACCATAAACAACGGAAGGAATTCCTACTAATAGTTCCAAGACAGGCTGTAATACTTTTTTCCCGAATCGCGGTGAGATCTCAGACATAAACACCGCTGCCCCAATCGCAATTGGTGTACAAATGAGAGCGGAGAGAAGAGTGACAATAAAGGAGCCTGTAATCAATGGAAGTGCTCCAATAATCGGTTTTCCTAGCTCACTTACCACTCCAGGATTCCACTTCAACCCTGTCAAAAATTCTATAATACTCCCTTTATTAAAGAGGAAGATCGTGACTCCTTTAGAAACAACAAGAGCAAGAATCATCACGGTCAGTAAAATCGTGATGCCCACTGCAATCAAAGTGATCCCTTTTCCCATCTTCTCCAATCGCAGCTTCTTATTTGGCTTCGTGATATCCATATACATTTCACTTTCCGCTTTAGCCAAAGCGATCGACTCCTTTAATAGCAATGTGTAAGAGGCTGCGGCATAATTAAAATGTTCAGCTCCAAGGACGAAGAATGCATTGCCTTAGCCAAGGAAATATACGTAGACTCCTGCGGGAAGTGAGAGTTGCCACTCGCCCGTGGAAAGCGAAGTATATTTTCGGATCGGAGGTATATGCACCCTATGTTTCAGCCTCTTATCAAGCTTCTTTTATTATTGGTTACTTACTTCCCCGTTAGCATTTCGATCGACTTTCATGCTTGTGACGGGAAGGTAGTCCATTTTCGGAAGTAGCTTAGTTTGCACTTCCTCTGTTAACATATAATCAATAAATTGTTTTGTAACATCCACTGCATCACCATTCGTATACATATGCTGGTAAGCCCAGACTTTCCATCTATTCGTCTCTACATTTTCAGCCGTTGGTTCAGCTCCATCCATTTTCAAGGCCTGAATGGAATCATCAATATAAGAGAATGCTAGATAACTAATGGCACCAGGCGTTTCACTAACAATTTTTCGAACTGTACCTGATGAATCTTGTTCTTGTGCTTCAATCGCTTCCTCACCATTTAAAGCAAATGTTTCAAATGTATCTCTCGTACCTGAGCCTTGTGCTCGATTGACTACAATAATCTCTTGATCAGCACCGCCAAGTTCTTTCCAATTTTTGATTTTTCCTGTAAAAATATCAATCAACTGATCTTGCGTGATATCTTCAACACCAACTTCTGAATGAACAACGGGTGCCATGCCAACGACGGCAACTTTATGGTCTGTGAGTTTGTCAGCTGGAATCCCATCTTTTTCTTCAGCAAACACATCTGAGTTTCCTATATCAACGGCTCCTTCACTAATCTTACTAAGGCCCGTTCCACTTCCTCCCCCTTGGACATTAACAGTTACTTCAGGGTGTTGTTGCATAAATTGCTGAGCAGCCGCTTCAACTAAAGGTTGCATCGCACTTGAACCAACCACAGTAATGGAACCTGTTAATTCGTCACTCTCTGTTGATGTTTTTTTACTTGTTTCTGTACTAGGTTTACTAGTCCCTGATGCCGATTCTGAACCTGCCTCTGTATTACTACATGCCGCCAGAAGCATTGTAAACATAAAGAGACATCCGAGATACGCGATCCATTTCTTATTCATGAGTGAGCCACCTTTTCTGTTTGAATTGCAATCATTGATTGCTTATCTATACAATAAACAATCTCTTTTAAGTGCCTATAAATAGTATGTGAAGTTTATGTAAAGCTTTGTTTGGAATTTGTAAAGAACAAAAGCACAAGCGCCTTGATCAGCCCCGACAAGCAAATGTTCCTGAACCTAGGAAGGGGCTTTTTCCCTTCATAGGTTCAGGGTTATTTGACCTCGAGGGGCTAGGCGCTGGAGCTAGACGACAAAACTCAAAATTACAACTTATCCACAAGCCAAGAATTTTATAGTTTCCTTAACAAGAACAAGCGCCCGTTTACCGATGTACAAACTTTCTTAATAAGGATAAACAGCTATGCACGCATTTTCATGCAAATTATCCACAAGATAGCATTACTTCATCGATCTTTTCCCATGACAAAACCCTCGCTTATGAAAGCGAGGGTTTGTCATGGTTTTCATGTGTTTTTGGTAATGTAATAATAAAGGTTGTCCCTTTTCCTTCTTCACTTTGCACTTCAATTTTCCCATGATGGGATTCCGTTAAATGTTTTACAATCGCTAATCCGAGCCCCGTTCCACCAGAACGGCGAGATCGAGCCTTTTCTACTCGATAAAAACGTTCAAATATTCGAGGCAGCTCAGATGCTGGAATACCAATCCCGGTATCCGAGATACTAAGTTTTACTTGATCAGCCTCCTCCCATAGCTCCACGACAATCTTCCCTTCTTCGGGTGTATAAGCGATCGCATTAGAAAGGAGGTTTAAGACAATCTGGTGGACTCGATCCTTTTCTCCCTCCATCCAAATATCGTGCCTCTGTTCTGGAAGGACAAGGGTTAGTTTCTTCTTCTTCGCTTCTTTTTGAATCGTGTTCACCATATTCCAGACAGCCTCTGTCATATTCATTTGTTCAAGTTTTAAAGGAATATGATGCTGTTCAATTCTCGACAAATATAATAACTCACTAATTAATCGATGAAGCCGCTCGCTCTCCTGATAAATAATACTAAGAAATTCGCGACAGACATCTTCATCATGCATGGCTCCGTCTAATAAAGTTTCCGCAAATCCTTTTACCGACGTGATCGGTGTCTTTAATTCATGAGAAACATTGGCAACGAAGTCCCTTCTCATATTTTCGAGCCTGCGCACTTCCGTTACATCATGCAATACCGCGATCATCCCTTTTCTCACCTGATTCTCGCGGACATATGGGGCAAGATGGACATCCATGATTCGCTCCCTTGGATAATAGAAGGTAATTTCTTTTCTTAGTTCTTGCCCGGTTTTTAGACATTCCTCCATCAAGGAACTGAATTCTAAGTTTCGACTAGCATCCATATGCATTTTTCCTGGAAAAGCTTGCGGATCCTCTCCCATAAATTGCGCCATCGCCTTGTTCGCTAATAATATTCTGCCTTGCATATCCACTAATAAGACACCGCTCGTCATATTCGCTAATACACCTGAAAGCTGCTGTTCATTTTCTTGAATCGTCTCCATTTGATTTTTCAAGCTCGAAGCTAGCGTATTAATGGACGTTGCTAATTGACCTAATTCACCTCGAGGTTGGTGATGGACTCTGGCAGAAAAATCTTTCTCTTTTAGCCTTGCCGAAACGCTAATCATTTCTTCAATTGGTTTAGAGATGCTTTTCGCTAATCTCGTCCCAATTAAACCTGTGAGAAGAAAAACAGTAAGTAAGGAAATACTGATGCTAATCCATAGCTTGCGTAAAGCAAGATCAATTTTCTGAAGAGAATAAGCCACTCGAATGGCTCCAACTGTTTCGTCTCCTTCCATCATCGGAACGGTCACATACATCATATGAAAGCCAAGTGTTTTACTATAGCGAATAGAGAGACCTGAGGCAGCTTGATCCTGGAGGACCTGTTTTACTTCTGGTCGATTTAAATGGTTGTCCATCTCTGCAGGAGAATCCTCTGAATCAGCTAATACATTTCCGGCCTGATCCAAAACGGTTAATCGTGATTGGATTGATTCAGCTAACAGATCCATTTCCTCCTGAAGTTCTGGCGGAGTGGAAAGCAAGTCTTCCCTCTCAATGACATTTACTACTAATTTTGATGTTTGAAGTAAGTGGGTTTCTTTTAAATCATAATATGTATCTTTCATCATTCTTGATAAAAACAAGCCAGAAAGGACTAATAAAACTGAAATCAATAATAAAAAGGAAAATGTGATCCGCACCCATAATTTGTGAATCATCACGGTTGCCCCAATTTGTACCCGAACCCTCTCACTGTTTTAATATACAGTGGCTGCTTCGTATCTTTTTCAATTTTTTCACGTAAATGGCTAATATGGACATCGACAATCCGTGAATCTCCAACAAATTCATAATTCCAAACTGCATCTAATAATTGATGCCGATTAAGAACCTTGCCCTGATGATTCGCCAAATACAAAAGCAATTCAAATTCCTTCGGTGTTAAATCAAGCTTTTCACCAGCAAGCTCTGCCTCGTATTGATCGGGAAAAATAGCGAGATCGCCGATACGAATCATCGTTGCTTCCTGCTTTGGTGCATCAGCAGATTCATTCATTTGCGATCGTCTCAAAATAGCTTTCACTCTTGCAATGACTTCACGTGGACTAAAGGGCTTTGTCAAATAATCATCTGCCCCAAGTTCTAGCCCTAATACCTTATCAAATTCATCATCCTTCGCAGTTAGCATTAAGATAGGAGTTTTCAGTTTTTCCTGGCGAATGGTTTTACAAACATCCATACCATCCATACCAGGAAGCATTAAATCCAGAATAATTAAGGTAGGATCTTCTTCAAGAGCTTTCTGTAAACCTGAATTTCCATCTCCTGCTGTAATCACCGCAAAGCCTGCTTTTTCTAGATTAAATTGTAATAATGTAACAATGGAAGGCTCATCATCAATCACAAGCACCTTTTCCATTCAATTCGCCCCCTTTATCAGGTTGTTAAAAAGGATCAAAGACTAAATTCGCGACATCCTGTCGGCAAGGTCAAAACGCGAAGTCCTGTCCTTGCACTAGTACTTCCTGTACGTCGCAACGCCTTTGTGACCTGCGTCCTGCAGGCCTCCGGTAAAAAAGGACTGCCTCTGTACTTTTCGAGACAGCCTAATTGAACTTATGATTTTAATGTACGTTTTTCCATCAAAACAGTCAAGCTTAATAGTGTGACAAGCACAGTCGCTCCCATATCAGATAAGATGGCAATCCATAGAGTCAGGAGGCCTGGAATCGTTAAAAGCAAGGCGATTAGCTTTAATCCAAGGGCTAAACCAATATTGAGTCTAATCATTGCATTGACTTGTTTTCCAACTTTAATGGCAGAAGGTAGTTTGCCAAGATGATCTTGCATCAGCACGATATCAGCTGTCTCTATCGCACTGTCGGTTCCCTTGCCCATCGCAATCCCTAAATCTGCCGTAGCCAAAGCTGGAGCATCATTAATTCCATCCCCGACCATTGCAGTGATTCCTTGCCTCGTTAATTCTTTGATTTTCTCCACCTTTTGATCTGGCAATAATCCTGCATAATAATCAGTGAGTCCAATATTTACAGCGACTTTTTCAGCCGTTTGTTGGTGATCTCCTGTTAACATCGTTGTCCTCTTAATCCCTGCTTTATATAACTCTGCGACAATTTCCTTACTCTCAGGGCGTACCTCATCGGCAATTCCGAATAAGCCTAATACTTTCTCATGATCGGACACAGCTACTAACGTAAACCCTTCGTTTTTCAAAGTTTTTAAATCATTTTGAACAGCCACTGTCAAAGCAGGAGCCGGAATGCTTTTTTCATTTCCTAACGTATAATTGAAACCAGCAATCACGGCTTTCACACCTTGACCGATAATCGTTTCGATGTAGGAAGGCTCTTGCACAGCCACATCACATTCTTCTACTTTTTTCATCACAGCTTTCGCCAGTGGATGGGAAGAATTTTTTTCAATTGCACCGGCAATCGTTAAAAAAGCGTCTTGATCATAAATGACCATTTTCTCAACATGCGGCTCACCCTTTGTTAATGTGCCCGTTTTATCAAAAGCGATGGTGTCGACTTTGCCCAATTGCTCAAGAAACACGCCACCTTTGATTAAAATACCATGCCGAGCATTTCTTGTGATACCCGAGATTAAGGCAATTGGTGAAGAAATAATCAATGCACAAGGACAGCCAACAATTAAAACAGCAAGCCCTTGATAAATCCACTCTCCCCAGCTTCCGCCAAACAGCGGAGGAACAACGATCACTATAACTGCAATCATCATAATCGCAGGAGTATAATATTTGGCAAACTGATTAATAAACTTTTCTGTGGGCGTTTTTGTTTCCTGAGCTTCTTCAACAAGATGAAGAATTTTAGCTAAGGAAGAGTCTTCATAAGCCTTCGCAATTTTTATCCGCAAAACGCCCTCATTGTTAATACTTCCGCCAAAAACAGAGTCTTCTATCCCTTTTTCTACGGGCATCGATTCTCCAGTAATCGCCGCCTCATTCACAGAGCTTTTTCCCTCTATGACGATCCCATCTGAAGGGATTTTCGAACCTGATTTAACAAGGACGACATCCCCTACCTGTAAGGCTGAGATCGGGACAACGTTTTCGCCATTCTCGGAAATGCGTATCGCCTCTTTGGGGGCAACTTCTAATAAAGTCTTCATTGATTTACGAGCTTTTTGCATCCCTAGCCCCTCTAAATATTCGTTGATTCCGAACAAAATCGCAACCAATGTTCCTTCCTTCCACTCGCCAATGCCAAATGCACCAATTAAAGCAATGCTCATTAATGTATCAATATTAAACTTGAATTTGACAATGTTTTTTAACCCTTTTATAAAGGTAGTGTATCCACTTAGAGCAGCCGCAACAAGAAAAAGAAGAATCGCTATCCAGCTCTGGCTAGTACCTTCTACGAGTAGCGCACTAGCAAATAATAAAACGGATAATCCAATGAGCAATATTAAATGCTGGATTGAACGATGGTCCTGTGGATCTGCTTCTTGCTTGACGAGAACCGCCCCATCGGCCGCTAATATCTTTTCTATTTTTTGCAATTCGACTTGATCTGAAACAATTAATTTACTGGAGTTGAATAGGACCTTCGCATCCTTTCCATGTTCCAGCTTTTGGATATCCTCTTCCATCTCCCTTGCGCAATTGGCACAAGACAATCCTTGTAATTTGTATTCTGCCATTTTTGATCAACTCTTTTCGTTCTTAGTGCATGCTATTTCAGATAAGGCTCTATAAATAAAGTGAAACTGAATGTTAAGGATCAAAGGCTAAATTCGCAACATCCTGTTGGCAGACTCAAACTCGACGTCCTGTCACCTCGAATTCTTGAAGTGGGTGTCTTACTGCCAGTTAATCCGGGATAAATTTAAAATGGTTCCTTATCTAATTCATTTAGTGTAGATAGGTTTTACTGAACGACTACCATTTACTCTTCTATTTATATGCGTATATGCTCATATATTAATTATATTTCAACCATTTAATTTGTCAACTAATTCAAAAAAGATTCCCTTTTTTGTGACAATATACAAAAATTACTCCAGTTTCATCAAGAGAGTTTGCTTGTCCAATTGAAAATAGGAAAGAGATTTGCTATATTTGTATTGAGGCCAACAGGGGTTGGTCACAAAGGCTTTGCGACAGGGGTGTCGCGAACTTAGCCTTTGATCCTTATTTAATCAGTGGAAATTCCCCAATGATTGAATTCTCACTTTATCATAAGATACTATTTTAAAGGTGGTTTTTATATGTCCTACGTTATTACGGCACCATGTATAGGAGAAAAATTCGGCGAATGTGTCGAAGTTTGCCCTGTCGATTGTATTCTAGAGGGGGATGAGATGTTTTTCATCGATCCTGATCTTTGTATAGACTGTGGAGCTTGTCAAGCCGTTTGTCCTGTCGAAGCGATTTATCATGAGGAAGATATCCTTCCAGAAGATGAAAAATACTTCGATAAAGCGAAGGAATTCTTCGCAGCTGCAGATTAATGCATTTTAGAAAAAAAGGTGGACTTGCCCAAGTTCACCTTTTTTCTGCTTGTATAACCATATAGCCAATCTTATCAGCATACTCCATTAGTAAAAGGCTTTGTTCTACTAAAATTTGTTCAACATCTTCACTGTAGACCACGGTTCCTCCATTATCCAACATTTTTTCTTCATCTGCATACTCTGATAATTCTTCTGTCATTTTTCTATCTTTTATGATGGTAAAGTTTTGAAAACCTGCCTTTTTTAGCTTCGAAAACCATTCTTCCTTCGTTAAAATTTCCTGAATTTGATACAGATTTTTAAATTGCTCTAGCTCTTCAACCTTCATTTGTTCTTGCACACACATTTCATTACAAATAAAAGTTCCCGGTTGTTTTAAAACTCTTCTCAATTCGTCTAAGGATTTTTCTATTTTCGTAAAAGCGATAACAGATTCCGAAACAATTAAATCAAATTGTTCATCAGCAAATGGAAGTTCTTCGATATCTGCTTCAATAATATCGATTGGTAAAGCTTGTACGCCATTGTGTTGACGTAAATGGTGAATCATTTCTGGATGTTTATCAACTGCGACAACTTGACAGCCAATAGTTTCTGCTATATATAAAGTCGTTTGACCCATTCCACAACCTATATCAAGCACTTTCATTTCTTTAGTTAACTTTATATTTTCAAGCAGCCTTTTCGTCAAATAAAAACCACCTGGATGAGCCCCATACACTTTCCCTTTTGCTAATGCATCATGATAATTAAATGCCATCCTTTCCGCTCCTTCATTGCTTATTTATACAATAAGATATGATAGTTGCTCCTGAGCGTGATGTTATTATTTCCGCTTAACAACCAAGTTGTTTGTCCATTCAAAAGCTTAGAAAGGTACATAGTCTAATAAAGGATGGGTTACAGAGGATGTTCAAAAAATCAGGTAAAATTGACGCTGCGAATTCTTTGTCCCTTTTATCCTCCTTTTTGAACACGCACTTAAAGTTAGGGAGGTGTTAAGTTTGCCAGTGAATCAATATTATCATGCTTGTCGCCGTGGTGTTGGCCGTCCTGTGATGATTACAACCAGAGATGGTCAAGTGCATCGTGGCATTATTGACCGTGTCTCTTCCAATCGAGTTTATCTTCGTCCATTGGGTGGATCTAATTATGGAGGATATGGCTATGGCTGGGGATGGGGTTGGGGATTTGGCTGGGGAGTTGCTTTAGGAGCCATCGCTACCTTAGCTTTCATACCCTTCTTTTAACGTATATGCAAAGAAGGGATTCCACGTTAAAAATAATGGAATCCCTTCTTTTTCCAAAGTTATACACTATTGTCATGTACAAAACATTCGTCGATCTATATTTTTGCCTATACACCTTCCCAAAATCTGAATAGGATAAAGCGAAATCGTCATTTAGAAAGGAGGATGGACATGTCCCATGAACACGAAAAGAAGCCGAAAGAAATACATGTGGAAAATCTCGTTATTCACGCAAAAAATGTAGAAATAAAAGAAGAAGGGCAGGGTAAGCCCCCTCATCATCGAGACCCTTGGAATTTCTTTTGGGGAAGAAACCAAGAAGAAGCGGTGGAAGAACATTCCGAAGATAAAAAGGAGTAAGGCAAGCAAATCTATTTTAAAAAACTCAATCGCTGTTCATACGTTAATTGCAAAAAAAGGGAAATGCCAAAAAAGCACTTCCCTCTTTTCCTTTGCAATGAATATAAGCTTAATCTTTTGTTCTACGAAGCAACAACATAAAAACGGTAATGAGAATAAAGGCAATCAGGGCTAAAAATGGGATGGTGATGAATCCCAGCCAGTTAATATATTGACCATTACAGGGAACTCCACCAACACATGGTTTCACAGCCGCTAGCCCAGGAACCTTTTGAATTAAGTAATGATAAAAGGATACCCCGATTCCAATAATGGAAAAAGGCAGCACGTATTTTTTTATATTTCTATTCTGCTCAAATACGGCGATCCCAATGATCACAACTAAAGGATACATAAGGATTCTTTGATACCAGCAAAACTCACAGGGGATAAAGCCTTTGATTTCACTAAAATAAAGACTCCCTAATGTGGCGACAAGCGATACAATCCAAGCAAAATAAAGAAGATAATCCTGAAAGCTCGACTTGGTATTCTTCATCCTCTTACTCCAATCCTTTTTCAATGAGATTTGCAATAGATTTATAATCAAACGGATCCTTTACAACGACACCATTGATGATAACAGTTGGAGTCGATTCAATATTATGCTTTATTCTCAACTGATTATCAAGATTGACCTCTGGTGATTCTATTGGCTGTTCCTCATTATACTTTTCAATCTCTTGGTCAAATTGGTCTATATCTAATTCAACATTAGGTGCTGTTTCTTGAGCAATTTCTACTAAAGATTCATTTGTCACCCATTGTTCATCATGTTGTTCAGTTGCAGGCTGTGCCGCGAATAGAGATTCATGGAATGCCCAAAAGTTTTCAGGATCTTGCTTGAAAACAGCCTCTGAAGCTAATGCCGCGCGAACAGATTCCTCTCCGTGGAATAGAACATTTATATAAGATAGCTTCGCCTGTCCAGTATCGATATAATCCTCTTCAAGCTGCGGTAATACTCTTTCAGACCACGCTTTACAGCTTGGACATTTATAATCACCAAATTCCACGATAGAAACCGGAGCGTCTGCCTCTCCCATAGTAGGTTGATTATCAATATTGGGGTGTTCGACTTTTGGCGCATTTTCTTGATCTGCTTGATCCAGTTTCTGATTCAAAATGATAATAGCAGCGACGGCAATCACAACGACCGCAATCGTAATGATCATTAATTTCTTATTATTCATTTGGCACCTCTCCAGGTTTTTTCTAGTAAAGAAATGGGGGTTCTCCCCCTTTTAGTTCACGATATTCCCTTCTCACAGTAACTAGAGAATTGTCAATATGGGGGTTAGACCACCAATGAAAACAAATATTTTCCACTGTAGGGAAACATCACTTCAATTCCTTTGTTAATCCTATCATACCCCTGGAAGGTAGGTAAACTAACATTCCGTTACAAAACAATGTCTTCTTCGTGAACTTTTCCGTTATTTTCTGTTATAGAGGATGTTAAGAAAAGCGCAAGACTACCGCCTATCGGCGACAAGCTTTGCCTCAGGTTATTTATGCAGAGGATCGCTAAGTTCGCAACGTCCTGTCGCTTCCTTCATCTGCACTAGTACATCCTGTACGTCGCAACGCCGATGGACTTGCTCCTGCGGGTTCTCACCTATCACGCTTATCCCCGAGGAGTAGCCGCCTTCCGCTCCAATCAACTGGTGCAAAGTTTACAATAGGCATTTGAATCACTATAACATTCGTGTTTTATCTTTTGATCCATAATTATGAAATGGACTCATCTTTCAAAAAAGACCCTGTGCTTTTCTCCTTAACCAACCTGATCAGGCTGACCAAATTTCTGATTTTCTATGAAAAGAATGCCGAGTTCATGGTGATCTCCCTCATATAAAGCTCCTTGAACAATCCGGATTTCATTATTATGATCAAACACTTCTAATTTACAATATGCTCGATTTTTTGATAAAGCCTGATACATTTCTTCCTGACTATTAACATTTACTTTGTTACAGGTTTGAATAACTTCGCCTGTTTTGAGTCCCATTTTCTCAGCTGGAGAATTGGGCAGCACGTCCAAAACCATAACACCAGAATTTCTTGGAGCATAGTAGTACGGATTGTTATTTTCCCTTATACGGTGTCGGTAAACAAGCCAAACTCTTCCTATTAGAGCAAATACCGATGTCGTAATTGCAGCATATGCAGGTAAGAGGAAAACACTCACAATTCCTACGATGAGAACAAGCAAGCCAAGGCCAAAAACATTTTTCCCCATTCGCTTAACAGCAGCACCAGGCAATTCCGTTTGAATCTGCTGTTGAAAACCGAGCAAAAATGGCAGTAGCACAAGAGAATATCCCTCAGATCCAGACGATATAACAGGCCACCAATCAAAAGGCAATGTTAAGGCACCAGAAGGAAGAAAAAGAAAAGTAGGAAGAAGCCAAAATCTTTTTGTTTGCAAAGCCCCTACTGTTAACCCTCTACGGCTTGTCCGTAATTTAGGTGAGACATCCTTCAACCCATTTTTTATCATGAGCATCCCTTCAGCAACCATTAATAAGCCCAACATAACAGATGCGCCAAGCAGATAATTCGAATCCAACGAATCAAGGAAGTCCCATTCAATGGAAAATAGAGACAATGAGCTTACTAGTAGTAAAGGGATGCCAATCGTGAAAGCAGCTGATAGCAATCTAGCATTTCCAATAATAGTTAATACAATCGTAGCAACCGCTACTATTAATAGCAGTTGTAACGGAAAGGTCAAACCTAGCAAAATAGATACAATGGATAGAAGTATTCCAACGAGTATCCCCACAGGAAATAAATGTCTCAGCTCAAGAAAAATAGTATGTACTTTCATATGAAAATCACGTCGTTCTCGCTTTATTCTCCAGAACCCCGCCAATACCACCCATATTATTGAGAAATAGAAAATAGGATGAAGTAACATTCGCCCTATCCCTTTAGCAACTTCTATGGTCCATTCCAAGTCCCTCCACATCCCTTCCGAACATTAATATAAAAGAATGTTCAAACAGTCCGGTAAAAATGACACTGCGAATTTCTTCGTTGGCTTGTTTCTGTACTGCTCATGTATCTAAATGCATACATTCCGCTGCTCGAAACTGCGCCGCCTCGAACTTTCGACGTACAGGATGTACTAGTGTCGGTGTTGCTGACAGGACGTCAGCACCTTTAGCCGACTTGGTCCTTTTTATCCTCCTTTTTGAACACGCACTATAACTTCTATTTTACCAGACATTAGAAGAAAAAGAATAAAAATATGGCTAGACATCTGAAATTTTCAAAAATGTCTAGCCTATCTCTTTTGAACATCCGTTTCAACTGAAAATATGTTCATTCATCATTTATTTTTTTGTAAGGATTTTAAAGCAACTTGCAATTGAATATCATTTTTCTCATCTTTTATAAAAGAAGCAATTTTTCCTTCTAATTTTGCTACTGTCTGATCATCAATTTCCCCTGTTACTGGCAGTTCCTCGACCGATTGAAAGGCTCTCACAGCTTTTTCCGTTTGTTCATCAAAATAACCATCGATTCTGCCTGGAGAGAATCCTAATCCTTTCAACATCTCTTGAGCAAATTTAATATTTTCATCATTCATATTTATTTTGAATGGTTCCTTGTATTCAATGGCATGTACATTAAAATAGGCTGGCTGCTGAACCTCAATCGTAGGTTTAACCCCTTTACCATGTATCCAGTTCCCATCAGGGGTTAACCATTTCGCCATCGTTAATTTTAAATTACCTCCAGCTTCCAAAGGAATTGGTTGCTGCACTGTCCCCTTGCCGAAAGTTTTTGTACCGATCAAGGTTGTACCATTGACTTCATTTAAAGCGGCCACCAGAATTTCTGATGCAGAGGCGCTGCCTTCATCCATAAGTACAGTAATAGGGTAGTTTTTCTGCTGTTTCAATTCCGAATAATAGGTTTGCTTTTTACCTGAACGCTCCTCGATTTGAACATAGGGTTTATCCCCTGTCACTAATTGAGTCAGGATTTCTTGTACACTAATTAACATACCACCCGGATTTCCCCGTACATCAATCACAAGGCCATCAATCTTTTCCGCTTCCAGTTCCTTCAATTCTGCCTCAAAGTCTCTCGCTGTTGCCTCCGCAAAAGAAGTGATCTCAACATAGCCAAATTTCTTTCCGCCACTCTCTTTCACCTCGGAAAAAACGGTCAAAATTGGGACTTCGTCTCTGGCAATCTCGTATGTGAGCGCCTTAGATACACCAGTCCTCGTTATATCCAGTGTCACCGTTGTTCCTTTTTTTCCACGAATTTTACTCGATGCTTCGTATAAATCCAACCCATCAACAGGGTCCCCATCAATCCTAATAATTTGATCCTTTGCTTTTAGCCCTGCCTTTTCAGCGGGGGAATTTTTTATTGGGGAAATAATCACAAGCTTTCCTTCTTGAATGGCAATTTGAGCTCCGATTCCATTAAAGCTAGAATCCATACTCTCATTAAATCTTTCTGCGGTTTCTTCATCCATATACACAGAATAGGGATCTTGCAATGTCGCAACCATTCCTTGAATCGCACCTTGGGTTAATTTCTTCGTATCTACTTCTTCTACATAAGCCTGTTGGATTAACTCATAGGCTTCTGCTACTTTTTCCATAGCTGGTAGTATCTGCCCCGTTTTTGCTTCTTGACTCCCTTGTGTCTCTTGCCAATTCGGAAGAATCCACACCATACTCGCATATATACCGCTTGCTCCTAAAAGGAATGAACAAACGGAAATGATAACCAGCCACCTTTTCTTCATACGTTTCCTCCTCACCGCAATTAGGCCAACAGGATGTTGGTCAAAACGGCGAAGACATGCGGACGGAGGCCCACACGACGGTCAAAACGGTGTTGCGAAGACAGGGACGTACTAGTGGCAGGCGAAGCAACAGGACGCTGCGTTTTAAGCCTGCTGCCAGGACGACGCGAACTTAACCGTTTATCCATTTTAGCCGTTTATCTCTTCATCCATTCTCCTTTATGAATAGCCTCTATAAATCCTATGCGATGAGGGGACAAGTTATAACTAATTTAGGACAGCTGCTTTATTACTTTGAAAAATACTAATAAAATCTTCTAACATAGCGCTAGCTGTTGGTTTACTCCCCGCTCCCGGTCCTTGGATCATGATTTTTCCAGCCAAGGAAGTTTCCAGCACGACTGCATTATCTACACCTTCAACAGAATATAAAGGATGCCCGCTATCGATTTCAACAGGACGAACAAACGCCTGGATACGATCTCCTACCTTTTCCAACTCTGCAATATGCTTAAAACGGCCGTTAGAATTAGAAATCTTATCTTGTGAAAGGCTTGCTATTCCTTGGAGCTCAACTGTTTTCCACGGTGGTTGCTTCCCGTAGATCAACTGACTCAAAATCATAATTTTATAGAAAGCATCGATTCCCTCTACATCATTCGTTGGATCAGCTTCGGCAAAGCCAAGGGATTGAGCTGTTTTTAACACTTCGGCAAACGGAAGTTGTTTCTGTCTCATTTCCGTTAAAATAAAATTAGAGGTACCATTTAGCAATGCTTGAACCCGCTCAATTTTATTCAATTGTAGTTGCTGTTGAATGGTGCGGATAACGGGAACCCCGGCTGCAACGGTCGCTTCGTAGCCAATTTGAACATTGTTTTCTCGCGACTTTTCCAATAAACCTTCTCCGTGTTTAGCAAACATTTCTTTATTGGCTGTAATAATATGGCATCCATGCTTAATGGCTTCATCCAGGTAATGATGCGCTGGTTCAGCACCGACAATCGACTCAAAGAGGACATCAAGCCCTGGAATTGCTAAAATTTCTTCAATATTATTTGTTACCATAACATCTTCTGCTACTTCCCGCTCTTTCTTTTCATCTTGAATCAGCACCGCTACTACCTGCACTTCGGCTCCAATAAGCTCCTTTAATTTTTCTTGCTGATTACATATAACCTCATAAACGCCGGCTCCAACTGTGCCAAGCCCTAATAGTGCTGCTTTAATGATTCGCACCTATTTCTCCCCCTTATTCATGGATGTCATTTAAAAAAAGGAGACTGAAACGCATGGCGCCAGCCTCCTAGCTTTCTTTGCCTTACTTTACAGACACTTTTTCTACGGCTTTTCCGATCGCTTGATTAAGATCAGCTATAATATCTTCAACAGCTTCAAGACCAACCGAGATACGAATTAATTCTTCCTTTACCCCAACAACCTTTAACTCTTCTGCACTTAATTGTTGATGCGTTGTGGAAGCAGGATGGATAATTAATGATTTTGCATCTCCGACATTCGCAACATGGGAAAATAATTTCACATGGTCGATGGTTTGTCTTCCTGCTTCTCTTCCACCTTTAATACCAAATACGATAATTGAGCCAGCACCTTTTGGTAGATATTTTTGTGCTAGTTCATTGGATGGGTGATTTTCTAAGCCTGGATATGATACCCACTCAATCGCTTCATGATTCTCTAAAAATTCTGCTACGGCTTTTGCATTTTCTATATGTTTATCAATTCTCAAATGTAATGTTTCTAACCCTTGTAATAATTGGAAAGCATTATCTGGGCTTAAGCATGGTCCAAAATCACGTAGTAATTGCACACGTAATTTTGTTGCAAAGGCAGCATTAGGTACATCAATCCCATAACGAAGCCCATTGTATGTTTCATCCGGTTCTACAAAATCAGGGAATTTCTCGTTATTCCAATCAAACTTTCCTGCATCGACAGCAACCCCACCGATTACCGTTCCATGGCCGCCAATCCATTTTGTTGCAGAATGGATGACAATATCCGCTCCCCACTCAATTGGCTTACAAAGATAAGGTGTAGCAAAAGTACTGTCAACAATAAGTGGAATCTCATTTTCATGCGCAATATTTGCCACAGCTTCCACATCAAAAATATGCAAGCTTGGATTTCCGATAATCTCACCAAAAAGTGCTTTCGTTTTAGGCGTAATTGCTTTGCGAAAATTTTCCGGATCTTTCGGATCTACAAACTTCACATTAATTCCATATTTTGGCAGTGTCACAGCAAATAGATTATACGTACCTCCATATAGATCCGTGGCCGCAACAATTTCATCACCAGCACGTGTAATATTCAAAATCGAAAAAGCAATGGCTGCCATTCCAGATGATAGACCAACAGCGGCCGTACCCCCTTCAAGCAAAGCGACTCTTTTTTCAAATACATCAACCGTTGGGTTGGTAATCCTTGTATAGATATTTCCCGGTACTTCTAATCCAAATACCTTTTGCGCATACTCCGAATCTTTAAACACATAAGAGGTTGTTCTATGTACTGGAACAGCGCGTGCTCCTGTTTCATCTGGCTCTTGTCCTCCGTGCAATAATAAGGTTTCTGGTTTATATTGTTCTTGTGACATTCCCTCTCATCCTCCTTAATGATATCATCCTTATCGCTAACACTAGTCAAAAAACCCCCTTCTGATAAGAAGAGGGTTTGATTGTATTTCCGCTCCTTATCTCTCAGACCATGCAGTCTGTAGGAATTAGCACCTTTTCAGAATAATTCCTCTGAAGGTTGCTGGGCATCGCAGGGCCTATCCCTCCGCCACTCTTGATAAGAGTATTACGATTCACTGTTATTAACATCAAGTATAGTCTATTATTCTCAAAGAAGTCAACCTTATTTTCAAATAATATATCCATTATTTGTTGTTAATTGTCTATTTTAAATCTTTTACAAGCCTTTCCATCATTTCTTCGTCCATAGGACCGATAATACTTTTCGCTATTAATCCATTGGAATTGATAAAGTAACTTGTCGGAATAGAGATAACCTGGTATTTATCGCCCACTTCTCCCTTTTCATCTAACAGAATAGGGAAATGCAATCCATACTCCTTGACAAACTTTTCAACTTTTTCTCGCTTATTACCAACACGTTCACCGGAAGTAAGATTCACAGCAATCACTTCTACACCTAATTCTTCCACTTTTTCTTGATAAAATTTCTCCATATGGGGCATTTCTGCTTTACATGGACCACACCAGCTTGCCCAAAAATTCAATAATACTTTCTTTCCATGTAGGCCAGATAGTTTGAACTTTTCACCAGCTAATGTTTCTAATTCAAAATCAGGTGGAATATCCCCTTCGGCTAAGCCTTCCGAATAAACGCCATTGGATGTTTCGGTGGCAGCCTCCAGCCTCAGCTGGAGAACTTGTTCTTGAGTTTCTTCCACTTCTTTCTTCGCTTGTGTTTCTTGGACAATATTAATGACTAAAACCCCTGCTAAAATCGCTAAAAGACTAAAGCCAAATATTTTCTTCGTCATGATGAAACCTCCCATTTTCGCAGAGCTATCACTAAGATTATAGCCATGAGGAAATAAGTGACCATTGGAATGGATAGTAAAGAGTGATGAAGGGAATAAAATATCGCCTGCACAGCTGTATAAAGAATCAGTAATTGTTCTTTCCATAATAACTGATTTTTATTCGACACGAATAATATGAATACTCCACCGATGAATAATTGCATTCCCATCCATAGGAAAGAGCCTTGATCCAAAATAGCCTGGAGTACCTCATATACAATCATGGAGCAAATCCAAGCTTGATACATATTCACCACTTGCAAATTCCGAAGTCTAACCTTATGTAATGTATAAAAAATTGTTACTGCAAAACCAAGCCAGTATCCTTTCACACCGCCATTAAAGTATAAAATAGATAAGGGGTGAGCCCATATCATCGGAAATTGGAAGAGAAGGACACTGAACTTCCATGTTACCAGCCATATAAAAACAGCATTTCCATACCACTCTGCTGTTATCCTCTTTTTATAGAGATATAGGCCTGCTGCTGTGAGTATGCAGGCACCGACAATCGCAATCCAAGAAGCGGGAATCGTTAATGTACCAATGGTATACCACTTAATGAATCATCCCTCACTTTCCAAAGACAAATATCGCCTTATAAATGCATGTTCAAAAAGGACCAAGTCGGCGTCAATCGCAAACATCCGACACTAGTACGTCCTGTATGTCGAAAGTTCGAGACGGACTTGTAGATGATATACTGACTTCCGTGTTGTCCACAGGACGTGGGCGATTTTAGCGGGAGGTCCTTTCCCTGCCAACGAACTTTCATAGGATGTGATGACGTCGACGTTCAACACAGGACGTGCCGGTACTCAGTCGAAGATCCTTTAGCTCGCAGCGCCATTTTTACAATGACCTACAATAAGGAGGTCACAAAGGCGTTGCGACAGGTTATCGCCTTTGACCATCCTCTACAAGATCGGTGATAACAAGCGAGAAAATGATTCCTTAAAGCGAATGTAAAGGGAACGATTTTGGTATTCTTCCCAACTTAATCCATGAGAATGCTTCACATCCTCATGAAAGATATCGACTAATTGTTGGACAAGTGCTCGATCATATAAAAAGGCATTCACTTCAAAGTTTAATTTAAAGCTGCGAACATCAATATTTGCCGTACCAACTGTGGCAATTTTACCATCTGCAATAATCGTTTTTGCATGAATAAATCCATTATCGTAAATATAAACTTTCGCCCCTGTCTTTAGTAATTCCCCGACATTCGAATAGGTCGCCCAATAGACGAAAGCGTGATCTGGTTTATTTGGAATCATTAATCTTACATCGACCCCTGAAAGAGCGGCTATCTTGATTGCATCAAGCACACTTGCATCTGGAATAAAATAAGGTGTCTGAATGTAAATATATTTTTTGGCTGATGAGATAAGTTTTAATATCCCATATTTGATTTGCTCCCATTCAGAGTCGGGGCCGCTTGAAACAAGTTGGACATCTGTATCTCCTTTTGCACCAATTTCCGGAAAAAGTCTGTCCTCATAGCGAATTTTTGCCGATGAAGCTTGGTTCCAGTCAAGAATAAATCTTGTCTGCATGCTAAAAACAGCCTTACCGCTAATTTTTAGGTGGGTATCTCGCCAGTAACCAAATTTTTTATTTAGCCCAAGATACTCATCGCCAATATTGAATCCTCCGATATAGCCACTTTCACCATCAATGATCACAAGCTTGCGGTGGTTGCGAAAATTCACCTGTAAATTTAAGTGGGGGATTAAAGCAGGAAAAAAAGCACTTACCTTTCCACCAGCTTCAAGCAAAGGTCGAAAAAATCTTTTTGGTAATCGTCTTGAGCCCATTGCGTCATATAAGACTTTTACATCTATGCCTTCTTTCGCCTTCTTGACAAGCATTTGCAGTAACTCATTGCCGAGTTTATCATTCCTGATAATATAATATTCCATGTGGATATGATCTTTCGCTTTGTCTAAATCCTGTAATAAAGATTGAAACTTATCTTTTCCATCACTAAAAATCTCTACCTTATTATCTTGGGTTAAAATGGAACGATCATTCACAAGCAACATATAGATGAGATCTTTATATTGGATTGTTTTCGTATCGTGGAAAGGAAATTCTCCAGTTTGCAATAATTCAATTTGATTTTTAGTAATCTCCATAATGCCAATTTTATTCGAATCTTTCCATTGAAAAAGCTTTTTACGGCTTAAATTCTGTCCGAAGATAAGATATAAAATAAAACCAGCTACAGGGACAAAAAATAGAACCAATAGCCAAGCCCATGTTGAGCCAGGATCTCTTCTCTCCAAAAACACTACGAAGACAGCCAAAATAATATTTAATAAAAGTGCTAAACTAACCAAAGCTGCACTAATCGCTGTAAAAGTCATATAGGCTCCCCACATCATTTATTTTCTGAAAAGCAGATTCCCCTCCTTAAGTATTTCAGAGGTACATCCTTTTCAGTTCAGGTTTACTTACCATATGAATGGCTTTTTTCACAAAAAATACTCCACTATATCTTAGCATACTCTTTACATGAAAACACGAGGATTGAGCGTTTGAATTCACCTTTTGTCGGTCATTAGATCTTCTAAGCGAATTACCTTGCTACTTCCCTGTCAACTAGAGCGATATTACAGTAATTAATTTACTATGAAACGAAAAAAAGCCGCATCATCTTGATACGACTTTCAATCGGAAAAGGAGCATTAGTAATAAGTTGTTCCCTTTATTAATTTAAGTAGTTTAATGGATCTACAGCATTCGATTTAGAACCGTTCCATAATCCACCTGCATGTACTTCAAAATGCAAATGTTGACCATAAGAATGTCCTGTATTTCCCATAACGCCAAGTTGTTGACCTTTTTTCACTGATTGTCCTTCTGATACACTGCGGCTTCTCATATGCGCATACACTGTTTCATAGGTTTTTCCGTCAATATGATGAATGACAAACACGACTTCTCCATAGCTGGAAGATTGGTAGGATCTATGTACGACCCCGTCAGCTGCAGCTACAATTGGGACGGCACCACTATTGGCAATATCAATCCCAAAGTGGGTTGCTCCCCATCTTCCTCCAAAACCAGATGAAACAGTTCCAGCAGCAGGCCAAGAGAATGTACCCGAACTTGCTGGCGGGGCCTCCGGACTTGTAGAAGAAGAACTATTAGAATCACTTGAGCTACCAGAACTACTGGATTCAGGTGAAATTGTTTGGCTCTTTGTCACCGCAGGTGCTTCATTTGTTTGAGCTTCTTCTGCTTTCTTGGCTTCTTCTGCCTTTTTAGCTTCTTCCGCTTTTCTAGCTTCTTCTGCCTTTCTAGCTTCTTCTGCTTTCCTGGCTTCTTCTGCTTTTCTTTCTTCCTCTGCAATTCTATCTTTTTCCTGTTGGATCGCTTTTTGTAAAGTCTCCTCTTGAGTGCTTAATAATGCCTCTTCTTCCTCAAGAGACATTTTTTCGCTTTCAGCATGCTTTTTCTGAGCAGCTAGTTCATCCATTAACACTTTCTTTTCATCATTCTGTGACTTTAAGTCCGCTTTTATAACTTCTAATTCTTCCAGCATTTCATTTAAACTAGCAAGCTTCTCTTCTACTTTCTTTTGATCAGCCTCTAATTTTTCCATATCTGCCTGTTGCTCTTCTAAAATCTTTTTATCAGCACTAACTAATGTCGAAACAGCTGAGACACGATCGACTAAATCTCCGAAGCTGTTAGCGCCTAATACAACATCCATAAATTTAACAGAGCCGCCATTTTGTTGAATATTTCTTGCACGGTCTCTGAGCACTTCATTTCTCTTTTCAATTCGTTCTTTCAACTCTTTAATTTCCGCTTTTAATTGCTCAATTTCTGCTTTTGTATCATCGATTTGCTGTTCTTTTTCTTTTAATTTTTGATCGGTATCAGCAATCTTCATTTCTAATTTCTCAATTTCGTCTTCAACCGAATGTTGCTGGTTTAAAATATTAGAAATTTCCCCATCCTTTTGATTGATCGATTCATTTACATTCGACTTCTTATTATGAATATCGGATTGCTGTTGCTCTAGATCATTCAGTTTAGAAGTGGCTTGTGCCTTCCCCGTATTCGTAAATAAACCTCCACAAACCAACGTTGCTGCCAGTGTCACCGAAAGTACTGAACTTTTTTTCAAGAATCGTTTCCCCTTTCTCCCCTTGCATTTCCCCCGGATTATCAACTATTTCAGTGGGATGAAAAAATCCCACTGAATGAAGTTTGAACGAATCCGCTGTCTAGGCCAATGCAATTTTCTCCAAGATGCTTATTCGAAATTTCCTTATACTTTTAAAAAGCGTCGAACAGAAATGAAACTTCCCCATGCTCCGATAATGACGCCGATCAGTAAAAGTAAGAGACTTACCTGATAGACAAATGGTGTGTATTCAAGTGGGGACATAAAATAATCATCTGGAATACGTTGTGACAAAAAGTCATATCCATAATTATAAGCTGTTGCAACAATGCCAATAGGAATCACAGAACCTAGTATCCCCAACCAAATACCTTCAAAAATAAATGGCCAACGTATAAACCAATTCGTTGCTCCTACTAGTTTCATAATTTCTATTTCTCTTCTTCTAGCAAAAATAGTAATTTTAATCGTATTTGAGATTAGAAACATAGCTGTAAACAATAATCCAACAACAAGAACGGCCCCAACATTGCGGCTTGTCCTTAATAAACTAAACAAGTTCTCAACTTTTTTCTCGCCAAATTCAGCGGAATACACAAAATCTAATGCACGTATTTTTTGTGCCACAACAGGAGTTTCATCTGGTTGCTTTGTTTTGACAATATAGACATCGTGAAGAGGATTTTCATCATCACCAATAAGGCTCCATTCTTTCCCCATTGTTTGAATAAGATGATTGAGCTCGTCCTCTTTCGACGAAAAGACAACCGACTCTATTTCAGAGATTTCCTCAATGTTTTCTCCTAATTCCTTTTGTTCATCTTTATTTGCCGTCAAGTCAATATGTACGCGGATCTCCACATCATTTTCTATGTCTGTTGCAAATTTGTTCATATTCATCATAATGACAAGAAAAACACCAACCAACAGCAATGTCACCGTGACTGCACTTATTGATGCAAACGTCATCCAACCATTACGGCGCAGACTTTTGAAGCTTTCTCTCAGATGGCGACCGATGGTTCTAATTTTCATAGCCATATTCCCCCCGATGCTCATCACGGACAATTCTTCCGTTTTCGATGGCAATAACCCGATGTGTAATAGTGTTTACAATCTCTTTATTATGGGTGGCCATTATAACGGTTGTTCCATTTAAATTAATTTCTTCTAAAATACCCATGATTTCCCAAGCTGTATCAGGATCCAAATTTCCAGTAGGTTCATCCGCAATAATCAACTTAGGATTATTGACGATTGATCTCGCAATCGAAACACGTTGTTGTTCTCCGCCTGATAACTCTGAAGGAAGCATGCGCATTTTATGTTTCAGCCCGACCATGGAAAGAACGTCCATCACTCTATTTTTAATGTCTTTCGGTCGATGTTCTGTTACTTCCAAAGCAAAAGCCACATTTTCAAAAATCGTCAATGTGGGCAATAATTTAAAATCTTGAAAGACTACTCCAATATTACGTCTTAAAAAAGGAACTCTTCTATTTTTTAATGTGGATAAGTTAATCCCATTTACGAGTATTTTTCCCGATGTAGGTTTTTCTTCTCTATAGATCATTTTGATAAAAGTGGATTTACCAGCACCACTTGGACCAACAATATATATAAATTCACCCTGCTGTATATCAACATTAAAACGATTAGCGGCTATAATACCGTTCGGGTATTTTTTCACAATATCCTGCATTTTAATCATTTTCTCACCCGACCTTAAAAAAAAGCTGTATTTATAAAGGTTGTTCAAAAATTCCGGTAAAAATGACACAGCGAATTTCTTCGTTGGCTTGCTTTTTCGTTGCTCACGTATTAACTGCATACGTTCCACTATTCAAAGCTACGCCGCCTTGAATTTCTTGGTCCTTTTTATCCTCTTTTTTGAACACGCACTTATATGCTGTCAAATAAAGGGAATTCCCGTCAAACTATGACGAAATTTCATAACAAATTCATTATAACATCCCAATTTGCGCTTTTATATTACAGTTATATTTCATTTTAGAGCTTTAGTTCTAAATTCTTATCTTTTGCTATATAAACTATTATTTTTTTAGTGATTTTTCATTAAATTTTGTTTATTTATCTCATGTTCCTCAAATAAAGAGAGGTAAAAGTCCTATATTTATTGGGGTTATCCATAGGAATTATGGTGGTATATTAATAAGATTTTCGTCACTACTACATGACATTAGAAGTGGATTTCCTCGCGGAGAATAGGGTCTTTTGTCGTTTTAGTAATAATAAAAAACGACAGCTGTTTCTCACTGTCGTTTTGTTTCTCACTTATTTTTTCTCAGATAACCATTGAGCCACCTTGTCAGCGTCATCACCTGTAATGATATTTGGAGGCATTCCGGTTCGCCCATTTTCGATAACATCTAAAATTTCATCTTTAGATAATTCTGCACCAATATGGGCTAACTCTGGTCCGTTTTTACCTTCAAGATTTTCTCCGTGACAAGAAATACAATTGTTTTTCACGATTTCTTCTGCATCATTTGTTGCGGTTTCTCCGCCTGTATCGTTGTCAGTATTATTATTATCAGCGTTATCTCCACCACCGCCACAAGCAGCTAGACCAATCGCTAACATAAGTGCTAGTGGTAACCCCATCCATTTTTTCCTCATGGGAACAACTCCTTTTCTAGATTAATCTATTTTAGTATACCAATAACAGACATTAATTAAACGCAAAAAAGCGGTGTGAAAATAGGTATAATTTTCCAAAAGCACTAGGACTCCAACAGAGGCACGGGCTTGGGTAATTAGCACAAGTTTGTGAACCAAAAAAGGACTGAAAGAATAGCTCCTTTCAACCCTTTTATATTTTATTATTTAAACTCTTGAACGCAGGTAGGCATTGATAAAGGCATCAATATCTCCATCTGTCACTGCTTGAACATTGCCTGTTTCTTCATTCGTGCGATGATCCTTCACCATGGAATAGGGGTGGAAAACATAGGAACGGATTTGACTTCCCCAACCAATTTCCTTTTGCTCCCCTCGAATTTCTGCTAATTGTTTTTCCTTTTCTTCTAACTCGCGCTGATAAAGTTTCGCTTTTAGCATGTTCATCGCTTTTTCTCGGTTTTTAATTTGTGATCTTTCATTTTGGCATGTTACGACCGTCCCCGTTGGAATATGGGTAATCCGAACAGCGGAATCTGTTGTATTGACGTGTTGTCCACCTGCACCACTTGAGCGATACGTATCAATTTTCAGGTCATCCTGTTTGATATCTACCTCGACATCATCAGTAAATTCAGGCATAACATCACAGGATACAAAGGATGTGTGGCGACGCCCCGAAGAATCAAATGGTGAAATTCGTACTAAACGGTGGACACCTTTCTCAGCTTTTAAATATCCGTATGCGTTATGACCTTTAATCAACAACGTTACACTTTTAATGCCAGCTTCATCTCCGGGTAAATAAGAAAGGATTTCTGTTTTGAAATTTTTCTTTTCTGCCCAGCGTGTGTACATCCGCAAGAGTATCGATCCCCAATCTTGCGACTCAGTTCCACCTGCTCCTGGATGAAGTTCAATAATAGCATTGTTTTTATCATAAGGATCGCTTAATAATAATTGTAATTCAAAATCATTAAGACGCTGGATTAGATCCTGCAGTTCTCCTTCAAGCTCGGCTTCGAGGTCAGGATCACTTTCCTCTTTGACGAGGTCATGGGTTAATTCCAAATTTTCATGGATCTCTAGCAGTTCCTTATATTCATTCACAATGTCTTTGAGACTATTCGCCTCATTAATGATCGTTTGAGCCAACTGTTGGTCATCCCAAAAGCCAGGCTCAAGCATTCTTTCATCCAGCTCAGCAATCCTTGTTTCCTTCTCTTCTAAGTCAAAGAGACCCCCTAAATTCAGCTAATCGCTCCGCTGTTTTTTCAAGCTCTGTTCTTACCTCAAATAATTCCATTACAAGCACCTCAACTGTGTCAGATTTATTTCATTTAGATGGGAATAGCGATTAACGGACTTACGTTAATCGACCATGACATTGTTTGTATTTCTTACCACTTCCACATGGGCATGGATCATTCCGACCAACTTTTTCACTTTTTCGGATTGGTTTTCTTTTAACCTCTCCACCCTCTTCTTTTGGATTCACTGCCTGCCCTTTTGCAACTTCTTCCCGTTCCAAGTTATTTCTTATTTCCGCCTTCATGATATATTTAGCTGTGTCTTCCTCAATAGCCTCCACCATGCTTTCAAACATGGTAAATCCTTCACTTTGATACTCCCTAAGTGGATCAATTTGCCCATAAGCACGTAAATGAATACCTTGGCGAAGCTGATCCATTGCATCAATATGATCAATCCATTTAGTATCAACAGAACGGAGCAAGATGACTTTTTCAAACTCTCGCATTTGTTCCGGTGTTAAATATTCTTCTTTTTCATCATAATGCTTTTTCACTATGTCGAAGATGATTTCTTTCATTTCTTCTCGTTCTCTTCGCTCTAAATCTTCAACTGCCAAGTCACCCTCAAACAGAACGGTCGCATTTAAATAATCAATTAATCCTTGGATATTCCACTGTTCTTCTTCTGACTCAGCTGTATAGCTAGCAACCGCCCGATCAATCACAGATTGAATCATTTTTTCAACGATATCTCGGAGGTTTTCTGAGCTCATTACATCATCACGCTGCTGATAAATGATTTCTCTTTGCTGACGAAGAACATCATCATATTGTAAAAGCTGCTTCCGAGCATCAAAGTTATTTCCTTCTACTCGTTTTTGTGCTGATTCAACTGCTTTGGAAACCATTTTACTTTGGATCGGTTGAGAATCATCCATGCCCAGCTTTTCCATCATCGATTTCATATTTTCAGATCCAAATCGGCGCATTAATTCATCTTCCATTGAAAGATAAAACTGTGTAATCCCTGGATCGCCTTGACGACCAGAACGACCTCTTAGCTGATTATCAATCCTTCGTGATTCATGACGTTCCGTACCAATTACAGCTAAGCCACCTAGCTCTGTTACACCTTCACCCAGTTTAATATCTGTACCACGCCCAGCCATATTTGTCGCGATCGTAACGGCTCCTTGTTGTCCAGCTCCAGTAATAATTTCCGCTTCTCGCTCATGGTTTTTCGCATTTAATACATTATGCTTTACACCTTTTTTAGTTAGTAAAGAAGAGACTAACTCCGACGTTTCAATGGCCACTGTCCCGACAAGGATCGGCTGCCCTTTCTGATATCTTTCATAAATATCTTCTACCACTGCATTGAACTTACCATTCATAGAAGAATAAATTAAATCAGAACGGTCATCCCTAACAACCTCCACATTCGTTGGGATCGAAATGACTCGCATATTATAAATATTGCGGAATTCTTCTTCTTCCGTTTTGGCTGTACCAGTCATCCCCGCCAATTTATCATACATGCGAAAATAGTTCTGAAATGTGATCGTGGCCATGGTCATTGACTCACTTTGAATTTCAACGCCTTCTTTCGCCTCAATCGCCTGATGTAATCCGTCACTAAAACGACGTCCTTTCATCATCCGGCCCGTAAATTGATCGACAATAACAATCTCGCCTTCTTGAACCACATAATCCACATCATGCTGCATGCTGACATGTGCCTTTAAAGCTTGATTAATATGGTGGTTAAGGACAACGTGAGACAAATCGAATAGATTATCGATTTTGAAAAAACGTTCGGCTTTATTGATTCCCTCTTCTGTTAATTGAACCCCTTTTGTTTTTTCATCGTACGTATAATCTTCTTCTCTTTTTAAAATTTCTGCAAAAGCATTTGCCTGTAAATATAATTGTGTCGATTTCTGAGCTTGTCCTGAAATAATTAATGGTGTTCGTGCCTCATCAATTAAGATCGAGTCAACTTCATCAATAATTGCAAAATGAAGAGGGCGCTGAACCTTTTGTTCCTCATACAGCACCATGTTATCGCGGAGGTAGTCAAAGCCAAACTCATTATTCGTTCCATACGTAATATCTGCGGCATACGCTTCTTTCTTTTCTTCCTTTGACATGCTATTTAAATTAAGTCCAACAGTTAGACCAAGAAATTGATAAAGTTCACCCATTTCTGTTGCATCACGACTAGCCAAATATTCGTTGACTGTCACAACGTGGACACCTTTTCCAGTAATCGCATTTAAATAAACAGGCATTGTTGCAGTTAATGTTTTTCCTTCACCTGTTTTCATTTCCGCTATATTTCCTTCGTGTAATGCTACGCCCCCCATAAGTTGGACTGGGTATGGATAAAGTCCTAGCACTCGGCGAGAGCCTTCTCGTACTACAGCAAAAGCCTCTTCTAGCATATGGTCTAGCGCTTCACCATTTTGATATCTTTCCTTTAATTCATCTGTTTTTTGGCGAATTTCCTCATCCGATAACTGCTCCATCTCTGGAGCTAGTTGATCAATTTTCTCTGCCATTTTTTCTAGTCGTTTCAAATCACGCTTATTGGGATCAAATAATTTATTAAGAAAAGCTGCCATATTTAAACGCTCCCCTATCTATTAAAAGTGCATACTTCTTTTGAAAGAAATATTAATTAAAACAAGTTGTCAAAACTAAAACCTTTTACCTAATTATCTATCATATCACTATCGGTTTTCTCTGACAACATTGGAAAAACGCCAGAAGCTTCAGAGGAAAATCGCTCCATAAATTAGAGCCCCAGCAATAACAAGGGCGGGATGGACTTTCCATTTTGCTAATAATAGATAGCTCATAAGTCCAATAAAGATCGTCTGCGGAAGACCAGCGCTTTTTGTAGAATTAGCAAAGAAATCAAAGGTCATTATACCCAAAAGCACAGCGATAGTAGGCCGAACCAATTGAGTCATTTTTTTAACCTTTGGCGAATCTTTATGTTTTAAAAGCAGGCCTAACAATGGGATCATCAGGACTAAAGAAGGAGCGACTGTGGCAAATAAAGCAATAAAAGCGCCTAATACACCACCTTGCTGATAACCGATATATCCGGCCATCTTCGTAGCAATAGGGCCTGGTAAGGCATTTCCTAAAGCCAACACTTCACTAAACTCTTGAACAGAAACCCATTCATAACGTCCCACTACTTCATGCTCAATCAAAGGAATAGAAGAAGGCCCACCGCCATACCCAAGAATCCCTGGAATAAAAAAGGCAATAAAGATCTGCCAGTATATCATAGTGAACTCCTTTCATTCTCTGCGTTTACAGTTGATTTCTTCTTATTTCGTGCTGAAAGAGCAACAATTAATAAAAGAGCGATCACGATTGCTGGGTGAATACCTAATAATTGCATCACAATAAAGCTGCCAACAATAAGGAGAAGCGTAGAGATCCATCCCAAAGATTGATTGGATTTTTTTACGAATTCCCATGTGAGGATCCCCATTAAAACCCCTGCTACAGGGAGAACTGCCTGCGACATCCCGGAAACCCAGGGTTTATCCTTATAAGCACTTAACAAAGACAAAAATATAATCATCAAAGCTACTGTTGGCACAACCGTTGCAAAAATGGCATTGATCATGCCAAGCCAGCCGCCAACTCGCCAGCCAATATATCCGGCCATTTTTGTATTGATTGGACCTGGCAAGGCATTTGCAAGAGCCAGCACATCGCCAAACTCATCGTCATCCATCCATTTATACACACGGACTACTTCATGTTGAACCAACGGAATGGCAGAGGGGCCTCCCCCAAACCCAAGCATGCCAGAACGAAAAAAGGCGATAAAAATATGTAGATGTTTCAAACCAATCTCCTCCTCTAAAACACCCTATAAGAATAACAAATGATCACTATGCCGAGAAGATGACTTTCTTATCAAAAAAGAATCAAAAGCGTAAGCGCCTTGATGTAAAAGAAAGGCTAAGTTCGGCCGTCCTGGCGCTTCGTACGTCAATGCTGAGCGGCTCGTCTCCAGCGAAGCCTCTCAGAGCTAGGCGCTTGAGACGGATGTCAAAGCGCAGGTAAGCCAGTTATTCATAAGATAAAAACAAATAAAAAGCACGCCACCGTTGAGGCAGCGTGCTCCAGATAGATTATTTCTTAATTTGTTTCAATCAATCCATACTTTCCATCTTTACGGCGGTACACAATATTTGTTGCATTGGTCTCAGCATCTGTGAAGATAAAGAAACTATGCCCGAGCATGTTCATTTGCAAAACGGCTTCTTCACTATCCATTGGTTTAAGACTAAACTGCTTAGTACGGACAATCTGAAGCTCATCTTCTACCTCATCATTAACTGGAAGCCCATTCCCATTCATTTTGAAAAATTCCTTGGCGCTTCCTTGATCTCTAAATTTACGATTAACTTTTGTTTTATGCTTACGGATTTGTCTCTCTAATTTATCAACAATCAAGTCTACGGCTGCATACATGTCATCATGCTCTTCTTCAGCGCGAAGGACTAATTGTGGAAGTGGAATTGTTATTTCAACTTTTGCTTTTTTATTTGGATTAACTTTTAAATTAACGTGAACATTTGCTTCAGGGATTTCATTAAAATATCTTTCCAGTTTCCCTACTTTCTTTTCAATGTGATCACGTATTGCATCTGTAAGGTTGATGTTTTCACCGCGAATATTATATTTCAGCATTTTAACTCCTCCTTATTTAATGCCTATGTATATATACTTCTACATACCCTTTCAAACTCCTGCTTAATCCAATAAAAAATTTGTCGATTTTTTTACATTTTAACAAAGTAGAGAACAGATCGACATTAAAGCTCAAAACTACTCTCCAAATGGACTTAATATTCTCTATTACTGCCGTTTATCATAAAACATTCCGTCCAAACTATCTGTTGCCGCATACGGATTAGCATAATGGCTAACAGACTTCTTTTTCTGCTCTAGTGTTTTAATGTCCATTTGAATGTCTTTTAAAAACTGTTTTAACAGAGTATTCATTTCCTGATCCCGAGCAAGCAAGGCTTTTCCCAGTTCTTGCTCTTCATCTGAATATGGGGCTTGGAGATCTGCGAAAAAAGTCGAACGTTGTTGTAATAGGGTTTCGATTTTTTCAATAGTAGCCTCTCTTTGTTGATCAGCAGTTGTTTGAGCCAATACAATGATTTTCTCTGTGATGGCTAAACATTGTTGTAAAGTATCCATTAAATGCCACTGCTTCCTGCAGCATGTTGATGTTGACGATTTAATTGGATTGCTTGTTTCCAAGTATCACGAAATTCTTTGATCATTTCTTCCATTTCAGTCAGGATTTCAACATCATTTTTAATATTCGCTTCCATTAAACGTCGATTCACATAGTCATAAAGTGTCATCATGTTCTTGGCTACCGGTAATTCCATATTTAAGGTGACCATTAGCTCACTAACAATATTTTGCGCCTTTTGGATATTCGTATTCTTTTCTTCAATATTATTTTTTTCCATGGCTACTTTAGCCAAATGGATAAATTTAAGACAGCCATTGTAAAGCATTAATGTTAACTCGCCCGGAGCAGCCGTTGTTACGGCATTTTGTTGATACGTCTGGTATGGGTTTGCACTAGCCATTTTTTCACTCCTCTAAAATGTAAATGTTGCTCTAAAATCCACCAAATTGTTGCATTAGATACGCCGATTGCTGATTAGCCTGTTGAATCGCTTTTTCCATCGCAGTAAATTGGCGCCAATAGCGATTTTCCGTCATTTTCAGCCTTTCTTCAAAGCGATCAATACTTTTGTCTACATTAATCAATTCACGTCCAAGTGTGAATTGTTGATTGGTTGAAGTAGCACGACCAGCTTTTTCCTGCACCTTTTTCATAGAAGCATCCACCGTGTCATAGAGTCTGTGGACAATCCCTTTCCCGGCTTCAGAATCATTGCCGCGGAATAAATTTTCAACAGAGTCGGGATCTTCTTCTAAAGCTTCCTTTAATTTCGCTTCATCGATTTCTAGCTTTCCGCCTTCAAGATAATTAGAGGTTGTTTTAATGCCGATACTGGCTAATTGTTTAAAAATACCATTGGTCTCTACTGTACTGTACATATCCATTCTCATACTGGATAAGACGCCTGATAGTACCATATCGCCTTTTAAGAGACCACTTCTCGCCATTTCTTCCCATTTTTCTTGTTGCTTTTCAGAAAGTTCGTCCCGCTCGTCCTCTGTTAAAGGTTTATAATCACGATAACGTTCCTCATTCAACTTATCGCCAATTTCTTTAATTAATTCATTGTACTGATTGACAAATTCCTTGATATTTTCAAGTACTTGTTCTGAATCATTTCCGACTGAGATGGTCGTTGGTTGTTGTTCTCCTTCACCGAATGGTTGCTTTAAGGTAATGGTGACACCATTCATATCGAAAGTGTTGGAGCTCCGCTCTGTTTCGAGTCCGTTGATCATGAATTTGGCGTTTTGCCCGTCCTGTAATTCTGCGTCCTTAAAATTTAAAATATCTTCCATAAAAGTTCCAGTTACAGAGATATCACCAATTCCATCCTCGCCAAATTTACCGGTTTCCTTACGGGTTAAAGTCACCCGATCTGTGACAGAATCATAAAACATGGTGACCCCTGCGCTCGATTCATTAACTTTGCGGATAACGCTATTTAAAGTATCCGTGCCCGTCATAAAGATTGTTTCGTTTACTTCACCTTTCGATGTTTGCGTATTAATGCCGAAAGAGGCATAATTTTGGGTGAAAGTGGCTTCCATTTTTTTCGGCCAGCTTTCTTCCTCATCCTCTTTAAACTTCTCGGAGTTGAAAGTAATAATTCCTGTATCCAGGTTAATATGTCCTAACACATCTGCTGAGTCATCTCTATTTACAAGTGTGCTGTTCCCCTGTTCATCTGTTGCAACAATGTATTCAGCACCATCAACAGCCACTGTAACCCCTTCAGTTAACGAACCTTTCCCTAGGTTCCAAGTAGTAGCAGGCTTTTCACCAATCTCCAATGTTTGTGTTTTTTTATCTAAAACATAATCAACCTTAACGACACTGCCTTTTGCTGGGGTGATATTATCCCCGAAAATCAATTCCCCCTTACTATTTACTACTACTTGATTCTCAGATGCAACGGCATTCTCTGAAAGATCAATCTTTGCAGTAACAGCACGTCCATTAACAACAACCTTTATTTCCTCTCCATCTTTAAGTTCTCCATTTAATTTCAATGGCGGTACATTCCCTACCTCATCTACAGTTAAGGTTTCCGATTCGACAACACCCGTTTTCCAGTCAGCATCTACCTGGTCTTTCAATCCTTTAGTTGGATCTAGAGAAATTTTCCCTTTATTCACCAACCTCGCCGCTTCCGCCAACTGTTCTACCTTCGAAATCGAATACGACGCCTGTGCAGCACCACTTGAAACCGTGGCTGTGACGAATTGTTCATTCGATGAGGAAACTGTTCTTGCCCGATAGTTGGATGTTAATTTTAAATTTGCAAGCTTGTCCCGAAAGCTAAGTAATTGTGTATTAAGTGCACGGTAGTCATCTCTTTGCCATTCTAGGATTTGTTTCTTTTGCTTCAATTTATCGAGTGGAACACGTTCAGCACTCATTAAATCCTTTACAATTTGATCTATATCCATTCCACTTGCCAAACCGGCAATCCTCATTTACCTCACTCCATCTATCTTATATTTTCTTATCGACCATGATGCCTAAATACTCGGTCATTGCCGCAAACATATCCAGTAATTTTTTCGGTGGAATTTCCCGCACAATTTCATCTGTCACTTCATCCACAAGAGTGACATAGTATTCATTCAATTGATCATGGAATTGAAATTTCAAATGTGTTTGTGGAGAAGCTTTAAGAAATTCATTCATTCCATTAACTACATTTGCAACATCTTCTTTTGAAGAAGGTGAATCCATTTTGATTGCCTGGTCTTTTGTTACAATCTTTTCTGTTGTGTTATTTATGGTTATTGGTATTTCTTCAAATTTGCTGGTCATACTCCCACTATGTGTTGATGTGGCTGAGAGACTTCCCCCTATTGGTCCTGACATCACTTTACTCCCTTTCACACATTGGTCTATTTACAGCTAATATCGGCATGAAACCCTTTTTGTTTATAGATAATCTATACTAATTTTATTCGCGAGCTTTATGGATATCGCCTATTTTCCGCTTGAGATTGCGTCTTTTTTTCTTAGGAAACATATTATGCAATGGAGGAGATTTGGGTATTTCACTCCAAAAACTTTAATTAAAGAGGAGGTTCCCTATGAATCAAATGCACTATCCAGTAGAATTTCATGATCAATTTGGTCATACGGATCACAGATTAATTGGCCGCCCAGTTGGATTTGGCAGACCATTCGGTTTTCGACCAGGCTTTGGGCGACCGTATGGATTTGGCTTTGGTGCTCCATTGCTTGGAGGGTTTTTAGGTGGTTTGGCACTCGGCTCCTTGGTCCAACCTTACCCTTACCCGTATTACCCTGTTTATCCATATGGAGGCTATTATTGGTAAACAGCTGAGATGATAAGCAAGGATTTCCCGGGAAATGGCGGATTTTGTTGAAATATGAAGATTCTCCAGATGATAAACCTTATGGTAAAAACTTTATTTTGTAGTTGGGGTAATTTATTTGTGAATGGGAATACCAAAAGGGAAGGAAAATTTTCATAAAAGGAGTGACCTTCATGAAAGGCACAGCGATTATGGCAACAGTTGCCCTTGGTGCTGCTTATCTACTCAGAAATGAAAAATCACGTAATAAATTAATGAATCAATTTAAAAGCATGGCTTCAGTAATGAAGTAAAAAAATTAACCTATCCGTCTGTTTTTTTATTTCGACGGATAGGTTATGTTTTTTTATTTTCCCACCAATCCCATACATCCTGATAACGCATCGGTTTAGAAAAATAATATCCTTGTAAGATCGGACAGCCGATCTGTTGTAAAATCTTATATTGCTCCTCTGTTTCTACACCTTCACAAACGACTTTTAACTTCAACATATTGGCAAGTTCAATGATTGATTTGGCAATTTTCACGCTCATATCATTATAAGTAATATCTTGAATGAACTGTCGGTCAATTTTTATTTCTTGCACAGGAAAATGCTGTAAATAATGGAAGGCAGAGAACCCTGTTCCAAAATCATCAATACTCACTTGAAATCCATATGCCCGGATGGCTAAAATTTGCTGCTTCGCTTTTTCTAAATCTTCGATAGCCACATCCTCTGTAATTTCAACAATTAATTGCTGTGCATTCACATCATACTTTTGCAAACGAGCTGCTAGAAAATGCTGGAGAGATGGATCCAAAAAATGTCTAGATGAAATATTAATGGAAATGGTTAATGTTTCCCATCCTTGTTTTTTCCATATTTCTAACCGTCTAAATGCTTGCTCAATTACCCACTCCCCAAGTGGAAAAATAAGTCCAGTAGCCTCCGCTAGTTCAATAAAGGTTCCTGGCATCTTCACTCCTTCCTCGGGGTGCTGCCAGCGAATTAATCCCTCTAAACCAATTAATTCTCCAGACATCGCATCTACTTGCGGCTGATAAAATAATTCGAATTGCTCTTGTTCAAGCCCTTTTCTTAGACTCATTTCTGTGCGAAAATCGTCTCTCATTTTTCGCGTTATTTTGTCGTTATATTCCACCCGCAAATCACGAACGACCATTGTATTCTTTTGATTTAAAGCCGCCTTTGCTTTCGTTAGGCAATCTTTTGACGTATTCCCATGCTTAGGAAAGACACTGACTCCATAACTACAGGTAACAAAAATTTCCTGATCATAAGCAAAAATCGATAAGCCTAAAACCTCTATTATTTCATCCATTAAGAGCTTTATTGGTTTTTCTAAACATCGGTCTAACAGAAACAAACCAAAAAAGCCATCTTCTATGTGGGTAGCAAAGCCTCGATTATTCATAGCCTTTTGCAAACGCTCTCCCGTAATGGCTAATACATGTTCAGTATATTTGTCCCCGAGAACATTCCTTATTTCAGGAAACTGATCTAGTTGGAGATAAATAAAATAAGCTTTTTCTTTAGCTTTAAAAGCTTTCCCAAAATCATCGGCTAGCATCAAGAAGTCATCGTAGGGATACAACCCCATTAATGAATGAGGAGCAACAAACTTACTGATACGATTATTAGAAGAGTTACTCGGGGTTAAGTCCATTATAAACACGTCCTTGTGAATCTGTACTTCTTTTCTTATATCGGTAAAATTTCGACAAATTCCACACATTCTTCTATTAAATTTAAAGAGAATTTCAGAAAACACGCACTTCTCTACTGTTACTCAATAGATGATGTGCTATACTAAACATTAAAAATAGCAAAGGAGTTGATTTTGAAAAAAGAACGTTTGGGAGTTATAAGAACGGCTTATTCTGAATGAAGTCGTAGTAATTGTAAGTTCTAGAAATTGATGCCGTTTACATTCCACCTCCCAACCATTTACATAAAGCGGTAAAGAGGATGTGAAAAAACAATTGCCTTTGGTATAAAATCTTATCAAGGGAATAAAATCTGGTAAGACTGTACTAAATTACGCTGAAAAAGTGACAGATTGACTTTTTAATAGAAAGGGAGACAGCTTTATGAAAAATATTCGTGTCAAAGGAATTGAAAAAGAAATATCTAGTCTAGTAATGGGATCGGATTATTTTACACCCGATAAAATGGAAAAAGTTACTGAAGTTTTAAATGACTATCTTGAAATCGGTGGCAACACAATTGACACCGCTTTTATCTATGCCGGTGGAAGAAGTGAAGAAGCGATTGGCATTTGGATGGAAGATAATAAACGTCGCGATGATGTCATCATTCTAACAAAGGGTGGTCACCCTAATGCGAAAGGACCACAAATTAATAAACAAGCTATTGATAATGAATTAAAAATTAGTTTAGAGAGATTGCGTACAGATTATGTGGAATTATATGCCCTCCATCGTGATGACCCAAATGTACCCGTTGGGGAGATCTTAGAAATTCTTAACGAGCATGTAGAAGCAGGTCGTATTGGTGCATTCGGTGGATCGAACTGGTCTTTTGAACGTTTACAAGAAGCGAATGATTATGCTGAAAAACATGGGTTAATTGGCTTTAGCTACAGTAGTCCTAATCTTAGTTTAGCTAAAGCGCAGGAACCTTATTGGGCTGGCTGTGTTTCTGTCGATGATCCAATTATGTCTTGGCACGAAAATAACCATATGCCACTATTTTCATGGTCTTCACAGGCACGTGGATTTTTCACTGGACGTTTTACACCAGAAGACCGCTCAAATGAAGATTTAGTCCGTGTTTTCTATAATGATGAAAATTGGGAGCGTTATCGCCGGGCTGAACAGCTCGCAAAGGAAAAAGGTGTGGAAACAATTCAAATCAGCTTAGCTTATGTATTAAATCAAGCATTCCCGACAGCCGCTATTATTGGACCACAAAACAAGCAAGAAATGGTTTCTTGTCGGCAGGCTGCAGATATCCGCCTAACAGAAGACGAAATTCAATGGCTTGACCTGAGAAAATAGAATGTAATAGCAATTAAGAAATAGGCTGGGACATAACTAAAATGTTAAACTCCAAAAACGAACCTGCGGGAAGTGAGAGTTAGGTAAGCCTCCGCCTGAGGAGGCTTACCACTCGCCCGCAGAAAGCGAAGTATATTTCTGGAGCGAGTATACGCACCATTCTAGTTCGTTTTTTCTCTGGTGAAAACACTTTTGTCCCAGCTTCTTTGATCAGCGCTTTTTTCTCGTATTTGATTTTCCGGACGGTTTCCATTCGATATGGACAGGCTGCCATTCACCATTTTCAAAATACCAATCTGTTTCGACGACTCCAAGTTGATCCGCATGATAGGCACCACTAATTTGTCGATACCCTTTCAATCCATAGCCGGCTTTTCCTTTTATTTTCACCACTTCAAAAAAGGCGATAGGATCAATCATTAATTCTGTTGGTTCATTCAGCTGTCCATTTTTTTGATATAATCCAATCGAAATATAATCCTTTCTTCGATCCCATAAATCGAGAATAATCGGTTTTCCTAATCCTGGAACCTCGATCACAGCGACAAAATCTTGGTCAAAATGGCCTTGGATCGCGAGCGGAGTTGGAAGAGGAATTTCTTTTATCTCTCCTCCTTTAGCCGTATGCAGAGCATAATTATAAAGACCGCCACTTCCCCCAGTTGCGCTAGAATATAAAATATCATCGACTCCATCATGGTTTAAGTCTGCAAAATCAAGCTTTGGCTCATAGCCACCTCCTTCATAATCAATTTTTAACTTCTTCCCATCAGACGTTGTTATTTCTGTCCAGATTTTCTTGTAATATGGTGAGTCTTCTTTAAATGGAATGCCATAGACAATAATATCATCCATTTTTCCATCGCCTGTCACATCATGCTTGTATTCTAAAATGGTCTTTCCTTGCTCAGCTGCAGCAGCCGTGGTGAAAACGGAAAGGATAACAACAAACGCAATAAGAACAAATATCAGTTGCTTTTTCAAAAAATCACTCCACTCATTGGTTGATATGAATATGATTCCCTTTATGAATTGATTTATGAACAGTGGCTTTATTCTTTTCTCGTTTGTCCTATTATTCGTCTAACTTCCCAAGTTTGTATGGAAAATAAACAGCTTGGTCTTCGCTTTATTCAAGAATCAGCTATACACCTAAGGAAAGTTGGCGACAGAAGCGATATAATAAGAATAAGGTTAATGGTTCGAAAGGAATGAAATAGATATGGGGTATGTCGAGGATTTAAGAAAACTCGTAGGGCATAGACCATTAATACTCCCAGGCTCTGTTGTGATTGTGTTGGATAAACAAAATAATGTTCTTTTACAGCAGCGAAAATACCCATATGGGATTTGGGGATTGCCTGGCGGGTTAATGGAATTAGGCGAATCTACGGAAGATTGTGCACGGAGAGAGGTTTGGGAGGAAACAGGACTCACAATTGGGAAACTAGATTTAATCAACGTTTCCTCCGGGAAAAATCATTATGTCAAAGCTCAAAATGGCGATGAATTTTATGTCGTGACCATTGTGTATATGACAAAGGATATTATTCAAGGAAAACCGCAGATTCATGATGACGAATCCCTGCAGATAAAGTTTTTTCCTCTGCATCAATTACCAGATAATATGGTCGGCAGTCATCGAAAAGCCATTACAGATTATCTTGATCCTGCATAAAATGGTAAGGGCAATTCAATCATTGAACAAATCGATTGAATTGCCCTTTTCTAATGTTGCATTTGTTCTAGCATGCGTTTAAATTCGTCCACACTAGATAATTCTTCACTTTCTATAAGATTTGATGCATAGCGGAATTTCAATGGAAGTAACATCTCGTAAATGGTCTCTGAAACAAAGATTTTACTCGGAACTGTATCGCGATTTTGTAAAAATTTTAAAAAGGCCCGTTGGCATTGCTCCACCATGTCTCCACCGGCTTGCATTTCTTGAAATAAAACCATACCACTTTCTTGATCAATCGCCACACATAAATTTGGAAAATACGGACGCTCTCCTTCCTGCTCCTGAATCGGCATATTGACAGGAAAGAAATCAAATTCGACGGTTCCCTGATCTTGTTTATACTTGGATAAACGTTTAACTTCCAACTCTGAAAGATAAGATGGGTATTCCTCCTCACTAGTAGCATCCCAGTTAAAGATAGAGGAAGTCACATATCCGGAGGTCCATTGTATTTCACCTTGTGAATTTTCCTTTGGGATCCTTGCTAACCAAGCTCCTTGTGCTGTTTCCTCTAAATGAGGAGGTTGTTCTTTTATACCCTCAACTAAATAAGGTAATTGCTCTAGCGCTAATAAAAGCAGTCTCGCTTCCTCTTGATTAATCATCCATGGAAAGAAACCTGGCTGATAACTACGGAATTCGGGCCACTGATGTTTCCCTCTAAAAGACATATTGGCTTCTTTTATTAGCTCATAATCCGCCTTTTCAAGTTCATCCCGATTCACAAATGAAACTAACACAGCTTTTTGTTTCTGAGAAAGTTCAAATGCACTTTCATTTGATTGATTCAAGATTTGCAATAAAGATTCAAAGCCTTCTTTCCCTATATAAATGGCAAGCCCATACAACTCATTAGCATTTCCAAGCACACTGCAAAACACCTGATCCTTTGTGATCGGGTCCGTAATAATATAGATATCATCGCCCTCTACTACCGTCCAAGGGGCTAATTTATTAAATTCTTTTGCTGCTATAAGCAAACGAGACCAATCAAATTCCGGTTGATTCCCCTCTAAAAAACAGATAGATAATTTCTCATTTACATGATCCGTTAAAGCCTCTGAATTCATGGTTTCTTCAGGAGATACGTCATCTAGGTACATTCCTCGACTATCCTCTTCTGGTGCCTCTCTCATTGCCTTGACACAAAAAGGATAAGCAACTCCCTTTTCGGGTGTCAATACTTTTTCCAAAATAATTTCATGGATCCAATCGTCACCAAAATCATAGATATAGACTGCTCGGTCTTTCTCCTGTATAAAAAAATCTGAAAGTAAAGTTTCCGCTTCATCGTACGCAGGTGAAAAAAGACCGTATTCGTCCTCAGCTCCGATTTCCAATGGTTTGATGGATTCCCCATTGGATTTTGTCATCCGATACGTATGTAGATGATAATCTTCCCATTCAAATGCGAGTTGTAACACTTGGTGAAAATCTAAAAAAGTCATATTGGACTCTATCTGTAACCGCCGCCAAATTGGAGGGCGAAACCCAAGCAATTGCACTTTAAATTGATAAATCACATTGTCACCTCATCATGCTTTTCTTTAAGTGTAAATCATTCAAAACAAATTTTCTAGACATCTATGGTCCTTTCGCACTTTTGACTCCGCAATACAGAACAAAAGCGCAAGGCGCCCGCCTATCGCCGACAAGCAAATGTTCTGAGACAAAGAAAGGCGTTCTTTGCCTTTCATTGGCTCAGGTTATTTGACCTCGAGCCGATGGCGCCTGGAGCTAGACACCAACCACAAGGTAAACAGTTATCCACAAGCGACAATTTTATAGTTTCCTTAACAAGAACAAAAGCGCAAGCGCCCGTTTAGCGACGTACAAACTTTCATAGTAAGGATGAACAGCTAAAAACGCGCCGTCCTGGCGCAACGCTGTTCTGACCTACATCCTGTAGGCCTGAGATAAAGGATACACGGCGAAGCATGAGCCGATGTTGACTTATCGTAGGAAGAAGCTGAAAGTTTGCTAGTCGCTGGGCGCTGGAGCTGGATGACAAAACTCAAAATTACAACTTATCCACAAGCCAAAAATTTTATAGTTTAATTAACAATAAAAAAACTACCCTCTTCAAAAGTTCAAAAGAGGGTAGTCTTTCATTATTCATGTTCACGGGCTAATCTTTTTTTCGAAGTTTTTCTACCTCATCTGCAACAAATTGCACCTGGGTTCCGACGATAACCTGAATATTATGAGGCCCAACTACATTGATGCCAGGGACACCAGTTGATTTTATTTTGGCTTGATCGACAGCATCCATATCTTTTACTTCAACACGTAAACGAGTCGTACAGTTTTCAACAGCTGTCACGTTTTCATCTCCACCAAGCCCAGCATAAATCACAGTGGCCATTTTGGAAAATCGGTCCTCTCCTTTTCTAGAATCCGTTTCTTCTTGAGAGGAATCTGCTGTTTCTTCTTCTCTTCCCGGTGTTTTCAAATTAAATTTGAGGATTAAGAAGCGGAATAGGAAATAGTAGATCACTCCGAAAACCAATCCCTGTAGCAGCAACATATATGGCTGATTGGCGAGCGGAATCCGTAAGCTTAAGACATAATCAACAAATCCGGCACTGAAACCAAAACCTGATGTCCAATGGAAAAAGGACGCAATTCCGAGGGATAATCCTGTTAAGACCGCATGGACCACATAAAGGGCTGGCGCTAAAAACATAAATGAAAATTCAAGCGGTTCCGAAACCCCGGTAAAAAATGAAGCAAAACCAGCGGCCAGCATAAGTGAAGCGGCTTGTTTCTTTCTCTTTGATTTAGCTGTATGATACATGGCAAGTGCAGCGGCCGGCAGGCCAAACATCATAATTGGGAAAAATCCAGCCTGATACATGCCAGTAATCCCTTTAATCCCTGTGCCATCTCTGAATTTACCGATATCGTCAATCCCGATGGTATCGAACCAGAAAACGGCGTTCAACGCATGGTGAAGTCCAGTTGGAATTAATAATCGATTGAAAAATCCATATAAACCGGCACCGACAAATCCTAACTTACTAATGGCGGTTCCGAAAGTAACTAGCCATGAATAGACGACCGGCCAGATGAAAAACAATGCAACCGCGGCGATTAGCATCGCAACAGAGGTCATAATCGGAACAGATCGCTTTCCACTAAAAAAAGCGAGGGCATCAGGTAACTTCACCTGACTAAAACGATTATACATTAGAGAAGCCACAATCCCTGAAAGAATTCCAATAAAGGCATTTCCGATTTTTTCAAAAGCAGGATCGACAGCCTCTTCTTCTATCCCCTGGAACAATGCAACCGCTTCTGGAGATAGTAAGGTTGTCACAACAAGAAACGCAACCAAACCACTTAATGCAGCAGAACCATCCCTTTCTTTTGACATTCCTAACGCCACACCAACAGCAAAAAGAATGGGAATATTATCAATAATGGATCCTCCTGCTTTTACCAAAAAGGCAGCAGCGACATTTTCAGCTCCCCCGGTAGGATCGATCCAGAAACCAATCCCCATTAAAACGGCGGCTGCCGGCAAAACAGCCACTGGCAACATCAGGGATCGTCCAAGGTTTTGCAGAAATTTCATCACATCCATAACCTCCTCACATTCATAGATTCTCCTATAACCGTGATCCTATAAGTAATTTTTTATGATTCCGTGTTTGTAATCGTTTCTGCTGTCAGCGTTCAAGGAAATCGTTTTCAATTCAACGTAAATCAGTATTTCATTGCCTTTCTTTGCTTCAATCTGAATCGTAATTCCTTCTCCCCATCATCTTCTGACTAAATTGCTCCTTCTAAGAGAAACACTCCACCCGCATCAGCGCTATCCTCTCCCTCTTATCATTTTTTAAACAGCATGCACCTCTCCTTTCTTCTTCCGTATTCTTTCTATACCACAACAAACTTCATTCATTCCTATTGGATAATATGCTTCTTGGAAATATTTTACTCTTGAAATATCAAGTGGTTAACTCGGTAATAATGTGATTGATCCAATCTAATCCAAGTAAAGCAATCCAAACAAAAACTGGTATAGCTAAGCATTTTAGGGCTTGCAACCAATGGAAGGTGTTCTTTCGTTTTTGCAACAGTCTATCAATAACAAAAAACAGAAGCGCAGCCCCTAAACTAAATGGCAGAAGAACAAGCCCAAAGACAACGTGGAAAACGCCTGAAATCAAAATTTCCTTCTTAATGTTTCCATCCTTTTTTGTTAGGAACTCCGCTATCTTATCACTGGCAATAGAAGTAAGCACGCCATAGAACAAAATAACAGGAAAGCTATACATTAAATACACATTTACAACCGTAATTGCGGTGTAAAAATAATTTTGCCCTGTGTCCCCAAAGGGATTGGGAAAAATAAACCCTAATAATAAGGCAAATAAAGTCCCGGATATTGTCGCCGTTATTATTTTTCTAGCTAACATATTCTTCCCCCTTCTATATTTGTAACATTTATTTTAGTCATTATGCTTTTTCAACAAGAGAAATTGAGGATGAATTCGAAGAAAAACAACTGGCGATGAATTCCAGTTGCTTCCAACTTAATGATGACATGGAAAATAATAAGGGGAGTATTCGGCCATCCCCATTAAACAATAGGATATGTAATGGATTTGAGCAAAGAAAAGATGGCCTTTCTTAGAGTGGTATATTGTTGTTGGCATGATGAAGTTTTATCAAAAGAAAAGTATGAGCTCAGCCATCAACTTTGTATAGTGGTTATAATTCTTTCCATAAGTCGACATGAAGCAAAGTAAGATCCAAATTCACAACACAATTAATTTCTTTTCTATTTTTTAAAAACCAAGTAAAAAATTTAATATCTTTGACGACTTCGCAAAATGGAAGGATTTTGAAATGTTTTTTTGCATGATAATGTAAATATTGAATAAGTACTTCCTCACGAATAAATGATAAATATAGAAGATCTGAATATTCATATAAAAAATGAAACATTCTATCCAATGATTCTTGTTTTTTTGACGGAATTCCTAAATCATCGACTTTAAATTGTGATTGTAATACATCAAATCTTGATCGCTCTTGCAATGTCATGTTTCACCCCTATGTCCATATGTTCGAACAAACAATCTTTCAATATACATATTTTTCCAACAATAAACATCATACGACAAGTGTCTTTCCTTTTCAATGGATATCCATTATCCCTATCTGTAAAAAAATCGAGGAGACTAGTAGATAAACTACTAATTTCCTCGATTTTTTAAAATAGTTTTCAACTTGTAAGGTCAATATTCCCACCTAAATGAGGTTGAGCAGCATGCTGAATCGCCGAAACATTTGATGATTGTAACAATGTTTTCAATGCTTCTCCTTGTTGTCCCATCATTTCCATCGTCTTTTTTGTCACCAAAACGGACGCCTGTTGCTTAAGCTGTGTCTGATTTAATGCCATTGATAGACCAGCAATATCCAATCTCATACCTCCTTTCATTTACCCGGAACTTGATTTATATATTAAATATATCGACCAAAAAAGGGGATTTTTAAGACGAACCTTATAAAAGGCTGATAGTTCATTTGTACCCTTTTTCTGGATCATGTACTGGTTGCTCATGGACGACAGATCCATCATTTTCACGTATCCACGTATCAAATTCATGTTTCCCTGCCTTCAATTGGATCACACGTGCACCAGTTGGAAAATAGTCATTTCGTTCATTGTCAATGTAACTCACATACTTCGTTGCCCGGCCATAACAGAGCTGGATTCCATGGAGTGTACTACAAAAATCATTTGCATGATCATGACCAACGAACGTCCCCATCACATCCCCCATTTCTACCATAGCTGAAAAAAATCCTGAATTCACCATGGGTGTGTGACATTTTCCATCCAATCGATGGCCGTAACAAACTTGATTCTCCCAAGCTTCATTGTATTCCGGTAATGGTATATGGAAAAAGGCAAGCGCTGGTAAAGGGTTCCCCCCATTTTTTTCTGTAAAAGCCTGAGATGTTTCAACATACCAGTTAATCTGATCTCTTCGAATCCAATCATATCCACCAAATCGAGAATAATCACCACTATCCAAAAAATATAATGCAGAGGCTACTTCTTGTTGATCGTTCATAATCGTCAATGCATAGTTTCCCGCCCCACTTATACCTGGCGGATCCTCCTTAGCCACGCAGTATTCATGCTCCAATTGAACCTTATGTAGTTGCTTCCTTGTCGCACTTCCTTCTGAATCATGGTTTCCAAAAACAGCGGCCCACGGAACTTGATAATCCTCCGCGACCGCGACTGCACGGCGGAATGATTGGATGGGGTCTTTTGTTCTTGCACTCGCAATGAGATCCCCCGTGAAGACAATTAGATCAGGGCGTTCCTCGCGAATCACCATCTCCATTAAGCTTCGTGTTTCCTTATCCATCTGAGGTGAATCAGGATCATAATCAAATTCATCAATAAACTCTACATCGGTAAATTGGACAATCATAAATGTACCATCATCTCGAAACGTTAAGCTTTTATCCATCTCTTTTGCTCTCCTTTTTTATCCCTCATTAACTGGCTGTATGCCCCCACTAAAAAATTAGGGAGGATGACCAGCCAGTAAAAGCCCGATTCTGGCCAAAAGGATGTTGATCACAAAGGCGTTTCGAATTTAGCCTTTGATCTTCTTCCATCAGTGGGGTTAAGAAAAAAACCACTGATGAAGTTTCATAATGTATCATTTCACCAATAGAGTGAACTTTTCCTTCTTGGTTCTTAATCTATTCTTTTCAGATGGAGTCAAATCCGTTTTTCTTCAAAAAAATAGCGCCCCAAAAAGGAGCGTTAAAAGGGTTTTACGATCATCAAGGCAATAATGATCAAAAAGAGTAGATTTTCGAAATTTTCATAGCGGTTGAGCTTCTTAGATAAGCGAAAGTATTCTTTTGGTATTTCTTCTCCTTGATGCTGGTTGACAATTTCTTTTACAGGAATCGCAAAGGGTTTTAAAACGAATGGTCCCATCGCAAGGGCAATAAAAAACAAGATCAGGCTTACAATATACCAGCCCATCTGAAAAAGATAGGGATGCATCATCCCCATAAGTAAACCAGTAATAAGCAATAATGTACCACCAATCATGACTAAAATATGCAAGTGATGTTTTATCTTATAAGCATGGCGCAGTTCTGTCATCGTCTTGGCTGATTTTGGAATGAAACTCAAGACAAAACCAGGTCCCATTCCAAGAATCGCTGAGAAGATATGTATAAAAACAAGTATTGTATAAACGGTATTCAATTAGTACTCCTCTTCCCTTACAAATATTAAGATTCTTCCTTTACTCCTGAGAATGCTCTGTTCCTTCACTATTTACCATAATGGCTGCCACCTGTGTAAGACGCTGAAAGAAAAACTCCCCTGCTGGATGATCACTTAATCCCACTTCATCAAAAGCTTCTTTCATACATAGTAACCAATTTTCAGCACGGATTGGGGTAATTTCAAATGGGAGATGTCGTCTCCTCATCGCAGGCGGCCCATAGACTTGACTATATAAAGGAGGTCCACCAAGAAACTGAGTTAGAAACATCCGCTGTTTCTCCATAATTTCCTCCATGTCCCCTTCGAAAAGCGGACTAATTACAGGATTCGCATAAACCTTTGGATAAAAGGTCTGCACTAATCGATCGATCGTATCTGCACCAATTTGGTTATATAACGTTTGTAAACGGGGTTCTGTCACTTCTACTCCTCCTTATACAGTTATAGTTTACCATAACCTATCTAGAGATAAATGAATGTGATTTATCTCACCAAAGCTCTTTTATTATGCTAAATTTTTTGTAAAAGTTGAGGAGCCATTCGAAAAGGAAAATACTTTTCATATATGGAGAAACCCATTTATTTATCTTGGAGCCCATTCTTCTTGGTGGAAACCCATTCATTTGACTCGAGACCCATTATACACAGAAGAAGCCCATTTTTCCCTATGTAAACCCATTACGCATTGAAGAAGCCCATTTTCCTCTCGGAAACCCATTCTTTTCCGGAAAAACCCATTTATTTATCTAGGAGCCCATTATACGCAAAAGAAGCCCATTTTTTCCCTATGCAAACCCATTACGCACTGAAGAAGCCCATTTAAAAGCTGAAAAAGCCCATTTTGAAGGGGCTATCCCCATTAACAATGAACGATTCGTTGCAACGAATCGTGGACAAGAAGAAGAAAAGCCATTTTCGTAGTGTACTTATTTCTATGTGTTAGTAGGAAGTTTACAGATGTCTGAATTTAACATCTTGTTGTATATAGAAAATGTCACGGACAAAATGCTCAGAATTTGGTTTAGCGGTTATACTTGACAAGTCTATTAGAATTTAATATATTAATCCTATCTTTTTGATAGGAATTATGGAGGAACGAAGATGAAATTATCAACGAAAATCACAGCTGGTTTGGTTTTGGGAATTATTTTTGGCGTTATTATAAATCTCTTTTTCCCACAAATTGTACCAAAACTTGATCAATATGTGCTGTCGCCAGTAGGCACGGCCTTTTTAAATGTTATTCAATTTGTTGTTGTACCAATCGTATTTACATCATTGATTGTTGGGTTTTCCAGTATTGGCAATTCGGAAAAAGTAGGCCGATTGACGTGGAAAATCATATTTTTATATATTATTACCAACATTCTTGCACTTGTTATTGGTTTTGTGACTGCCTACATCTTAAAACCTGGAAAATCAGTTGGTGATTTAGGTGATGTAGCAGCTCAAGAGGCAGCGGAAGGACAAAGTATTATTGATTGGCTCGTTTCGATTATCCCTACCAATCCGTTCGCAGCTTTTGCAACTGGGAATTTGTTGCAAATTATTTTTACAGCGATTCTCTTTGTGATTGGAATTCGGATGGCTGGCGATCGATCCAAACCGTTTCTCTCATTTATTGAGAGCTTCCATGGAGTTGTAGAAAAAATCACTTTAATTGCCCTGAAGTTTTCACCAATAGGGGTTTTTGCGTTAATTAGTTCGGTTATTGCAACCCAAGGCTTTGATATCGTGCAAAAATTACTTATGTATATCCTAGGATTAATTATCGCCATCGTTGTTATGATCATCGCCTATGCCTTAATCTTGAGTCTAATAAAGATCTCACCCATCCGTTTTTGGAAAAGTTTTCAACCAACATTTGGCATCGCCTTTGGTACCGCCAGTTCGAATGCAGCATTACCCGTCGCCATCGATAATGGAAAAACTTCATTTAAAATGCAAGAAGAGATTGCAGGTTTTGCTATTCCTTTAGGAACAGCTTTAAAACGTGACGGTGCCTGTATTTTGCAAACTTTTAACGCGTTGTTTGTAGCACAGTTATTTGATGTCCAATTAACGGCTACGCAAATTGTTGCGATTATTATTAGCGCCCTCGTTGTTTCATTTAGTACAGCTGGTGTACCAGGCGCTGGGATTATCATGATGTCGACTGTGTTGACTGCTGCCGACCTTCCACTTGCAGGTATTGCACTTGTTGCTGGTGTTGACCGTCTAACTGATGGTTTTAGAACATTGTTAAATGTTGTAGGAAATACGGCAAATGCGGTAATGTTAGATAAGTGGGAAGCGAAAAACGCAATTGATCCGAATCAAAAGACTTCCCAATAGGAAAACTAAACTATCAAGGAAAAACTGAAAGGAGAAAACGATGAAGTCGACAATAAATTGGCAAGGCAATATGGCCTTTTCTGGTCAAACTGCTTCAGGACATGAAATCCGCTTGGATGCTGCCGAAGAAATAGGTGGCCAAAATTCAGGGGCTAGACCGATGGAACTGCTTTTGTTCTCTGTAGCAGGCTGTACGGGAATTGATATCATTTCCATTCTGAAAAAAATGCGCATAGAACCAACTTCATTTAGTATGGATGTAAACGGCGATCGTGCAGAAGAAATACCAAAACGTTATACCCATATTCATATCCATTACTCCTTAGAAGGCGAATTATCTGACAGTAAGGTCGCACGGGCCATTCAATTATCAAAGGATAAATATTGTTCCGTTGCCCATTCCTTAAATGTGGATATGTCTGTTAGCTATTCAATCAATGGAATAGCCGGGAAAGAGGACATTTAAGCCTTTTGTGCTAGACAGTTTCCATATTAAACACCCAGTGCACCTCAATTTAACAATTGAGGTGCACTTTTTTGGCGTAAAATACGCCAATGCTTTCTTAATCAGAACCTTTTGCCTCTTTAATCAATGTTTCAGCCTCTTCTTGAGCCTCTCGAATTGCGGTGTTTATATCAACACCCTCATAGATAATCCTATTAGCACTCTTACCAAATAACCATCTACCCGTTACTTGATGTTCAGAAGCTCTATTTTCAGGAACATTTAATGGATGACGTGTAAAGGCTTCCATATTCTTGTCCTTAAGGATGTCCATATTGTAATCAAGTGGATCGGTGTTTTGAATCCATTCATCTGAAATTAAATATTCAATCGCTTTAAATGCCTCATCAGGATATTCTGAATATGGTGAAATGGCATAGAAAGTACCGTCCGTATACGGTTGAGTTGGGTTATTTTCATCTAAAAGTGGCCAGCTTACAAAGTCAAAGTTAATATCGCTTTCCTCAGCCGACTCTGCTAATCCTTGAGCAATATAACGTGCATGAAGTGCCATTGCCACATTTCGCTCATTATATATCCCATAGCTCCATGGGTCAAAGAAGTCCTCTTTCCCATTATCTGGGATATTCCCAGGAATAGACGCAACTTCTTCTATTAAAGAGAGGACCTTTTTCACATCTTCACGATTTTCAAAATGCACTTCATCATCTGCATCAACAAGCCAATCATCAAGCATCCCTACCATTTGCGGATCTAACGCAATGTCTAATCCACGGTACTGTGTTCCATCTCGTTCACCTGTTACTTTACGAGCAAGATCAATAACTTCTTCCCATGTCATATCATCTGTCGGATAGGGTACACTGAACTTATCGAATACATCCTTATTATATGCCAAGCCGTGGTATGTTAACTGACCAGGTAAGGAGTAAATTCCATCATCATCAGGTTTATGTGCATGCATTGCTTTTATTCGATATTCCGGCCAATCACTCATATCTAATTGATGTTTTTCAATTAATGACGTTAAATCAAACAGCATTTCGTATCCTTTTAAAATACTTAAACTATAGTCTGTTAAGACCATAATATCTGGAAGTTTTTGTTTTGAAATTTCCTCTTCAATGGTCTCCTTATACGCATTTACTACTTGGATATTCTCCCATTCAAAAGTAATATGTGGGAAAACTTCTTTCAAACGTTTTTCAACTTCTTCAGGCTCACCTGGATACCAGAAACGCATCGTGATATCTTCTTTTGGATCATCCTCTGCATTATTTCCATCATCTGACGAATGATTTTCACTTGTATTATCTGTGTTATTCGAGCTTCCTGGTTCCGAAGAATTAGAACAGGCAGCTAATAGCATTATACTTAATAAAAGACCTAAAATAACAAGAAAGCGCTCTCTTTTCAACCGTTATTCTCCCCCTTTTATTTTTAATCGACTTTTTGTATGTTTCTGTATCACTATTATTATATTATAATATTCCGATAACTTCTTGTCTGTAATGGAGAGGATGAAACAAGTATTTGTCTATAAAGGAAGTAATCTAATATATTAATTGTTATATTGTGGAGAGATTCTTTCACGTCTGAACTGAGATGGGGGTACTCCCGTTTTTTCGCTAAAGTAGCGACTAAAGTGAGCACTATTTTTAAACCCAACATCTAATGCAATATCAGATATCTGTTTATTTGGTTCTATTTCAAGCAAAATTTTCGCATGATCAATTCGGCAGCGCATAACATATTCCATAACAGTTATTCCTAAAATATCTCTAAATAGCTGGGTAATATGCCGTTTCGATATATGGAACTCTTTGGACAAGTGATCCAATGTTAGCTGCTCCATATGATTTTTCGTAATCCATGCTATCATTTTTTCCATTAATGTATCCTTCTCACTTTTGTTTAATATAATTTCAGCAAGCGGTGTTCGGGCTAAATGATTGATTTCAAATAAAAGATCGATAATCGTATTTTTCACTTGCCCTTCGACAAGTGAATGGTTAAGTTGATTGTTATCTCTACGGCTTATCAAATGATTTAGCCTTGCAATACAATCCTGAAAATATACTAAATCTGCTTGGTCTTTCATTCGAATAATCGAATTATTCAACACTGAAAATATATCAAATAATTCGATCGATTTCATAGATTTTAAGATCAAGGCAATAAATTCTGGTAAGAATTCTACTGTTGTTCGTACATAAGGATGGGGTGGCATCGTACATGTATGATGTGGCGTTAACCCATTTAGTAATACAATGTCGCCAGGTTGTAAATCAAAAATACGATGTTGAATAATGATTTTCGCTTTCCCTTCATGAAAATAAAAAATTTCAAATTCACGATGTGAATGATAATTCATGGAATGATGCTTATTTTTCTTATAATCAAAGCGAAACCAACGGTGTTTCAAACTACTAACCCCCTTTTCTTTGTTGAAAACCCATTACACATTTCTGTAGTTATTTTCGACAAAAGTAAGGGAAATCCTGTTAATTCGGCTATATATTTAGAACAGTCAGATTGAAATACTACAGACTTATAAGACCGTACACCAATCTTTACAACAAATCCTTCCTTAGCACCATACACTCTGAGAAAAAATCCCGGTAAAATAACGATTGACTGTTATTTTACCGGGACAACTTGGTTTGCTAGATTCTCACTGATGAAGATTTAAACTTCTTAAACTTACATTTCCATTGTTTCCTTCTCTCCACTTTTGCGTCAAAGAAAATCCATAATGATCTAAATCAGCTTCTGAAGCCTTTCAATCTCTCGCCGATCTAACTGGGTAAGCTCAACGATTAAATCAAAAGAAAGATCTTTTTTTAACATTTGTAAGGCTACTTCTTGTTTTCCTTCTTGCTTTCCTTCCTTTTTCCCTTCACGCTTTCCTTCTTGTTTCCCTTCCTGCCTACCAATTATCTTCCCTCTTTCTTCATACGAAATAGGCAACTCCATAATTTTTTCGGCATCTGGTAGCTTTTGAATTTCTTCCATCAGTTTTTCCTCCTCTTCTACCTCTAATTTTAAATAGGTTTCAAAAAAGCCGTATACAAGTCGTTGTTTGACGAACAAACAATAACAGCTATGGAACTTCTCCTTCAAAATGACGAATAAGGACCTTAGGTTGATTGGGCACTTTGTAGCCAAATGTCCAACCACCATACTCTTCCTCATTTTTCCCGTTTAAATAACTTGGATCTAAGTGGTAGGATACAAGTACGGCAAAGTCGCTATTTACATAATAGTCTTCAAGTTCAGTGATCATATTTTCTACTGCAACAGCCTGTTCTAGCTGAGTCATTGGCACCTCTGAGAAAATGCCTCTTAGCTTTCCAGTCTTTTCACCATACTGTAGAGCACTGTCCCTCCAAAAAATCAAGGTAGTTGAACTCAGCTGATATGTATAAAAAACACAAACGTACGTTTGTAAACACTATCAAAAAAGTGTATAATGGTATGTAGGGAGGTGAAAGTAGATTAATAAGAATTCGGAAAAAATTGTATTGATAAAAGGTGATAAAGGAATGTGTTAGTAGAGGCTTTGATGCTGAGATGTGTATATGGAGATCAGATCACAGAAAACAGCAAACGTATACAATATAGAAGAAAAATAGAATAGGAATCCGCCTAACTTTCAAGACAAACGGATTCCTATCATCGCTCCCTCATGAGAGGTTGCACTCTTATTATATACGGAATGCCTCATTTTCAGCAAGAGAAATGTAAGCGCAATAAAGGAATACACTAAACAGGAGGAGTTTTCATGAAAAACGAACACCACTATACAGTAAAAAATACAACGGTTGAACATCCAAACATAAATAATCATCCAACAAGCTATTACCTTACTCGAATTTATGAGGATCATAATACCTATGAATCAGCTAAACAACAAGATCATTCTCCGTACAATCACAATGTGGTTCAAAAAGCGTTTATCAACGTCATCTTTGCAAAACAAGTTCACGAAGTCGCATTTGCGCACAAGTTAAAGACGACGAGGAATACCGTACAGCGGAAGAAAAATGTAGTCGTATCTTCCCACAACTTAGACAATCCCTCACGACGGAAGAACAAAAGCATCTTCTCCTCGAACTAGAATCAGCGTGGCATGGCATGCACGGCATTTTTCTGGAATATAGCTATTGCCAAGGATTAGCGGACAGCAAAATGATTCATAAACAGCTTGAGAAATATGGAATTTCAATTACGAAAGAAACTTCTGAATATCATTATGCTTTACCAGCTTAATGTTACTTTTCTAATGTATGGGGATTGCCAGGATTTCAATACAGTACGAATTGCGTTGAAATCTTGGCAATCTATCTAATCACTTTTATTAAATTTTTCCATGTAGTCAAACACTGCTGTGTTCTATACCGCACCCCTATGGTTTGTCTTAGCACATTACCAATCTCAATTGTTCCTTATCGTTTAAGACGTCTTCAATATTAACAGATTGATTCATATCCCCAACAATTGAAATGTTGAGCTTACGATGAGGCAGTGCTTGAGGGTGAATGCTTTCAATTGTTGCTTGGTAATTGCATTTCTTTTTAAGAATTTCAAACATCCATCCACTGTAAAATGCTGGGATGTAGCCTAACTTCTCTCTGTTTACAGACATAACTAGAACTGCTTTGGGAACTTCAGGATTCTCGGGATCTAAAGAGAAATCTACCACATCGCCTTTCCGTAATTGATCAATTACACATTCACCGCCATAATAACGCCATCCCGCGACAAAGAAATCTAAATCAAAATGATTATCTTCTACGAAGATAGGAGAAACAAATTCATAAGAATCTGTTGCTAAGATTCCGCCCGTTGCACGCAATACATCCATTTCAGTGCTATCCATTGGAAGACCTAACTCCCGAAGAACTGTCTGGTAATCCAGCCTTCTTGGATCAGGTAATCGACGAGCAAATGGGCCAAAAAGTTTACTTGAAGTATATACCCTATTTGTATCCGGAAAAGCTAAGTGAGGGCGATATCCGTTGATATCCGTTACCCATTGCTTCGGCTAACTTTCTTCTAAACCCACCCGTCTCATACGAGAAGGTATAAATTCCATCTTGATGAAGTAACCCTCCTACATGCTATCATTGGCGAGTCTCAACATTTTGCCAAATCAGCCATTTCTTGTTCAGATCACTCATAATATCACTCGAAATTCCTTCGACGATCATTAATAGCATTCCCTCATCAATCTTATTTAATCTCTCTATAGCTATTGCGATTTCTTTAGGAAGGCTGTTCTTTAAAAAGGACAGTAATTCAAAGTGCTTAGTTTTTTTCTGTCAGGTAAACCAATGATAGGTCTCCCCCTGTTACAAAATCCCTTTAACATATATTGTCAGTCAGCATTTTTTGCTTTTTAAGATCTAATTCATTAAAACCAATTGAAGAACCATTATCATAAATGGGCGCCAATCGATACCGCTTGGACCCGCCAAGAACTCCCCAATTATCACAATATCGATCATTATTAGCAATCAATGCGTCAAAAACCGGTAAAACCATGAAATCCTTATCTAAAGTATATTCAGAAAGAAGCTTCAGGATGTTAGGCAACTCGTAATGCTTCAACGAATATCGATCAAAATCCTCAAATCGAGCAAGAAATAAGTCTCCGCCTTCATATAATTCTTCTGTGGGAGCCCGAAAGTTCTTAGAAATAGTACCTTAACTCCACTTTAGCTGTATGAAATCCTAACGCCGTACCTAGTTTGCTTACTACAAATTCAGCCCAATGACCTCCCGTCCCCTTGGTTGGTATTTTAAAAAGATATTCCGCAGCATGCTCTAAATCCTTTCCAGGTTCAAGTAACCAAAACTTTGCCCGTGTTCCTGAAGCCTGGCTTTTAAAATCCCTATTCCAGAACGAAGTATCAATCATTTGTTATCTCCTTCAACCAAAGTAACCATTATAGTTTAGTATATATTTAATGTACATCATTTCACTTAGAAGACATACGATGGTGTTCCCTCTCTCAAACCCTTTGGCCAACCTCTATTTTTTTATGTTTCAGAACCTGGAATCAAGGGATGCCAATGTTTCATCTATACAGCCACAGATTCATCTATGGCAAGCGTTCGTCGATATTCCTCCGCCAACATAGTTGTCACAAATTCAGCTGTCGGATCAATATCCTCCACCATGTTTTTCAATGAGTCCATATCCGTTTTAAAGAATTCCTTCCTATAGTTGACTTTATTTACTCTACTGTCATTTAATTCTTGATGCAATTTTTGCTCTAAACTTACGGCATCATCACTAAAGATCATGGCATGAACATCAAATTTAAATGGTACGGACGCGCTACCTAACTCATCTACGCGATCTTGAGGAACCATTCTTCTTGTCATCCCAATTTTGAACATATTGTCACCGAAAGAGCCAAGATTTGAGATAATATACACATAGCCGGCTTTTCCAAGTGTAAGACTAGCAATCTCCTCTTTCTTTTCCTCTATATTCATCATTTGTAATTCCAATTCTTTCAAGCGATCCTGCAGTTGAGTAATTTTATCTGCATCCGTTTCTTTTGAAAGTAATTCTTTATTTCGATCCATTTCCACTTTAAATTTACGTTCTTCATTATTAAGTTTCTTCTGTTCCTCAGCAAGAAGCTTTCTTTCTGCTGCTTCCTGCTTCATTTGTTCCTTAATCATTCTTTGTTCTTCTTTTTCTTGCTCTCTGTATACATAATATTTATACTCAATTTGAATTAATTCCAAATATAAAGGCTCTATTTCTGTTAAAAACTTTGTGATTGTTGAGAGAATATTACGATTACCTTCACCGCAAATCGCCAAATATTTAGTGAAAATATCCTTTACAGATTGAATGGAATCTTCCAATTTATTATATTTTAATTGAAATAATAAGATTTGCAATTCTGCTTGAAGCCCAATGATCATTAAATTATAGATTGTTTTATTCGCTTTGGTTGTATAGCGCTCTTCATATTTAGCTAGCACATTTTTAATTTCTTTATTTGTTGCATTCGATAATTTCCTTAGTTCTTTAGAGTGATCTGAATGAAGATGCAGTCTTAGAACTGTGCCAAGAACTGTGTCTTCCGATAATTCACTCTGAAGGTCTTCAATTTTCTTTTCTACATCATCAAATAGAATGGTATGGGGAAATCTTTCATCAAAATTCTTCAAGCCAACAATTTCTGATTTATATTTTCTAGCTTGGTTTTTATATCTATTTACCTCCCGAACTAGGCTTTCGTGCTCCTCAGTAAGAGACTCTATATTTGTATTGTACTCCAGCGTTTTTTCAACTACTTCTTGTAGGGAATCTTCAGCATCTCTTGCTATACGCTTAGCCTCTTGTTTAGCATGTTCAATAATTTCTTCTTTCTCTGCACTCGTAGCCTCATCAAATTCTTGTCTAAACTTAGTAAGAAGTCCCTCCTTATTTTCTAAAACCTCATTCTTTTCTCCAATTTCCTCATCCAATTTTGCAAGGATTTCTCTTTTCTCTTTAATAGGTGTACTGATTAATTCATCTTCCGCAAGATAATCGTAAAATTCCTTTCTTTTTACCATTTGAATGATTAAAAAGACTAAAGCTAATAACGCCGGCACAACTAGAATACTAAACAAAGATAACCCAAAAATCATAGGCGTAGAATACCACCATTTGTCTTTATAAGTCGACATAGAACCGCCTCCTACTTAGTTATTTTTACCTAATTCCATTTTACCAAAGTACCATACTTTTAAAAGTCCATTTTCCAAAAATAGAAGACTTTTCCAAATTAATAGCCTGCAATCAAAATCTTCTTCTAAATAAATTGACCATCACTTTTTTATGAGGCTTCAAGATACTGAAAAAATAAAAGCACACTTCTAAATCTTTTCAATAAAGATAACCCCATTCTTTATAAAATGAGGTTATCTTATTCAATTTCCCTTTAACAATTACAAAATCCCTTGAGGCATTTGCTGTGATTGAGCAATCATTGCTTGAGCAAATTGTGCGGATATTATTTTTTGTATACTTAGTCATTTCCAAAGCCAATCGGCATCTTTAATACGTGAGAAAGTTGAATTAAGATTTTCTGATGTATTTGTTACATTATTATAGGTGTGCTCTAACAAGTTTTGATAGGCGGCCCCATTTAGAACGTCAGCCGGTATTTGGTCAATAGCCTTATCTAATATTCGGATCGCCTGTTCTACGCCACTCTGAGTCGATAGATTCACACGAGTAATAGCCAAACTTTCCGCTCTCGTATCTGTTGTTGAGTTTTATAAAGATCTCCTTTGTTCGCTCCCACTTGTAAAATAAGATCATATAGTCCTTCTTTTTCTGTATCATTCGGATTCTCAATTGTCGGTGGAACGGCAAGCCCATAATACGTATTCACTTCAAAAGAATCATTGGTCTTTAATTCTCGCTCGTTCCACCATATACTATAGGTACTGTCTCCAAAACCACCACTTGATGTCCAGTCCCATTTATCCACCTCGGTCCACTTCCCAACACCAAATTGATCCGGTTCCTCAATAATATGAATTTCATCCCTACTTTTCAAAATACCGTGTGCTTGCACTCTGGATTGGTTTCATTGTTGTTATACACAATGAATGAGCCAGGAATGTCATTTCCTTGATACTTTATCGGCGCTTCACTCATCATAAAAGGAGCATGGTCATCACTGCCAAGCTGTGTATCATTATTGAATAGGAATCCAATGTCTTGTTTTGTTGCCGATTGGTTTTCAATTCTATATTTAATTTGATATTTATCTCTGACGATATTAACGTATTGGCTGACTTTTACATCAATCTCCTCATCTTTTACTTCATAGACCACTTTATATAGACCATCTTTCTCTGTTAACGATTCAGAAACTGAGACATTCGATGACTCGCTATTATGTAAAGCATATGCATTTCCACCAATTTTTATAGATGGATAAGAGGTTGAGCCCACACCATAAATAAGTGGTTGATTGTTATCATTTTCTATTGTAGGATAACCTAAATTGGTTCCAAATTGAAACAGCCCGTTATTGGAAACTGGCGGTAGATCTAATACATTTCATATTAATAGGATCCTCCCCCCCCTCCTCCCATCGAGGATATATAAGGGTTCGAACCTCCAATAAATGAATCTGGAAAAAAGTAGTAGAGGATGCAATATCATCAACCTTATGCTTTAACTGGCTGATTTCCTTTCCTGTTGGATAACTAGCCGATCACTTTCAGTCAATGAATCATTTGCCACCTGAACAAGTGAAACACCATCTAATATATTCCGATCCGCTTGGGATAACCCTCGCGTTTTGGCACGCATCTTTTCCGATGTACTCAATCCTGCCGCATCATCGGCCGCCCGATTACTCCACAACCCTGACACCAACTTTTCCATCGTTTTTAGATGTTTGCGTCACATTCCGTTGCTGTTGGTTGTATGCATTGAGTGCAGAAATGGTGTGATTAATTCTCATATCGAAGCTCCTTAAAAATTGAATCTATTCATTATATCGGATGAATAAGGGGAGAACTCAAATGAAAAAGCAAAGATGTTTTAGGGTTCTTGTACTTCTTTCAGTAGCAACAATGTATGCGAGATAGGTCCTTTGACAATTGTGTGGGTACAGACCTATACAATCCTACTCAATTCTGAATTTAAAACCTGTGCGTATGCCGGTATTCTACTTAGACAAAAAACTATTATCTTTCAAAATGAGATCTTCTCATTTCACTACTTTTTGCTAAATAAATTGCATAGGGAATTGCATGTTTTGCTACTTCAAATTCATAGTAAATAATGCCGGGCTTATTTACATTTACCTCTATAATATAAGGTTCAGAATTCTCCCTATTAATTGCTATATCCAAACCAAGTTCACTATTATTTATATCATATACATTTCCAAGTAGTGTACAGATTTCAAGCGATATTTTTTCTATTTTTTCTTTTAACTCTACTGCATCTACTTTTTTAAAATTCCTTTTTAAAAAACCTAAAATCTCGCCAATATACCCACCGTTTCCAGTACTAGAAATAACTGCATTATGAATTCCAATACGGGGATATATATTAACAAATGACCATTCACCGTTTCCATCCTTCATCATATGAACTCTTATATCAAAAGGTTGACCATCAATCGTTCGTGTTTCAATATATTCTTGTACAATAAAGGGTCCTTTTTTAATTAATTCCCTTAAATACTGACCAAGAGTAACTTCATTATAATGTGTCTCTTTTTCACCAAGCGCCACGAAGTAATCCAGCGCATTTTTTTTCTCAATATAATGAACTCCACTTGCAAAGGATCCAACTTCTGGTTTAAGTATTATCCTGCCATAATGTTGAATATAATGAAAGATGTCTTTTACACGATCTACTCTTTGATATGGGATTATAGCATCCTCTAGTAAATTTGTAGATGACAATTTATCGTATACTTCCAGTTTACTAATGGAATTGCCAAAAAATTCATTGGTAAATGGAATTCCTTCTAGTTCCTCGTAGATTGTCTTGTACCCTTTAATGCCTCTTAAGCGTAAGCGATCATAAATAACATCGGGATATTCAACAATTTTAGGAACCCATTGTTTATTTTCATAAAAGTATCCTCTAATACGCATCTCATCATAATCGATATCTTTTGGAGTAAAGTAATAAAAATGGACATCTTCAAACTTAGCTACATAAGCACATGCAACAGTAAGGTCATTGATTTCATTTTGATCAACTAACATACCGATACGATAGCGATCATCCAAATTCGCATGAAATATGGTTGTATGCATGGCATCAAATTGCCCTTTAACTTTATTCCTCTTTTGAAATTCATTTGTTAAATATATTCCATTTTCAGCAATATACTTGGCATATGCTATAGTATTAATAGCTCTTTCTTCCTCATGATAGGTAGTTTGAGGACCAACATTCACTTCATGCAACCAAAAACGGCCAGTATTATCAATTGCTATATCTAAACCTAATTCGTCAAGGGCCAATCCATGTAATTTATCAAGATGAAAAGTAAGGTCCATCGCCAACTTTTTTATATTCTCCTCATATCGCTTACCGTCACGGCCATATTCATGCTCAAAAAATGTATTAATATCCTCCGTCCTACCTCCACGACTTATATTACTTAGAATACTTTTTTCATTTCCAATACGAGGGTAGATTTTGGTTAAAGTCCATTTACCTTCTCCATCTTTTTGGACATGAGCTCGTATATCATACGGCTCACCATTCTTCGTCCTGCATTCTACATATGGTTGAATTAAATAACTATACTTTTTCTTTAAAATTACATTTCTTTTCCAAAGGTTAAATTCTTCCTGGGTTAGCAGTTGCTTCTTTTTATGTTCTAAAAGTATAAATCTATTATTTTTCTTTTCTATAAAATAAATATTCTCACCTTGTCTACCAAGTAATGGTTTAAATACAACTTTTTTATTATCTTTTAGAAATTCATCGACAATAAATTCGTCATTTATAACTTTGAAGGGAACTAATAATTCAGCATATCTTCCTGACTCCACTAACTTTTTTGGTAGAGAAAATTTATTACCAAGACCAAAACTAGTAAATGGAAGAAGCTTTCTTAGTTTTCTTTCTACTCGCGATTGCTGGGTTCGAGATGTTATGCCAATATTATGAATTACATCTGGGAATGAAACAGTTTCTTTTTCCCATGCTTGATTATTAAATGTATCGGCCGTTATCTCTTCTTTTTCAAAATTTACATCGGCAGAAGAAAAAAAGTACAGTTTTGTTCCTTGTTGTACACTTTGGTTAACTAACGCATTAATTCTTGCTTCTGGGTATCCACTTCGGGGATTGGTCTCACTTAGATAAACCCCTATCTTTATATTTTTTTGTGCTTGTTCGCTATGTTGATTTGTTAAAAGACAACTTTTCAAGGTCTTAAATTGTGGCATTAACGTAAACTGTATTATTTCAGAGACTTTCAGTAAGTTTCCTTTTTCTAGTGTTTTAGCAACTAAAAGTATGGTACTCTCTATTTTCTCGATGTTATTACTTGTATTCAATTCAGCATCATTTAATACTATCTTTTTTATAACTTCAAACCCTTCCACAATGGAACTAAATATAAAGATGCTCTGGCTAAACTCCTTTTTCCTTATTAAAACTGAAAAATGTTCAGTTGCTTCATTTAAAGTGTTAATTATATTTAATATTTGAGTGAATTTTCTTTCTTCTATATTTTTCATTTTTAAATACTCCTCGTTCTTTAATTACTTTTGTATTTGAAAATCAATATTTTAAAAAGGAACGTCCATCTATAATATCGGAGGAAAATAAAGAGTTTAGAGCATTAGGGGTTTAAAAAATTGAACACTATATCCAAATTATTTATAGATTTAGAAGGAAAAATTTGAAGTAGAAAAAATCTGGTTATTCGAAATAGAATAACCAGATCTAATCAAATTAACGAAGCAGTTGCAATACTCCCTGTGGAGCTTGGTTAGCTTGTGCGAGCATAGCTTGAGATGCTTGTGCAAGAATAGAACTCTTCGTTTGTTCCATCATTTCTTTCGCCATGTCAACGTCTCTAATACGGGATTCTGCCGCAGTTAGGTTTTCCGAAGATGTGTTTAAGTTGTTGATAGTGTGTTCTAAGCGGTTTTGTGCAGCACCTAAGTAGCTACGTCCAGATGAAACTGAAGCAATTTGCTTATCAAGGGCTACTAAAGCTGCGTCTGCACTAGCATTACTATCTAATTTTAAATCCTCAACAGCCGTATGAAGAGCTTCTAAATTAATACCCTCAGTACCAAGGTTTAAATCCATTGTTTGTGTTGTATTTGCCCCTACTTGAAACTTAAGATTTCCATCTGAAGATTCACCAGCACTACCGTCCAACAAATTCATTGTGTTAAATTGTGTGGTGTCTTTAATTCTTTCAATTTCTTTAGAAAGTTGATCAAATTCATCTTGTAATGCTGTTCTATCCGCATCAACATTGGTATCTGATGCCGCTTGTACTGCGAGTTCTCTTTGACGTTGAAGAATTGAATGAACCTCGTTCAATGCTCCCTCTGCAGTTTGGATTAAGGAAATTCCATCTTGACTGTTTTTAGCAGCCATATCTAATCCTTTAATCTGTCCACGCATTTTTTCAGAAATTGCTAACCCAGCTGCGTCATCTCCCGCACGGTTAATACGAAGACCTGAAGCCAATTTCTCCATTGATTTGCTTTGTGCGTTTGAAGCAGCACCCAATTGACGATGCGTGTTCAACGCTGCAATATTGTGATTGATAATCATAATGTTTTTTCCTCCTTGAATGTGCCAGCCACGTCCTTGTGGATGGTTGTTCTTGTGTTTTGACGGAGTTGAGGATCGGCCGCGTTCCTCTCATCCGTTCTACTAGTTATATCGTCATGGTCCGGGAAAGTTTAATGGTTTTTGCTAAATTTTTTCATCTTTTTTTGTAAGTTTTTGGGAGTCGTTAGCTATTCTTTGTCGAAATATTTTATAGGCAATTAAAAAACTGCCAATGATCCCTCTCTCATCATTAACAGTTGTACATGTCTATTCTTTTTTTGCTTTCGCCAATACGCCAAACAAATCTCCCACTCCTGTAGATGCTGCTGCATTCTCCTGCTGGATTTCTGCCCAGATTTCTTTCCGGTGAATTTCCACATTTTTTGGGGCGTTAATGCCAATTTTGACTTGGTCGCCTTTGACTTGAGTGATGGTGATTTCGATGTCATCACCGATTTGAATGGATTCGCCTTTTTTTCTTGTTAGTACGAGCATCGAATCACCCCTCTACCATTTGGCCGAAGAGCGGCGTTTTGGTTTTATAGTTTTCTTGATTGAGAATCACTTGCTTAGCATGACTAGTCTTCACATTCATAATAATTGGTGCTTGTAAATTAGCAGTTGTTTTTTCAAATGGATCTTGCACTGTTAAAATCACAAAGGCACTGACATCTTGATCACTTTCAATATCCAACAGTTCAATAGTGTTCTCATCTAATGAAAAAGTATAATTTTCGAAAAAGCTATATGGATCAGCAATGACAAAGGCTAGTTCTGGTGTTTTTACTGATTGCAAGACTGAAACCGAGTCCATCTCTGGTAATGGCAATAAAGTAAATTGTTTTTCATCTTGGAAACCGGGGATCCCTTTTTCAAAAATAAGAATTGACTCTTTCTGGATGTCGATTTCGCCATGGTATTTCGTTTGGATGTTCATCTTCCACACTCCTATTTTACAAGATCAATTTTCAAGTGGTTTCTTTGTGCTAACTGAATTTGTACATCTCCCGGTGAATAGTTCATGATTGGTTTTCTGATCGTTGCATCAATCCTCGGTTTTCTTGGTTGGAATTGAATATCTACACCTCCAGGTTGATAATGCGTTTTAACCGCAAAAGGAGATGGGACCCATGTAATATTCACCTCTGGCATGGGTGGATTCGCTTGGCGTTTCGCTTGCTCCACATAAGCGTTTTGACCATTCTGAATCTCAATCATTTCATTGCCTTCTTGAGCTACCCGAGCAATGCCTTCCATTACTTTTTGGCTTCCCTTCACCGCATTTTCCTTTATCGCTTTAAACGTACTCTTTAGATTCATTTCTTCCCAAGCTTGCGACTGATCAATCGTTAACTTTCCTGGGGTGGTTCGCATTTTCAGATCAGCTTGTGGTTGCTCAATCTGTAAATCCGCTTGTGGCTGTTGGATTGATTGTCTTCCCGGCACCGTCTGAATCGCAATTCTCGCTTGCTGTGATTCCATTTGAATCTGTGGGATTCGCATACCGTCTCCCCTTTCTTTGAAAAAGGGATGTCCTATAAAGACCATCCCTTTTCCTCTAAACTACTTATATTATCTTAAAAAGTCCATCAAGGTCGGTTGAATAATCCGCGCGCCAATTGACATGGCTGCCCGATGGACTGCCTCCTGGGCTTTAAAGTCCATGACAACTTTTTCAAATTCAACATCTTCATTATCAGACATAATCCGGTTAGCGATAACCTCTTGATTATCAATGCGTTCTTCCATAAAATCAAGTCGATTCGTCCGGGCTCCTAATTCTGCTCTCCCAGATAGCATTTTATCACTGCTTGCATCAAGATCATCCAAAAATCCATTTAAATCAGTTTCGCCCTCTTTTAAAGCTGTTTCTAACCGTTCAAGGACAGCAAATACACTTGTCTCTCCGGTCCCAAATACAGCTTCCCCTTGCATATTGACAGGTACTTTAATTCCCTTTGCTAATTCAAATTCGACATCATCTGAATTAAATTCAATCGTGTCCCCGTCCACAGGTGCAGTTAAAGTGTCCGTTCCATTAAAAATATACTTATCCCCAACTTTAGAATTGGCAATGGTCTTGATATGTTCTTTTAACTGGGCAACTTCCTCAGCTACAGACTTAAGTTGACTTTCATCATACGTATCGTTGCTGACTTGAACGGTTAATTCACGGATCCGCTCCATTGCTTTGCTCGCTTCTCCAATCGCCGAATCCGTTGTTTCCACCCAATTTCGCGCTTCTGTAAAATTACGTTTGAATTGCTCAATCTCGGTCACATTTGTCCGATAGAACATCCCCTTCATCGCCACAACTGGATCATCAGATGGGCGGGAAATCTTCTTCTGTGTTTGCGCTTGTTCAAATAATTTATCTAATCGCGAATAGCTTTGATTAATGTTGTACATAACATTATTGGCAATCATGCCGTCTGTTACACGCATTCAATACCCCTCCTTATCTCCCTACCATACCCATGCCATTAATAATTTTATCCAGCATTTCGTCAATTGCCGAGATCATTCTCGCAGAGGCTGAATAGGCATGTTGGAATTGAATCAAATTTGAGAACTCTTCATCCAAAGATACCTCACTGACTGAACGGCGATTTTTATCAATCGATTGGAGTAACACGGTCGTGTTGTATTCCATGCGATTCGCTTGCTGGCCTTTTACCGCCATCTCTCCAATTACTCCTTCATAAAAAGATTGGAGTGTGCCTGATTTAATATCTAAATCGGTTAGTTCGGGCAACTCTTCCATACTGCCTTCACGAATCACCCAATTTTTCATATCCGCTAGCCTTAAGGCATTTTCGCCGTTTCCGCTCTCCTTACCAGCTAAAGCAGCAGCTACTTTATCGGGATCTTTTAAAAGGACACTGATTGCAGCAGCTGCACCTTCATATGTATCACCTACAGCAAAAAAGTCTTCCCCTGTCTCCTCGTTTAGATCGACTCCACCTTTATGTACTTCATTAAACACTTTCGCAAAGGTAAAGGCATATTTATCAAGATTTTCGAGCATTTCGGGATAGTCATCGTTATATGCCTTGAATAAAGCAGCTAGTTCTCCATTACCTTCACCAAGTGTGTTATAGGAAAGTTCTTTTTCACCTAAATAGAGTTCACCTGTTTCTTCTTTCCATTCCATTGAACGGGCCCCTTGTTCATCTACAAGAAGTGTCTTTTCACCATTAATCATAGCGTAGACTTTCTTGCCTCCCTCAGCAATGGCTAATGTATTTCCACCATTTGCCACCGTTTCAGTTGAGATAGGTAGATAGCTTGCGAGTTCATCTAATAATTGATCTCTAGCATCATATAAATCATTTGGTAAATAACCATGTGGTTCTACCTCACTGATTTGCTTGTTGATAGCCGCAATATCTCGCGTAAGTGCATTAACTCTCGTAACTGTTAAGTCCATCTCTTTTTTAATATCGTTCCGAACTGTCGTCAGGGAAGAATGTAAGTACTGAAAGGTTTCCGCCACAGAGCGAGCCCGTTGTAAAACAACCCTTCTCGCCCCTTCATTTTCTGCATTGGTACTCAAGTCTTGCAGGGATTGCCAAAACTGGGTCATTGCGGCTGAAAGTCCATTCTCACTAGGCTCATTCATAATATCTTCCATTTGCTTGATGGAATTAGACATCGACTCATAGAAACCTAGTTGATTTCTCTCACCTCGATATTGGCTATCAATAAATGTATCGCGAATCCGCTGAATTGAACCATCTTGTACACCTGTCCCTAATTGTCCTGGGATTTGTGGTCGATTCATCGAACCAGCTGGATAAGGTGTCGTTTGTTCAAAATTAACACGTTGTCGTGAATAGCCAGGTGTGTTCTTATTCGCAATATTATGGCCTGTTACATATATGGCGCTTTGTTGCGAATACATACCGCTTTTGGCTGTTTCCAGCCCCATAAAAGTAGAACGCATGGAAGCTCCTCCTTTAGATAGAAATTGTTCATAATAGTTTCATTATGCTTGGGAATCAAACATTGATCGATTGCTTTCTGAATAGGGATTGGTTTTTCCTTGCTCTTTTGTGTAGTTGGGAACTTCTTGTTCCGGTGCCAGCATATCCAGATTCATATTCAAAAATTGTAAAGAGTATTGAAGTAGCTGCTGGTTTAAGCCATTCACATTCTGGAGCTCACCCAACACATCAATAAGTGTGCTTTGTAATTCAGATATTTTTTCCTGATCCGCATCATCTAGTTCTTTTAAAATCTCGGAAACGGTTGTCTCTTTTTGATTGGTTATTAGCAAGGACGCCTTTTCCCTTTTTTGATCTGCAACTTGAATGGCCGTTAGAATCTTTTGTTCTTCACGGAGCATTTGTGATAATGCTTCTATATCATTTTTTTGCAAAACCTCAGTCTTCTCGATCGTCAATGTCAGTAGTTGTCGATGGAGTGCAAGCAAATTTTCCATAGATTCAATGAGTGTCTGAGACGACATTCGTACGTCACTTCCTAATTTAAGTGTAGATATTGATTAATAACCCTTCAATTTCTCCGACAAGACTTAGAATATTAAGCCCGGATTTTTCCTTATCAAGGACAGTATTCGCCAAATCGATCAGCTTCTTGTCCACTTCTTTAACAATCTTATAGACTTTTGTCCGGCCGCGCCAATCAAGCCCACGCTGTTCTTTTAACTGCAGTCCATTGTTTACTGCATCCTCCATAAATGATTTCACAAGTTGTTTATACTTTTTAAAATCCTCAATGGTTTGTGATTTGGCGAGTTTCTGTCCTTGCGCCTCGATATCTTGACGCATCTGATCCATCCGCTCATAGACAACTTGTTCTCGTCCCTTCGTCATCATCTCAGAAAAACGAACAGATTCCGTTGCTTGTTCTCCCTTCTTTTGAACTTGATGGATCCCCGTCTTTTCAACTCTGCGTACATCCATGAATATCACTCCGCCTAGTGTAATTCTAATGTCTCCGTTTTAATTCCAATCCTGCTTCGGAAGATCTAATCTCCTCTGAGTTATGGGTTTCTTCCATGAGTTATGGGTTTCTTCCATGAGTTATGGGTTTCTTCCATGAGTTATGGGTTTCTTCCATGAGTTATGGGTTTCTTCCATGAGTTATGGGTTTCGATCGGTCAGTCTCTTCCGATCGAAACCTACTTAACTATCAATTTACTGCAATAACTGCAGGATTCCTTGTGGAAGTTGATTCGCCTGTGCCAGCATCGCTTGTCCAGCTTGGTTTAAGATATTATTACGGGTAAAGTTGGTCATTTCGAGTGCCATGTCAAGGTCACGAATCCGTGATTCCGCTGCTGTTAGGTTTTCGTTGGCTGTTTGTAGGTTGGTGACTGTGTGTTCTAAGCGGTTTTGGTATGCACCGAGTTTAGCTCGCTGTTCAGATACTTTTCCTATAGCTTTATCAAGTGTTGAAATTGCTTCCTCAGCCTGTTTAGAGGTAGAAATATTAAGATTTACCACCCCTATTTCACTAGCAGTCATACTGTCTAATGTAATTTCTAATGTATCCTCCTGATTAGGACCAACTTGGAATTGAAAATCATTTTTTCCATTAAGTAACGACATACCATTAAACTCTGTTTTTTGTGCGATTCTCTCAATCTCAGCTGTTAATTCCTTTATCTCTAGTTGAACCGATTTACGATCTTCATCATCCAACGTCCCATTCGCTGCCTGCACACTCAATTCGCGCATTCTTTGCAAAATCGAATGTGTTTCGTTTAAGGCGCCTTCTGCGGTTTGGATTAAAGAAACGGCGTCCAGCGCATTCCGTTCTGCCATACCAAGACCGCGGATTTGTGAGCGCATTTTTTCAGAAATGGCAAGTCCAGCGGCGTCATCGGCTGCGCGGTTGATACGGAGGCCTGATGATAGTTTTTCTAGGCTTTTGGATGTGCTTCCCATTGTTTGTGATAGGTTGCGATAAGCGTTTAAGGCTTGGATATTATGATTAATTCTCATTGTTTTTCCCCTTCCATTTTTTTATTCCCCTTGTTGGATCACTCTGACGTTTTTCTCGTAGGCGTTGGTTTGCTTATAGCGTTCACGCTGGCCAGTTTTGATTTCCGTGTTCATGGCTTCTGTCCAGGCTGTGGCCAGTTGCTCCATGATCGCCAATACTTCTTGAAGTATTGGGATATCCTTTTTCAAGTTGCCTGTGACAAGTTGATTGGCCATATAGTTATATAAGGTATCGAGCTGATTCGCGATCGTGCCTGCTTCATAGTTCAGGCCAGCTCCGAGTCTTTCGATAATATCATTGACTTTTTGTAATTTCTGATTGGCTTCAGCCCATTGTTTGTTCTCGATACAGGCAATGGCTTCTTGCAATTGCTGAATGCCAGCTTCATAGAGGAAGGCTGTCAGTTGTTGTGGTGATTTTTGATAAAGCAATTCTTTTGATAGAAAATCCAAGTGCTTAGCCTCCATTCATATAGATTATCGGATTACTTCCCGTATTATTTAGTGATTCGATCGATTTCTTCAATCATTAATAAAATTTCTGCAATCACAGAATAGAGCTGTGGTGGAACATTGTTGCCAAGATCAATGTCCATTAGCTGTCCAACCAGACTCGCATCCTCTTGCATATGGATTCCGTGTTCTTTCGCCATGTCCATCAATTTGACAGCCATCGCTCCTGTTCCTTGTGCGACAACTTGCGGAGCCTGATGGCTATCTGACTCATCATAACGTAACACTGCCGCAGAGGGACCGTTTTTTATGCGGCGCATTTTTTGATTGTAATAGTGTGGCATGATCGCACACTCACTTTCTATTAAAAATTAGACAGAATAATCATAACCATGATCGGAATAAGTTGGTCGTCCTTTAACAGGCGTATCCTCTTTCGCTTCTTCTGTTTTCAATGGAGAAAAGTAAATTTGTCCAACTTGGTAGCCAATCTCCTGAAGGCGTTCCTTTGTTGTTTCTACTAAGGGACTCATTTTTCGTTCAAAATCGACTGAGTCATTTTTTAATGTTACAGATAATACGCGATCGGTTGCATTCAAAAGAATTCCGACATCCCCGACCTGCTTCGTTTCCAATAGGAAATAGAGACTACAATTCTCCCAATCCATTTTTTGCCCAGATTGCTTTGATTGGAGGAAAACTTTTACGTTTTCTACTTGTTCCCGCAAGATAAGCGGAAGGGTAAACATCATTGTTTGCAATCCAGATGCATCAGGCTTGCTTAACAATTGTTGACCAGTGACATTTTGCAAAGCCTGTTCAGCCTTCTGACCTGTCCCATGGCTCTCTGCTAGTTTCATCAACACTTGCTTAAGCGTAGAATCTACCTCACCTGATTTTCCATTTAACAAGTCAGCTTCCCGTGTTATCCCGAGTTGGCGTAGGTATTCAAGTGCATGTCTAGCCGTTGGTTCTTGCCGTAAAGCTTGCTGTGGATCTTCAATTGTACGCCAAAGTTGCTTGTCTAACGGCTCTTCCTGTAAATCAGCCCATTGCTTTGCCACAAAATGCTTGACCTTTTGATCAGATGGCTGAAAAATAATCTTATCCACGGTTGACCTTACTTGTTGAACAATCTCACTAGCCTTCTCTCTATCGCCTTTAGCCAACCATTTCTTCGCCTCATGAAGTTGGGAACTTGCCTGCAATAACGTTTTTTCGGTCGTCATATCCGTATAAAGCATGAAATCACTTTTTAAAATCGCATTATCAAGCTGTTTGATCGCTGTTTCTATAGATGGCCTGGCTAGTACCGGAGATTGTTGCACCATTTTCTCAGCAGTATAGAGGGCATTTGAAATATCCCGTTGCACGGCTTTAAAATCAATAGCAGCTTGTGACATTTTCTTCGTGATTGTCGTGACAATCAAATCTCGTGACGAAGCAGGGATGGCCGCTATAAATTCCTCACTTAATTGATAAGCAGGATTCGTCCCGGCACTCCCTTGCTGTGGCTCCTCTGTTTCTAAAGCTGTTAATCCTTCAGCAAGTGCCTGGCGTGCTGCTAATTCTTTTCCCGTTCCCAATAGTTGCTCTGCTTTTCCAATCGTCTCTTCTAAGGCCTGTTGCTGTAGGGCTGGTAAAATATCCATTTCCTTCTGCAACGTCACAAAAAGCTTTTCCAGTTGAGGTTGCTTTTTCACCTGAGAAAGTGCATGTTCAACGAATTCCTGTTGCGGTGAAATCGTCGACAGCTCTTGTCCGCCCCCAGCTTGTGAAATAATCGCAGATGGAAAAGCTGTCTGCAATTGCGCAGCCACTTTCGCCAGCTCAGGATTCGCCTTTAACTCTGCCGCAAATTCTGTTTCAATCATTTTCAGGGCCTGACTCTCACTCCCACCTGATTGTAAAAAACGGATGATTTCTTGCGCCAAGCGTGCCTTATCTGAGGAAGCTTGTTGTTGCACTTTTTTTAATACATCGACTAACCGGGCTACATCCCCTTGCGCCCCACTTGTTTCGCTTGGTTTTGAGGCAAGTCCATTCAACACTTCTCCCAGTTTTGAACCATGTAAGGTTTCATGTACGGCTTTTAACTGACTTGAAGTAAAGTCCAAATTTTTATTTGCAAGCTGCTGGATGGTAGCCAACTTTTGATCGGTCGTCCCATCCCCTTTTTCCATAAATTGCTGGATCGTTTGCAGCATCTCACGCGTGATTGGGATTTGCTGTTGATTTAGTATTTGGATTGCTTGCCTTGTGCTCTTTGGAAGAGTAGCAGTCTTTGCTGGGATTGCTTGTGGTTGATCCGAAACAACTTTCACTGTCGGAGGTTCTGTTTTTAGATCTGTCACTTGTAGTCGCACACTTCCAGAGTCTGGAAACTTCCCTTCATATTGCACCCTCATTTCTCGGCCTTTCACCTGAATGAGGGCTTCCTTCTCTGGTAGCTTCTCCTTCACATTGCCAGAATAAATTCCGCCTTCCTTAACAGAGGCTGCTGAATCGGCTTGTGGCAAAATGGTTGTTTGGCTATCATTTTGTACTTGCATTTTTTGCACTCCTATTCCTTTCACTGGCTAGAATGTTAAATGAACGCTATATGTAATGGTTTGTATTTTTTCAATAAAAAAGAGAATTCGCCTCATTCCGCGGATTGCGGAAATACCCATTTGACTGGTGCAAATTCCCTAACCTCTGGATGATGGCATAGTGATGCAAAGGGATACATAGAAGAACAACGATCTCCATCCTCTATATAAATCCCATTGCTATTGCTCTTCCTTGAGCCATCTTCGAATCCGTTCGGTAATTTTTATTCAACTATTTTCTGCAATTTAGTATTCAATCCCCATCCTAGAGATCAAAAAACTTAGCCATACTTTTTGCAACTTCTTGAGGATCGACTTCGTAATTTCCAGCTTGCACTTGTTTTTTCAATTCAGCAACACGCAATTCTCTTTCCTTCACAATCGATGGAGTATTTTGCATTTTTTGGGCCTCGGAGGAAATTTCAACTTTATCTGTCTTTTGGCCAGATTCTGATCCTTCTTTTTTATGGACTTGTCTTTGATATGGATTATTTTCGACATGTCTGAAAGGATTAATTTTCATTTCATTCCCTCCTTCATTTCTTCGTCTGTATTATTAATATCGGTAAACTGCCTGATTTATTTAGTTTCTTTTGCTAGGTGAAATTCACTATTTTTCCCTATTACTTTTTTCGCTGATCCTGTGAATAATAAACAGCCTTGTTTAGTTCTTCATGCCGAGTCTTTTCTTTCTCAAATAAAGAGAGCTCCTCCTTAAGTCCTGTGGTACAAGATTCACATAACTTTCCCTCTCTGATCAGTTTACCACACCGGTCACAAGGATAACCAAGATTCGGAAATTGCGCAGCATGTAAACGCCCTTTCCTTACCCATTTGTACAATAAGTTTTCCTCAACACCAGTCGTTTGGGCGATCGTCTCAATGGTGGCTGCACGGTTTTCTCGCTTTCGTAAGAAACGATAGACTTGGTCATAATCAGCTTCCTCTTTTCGATAACACTCATCACACACATCTCGCACGGAATGATTCAGATAGATCTTCCCACAAGTTGGACAATTTAATAAGTCCATGAAAATCCCCCGCTCTTCATATTGTTATCTATTATCTATATCGGCATAATGGAAGAGTTATTAACATAATTTAAGGAAGTTCTCAAGCATATCCCATCGGAGGGAATAACCTTTTATCCTATATATTTATTTTACCAAAAATGAAGGTTTAGAGTTGATCCCCTCTGTTTATCCCCTAGCCACCGTGATCGCTTGAATGTCTTTTGCCCCTGCCATTTTCAACACCTTCGCTGCTTGCCGTAACGTCGTCCCCGTCGTGTAAATATCGTCGAGCAATACAATGTTTTTTTCTTTGATCTCTTCACGGTTTCCTTGAAACTGGAAAATTTGTTTTTGTCTTAGTCTTTCTCCACGTGATTTTTTTGATTGTTTTTCTGAATGGATTCTTTTTAAGCAATCCCTCGTTTCCTGCCCTGCCATTTGGGCAAGTGCTTCCGTCTGATTAAATCCCCTTTCCTGTAAACGTTCTGTACTCAAGGGGATCGTCACCACCCAATCGAATTGGAGCTTTTTCAACTCCTTTACTAGGGTTTGAGCAAATATTTCAGCTATCTGATAATCTCCACGGAATTTAAATAGAGCCATAACGTCTTTTAAAAATTCATTGTAATGATACATAGAGATATTTTGTTTAAGTGTATTAGCCCACCGGGGATCTTGTTCCCAACGAACACAATCCATGCATACATCTGCTTTTATGAATGTTTTATTTAATGCAGCTAGAGAGCGGGAACATATTCGGCAGCGTTCCCCTGTAATCAGTTGGAGTTTCGCTTTGCATGAGGTGCATATCGGAGAGTGTATAGGTGGAAAGATAAGGGTTGCCCATGTAAAATCTCGCTTTAAATGGGTATCACAAACCAAACAATAATTATTCATGAATCAATCAACCCCTTTTTTCTCGCTTCTTGATTCATTTGATCGATATGAGAAAGGGCCTGAATCATCGCTTTTGTCCGTCCGTAATGAAAAAATGTAATATTTCCTTTTGGGAAATCAGTGCTTCTTCCTACACGACCAGAAATTTGCACAAGGGCTGCCTCTGTAAAAATATCATTCTCCGAACCGAGTACAGCGACATCAATATTCGGAAATGTGACGCCTCTTTCTAAAATCGTGGTCGTTAAAAGCAGAGGAATTTCTTGATTTCTCATCTTTTTAACCTTTTGCTTACGATCAGGATCTTCAGCATGGACAGCGGCTATTTTTGGATCTAAACGTTGAAATAAGGGCAATGCTTTTTCCATTAAGTGAATATCGGGCAAAAAAACAAGGGCCTGCTTATTTCTTTCCAGTCTTGTTTCGACCCATGTTTTCACATTCGACGGAATTTTCCCTTTGGCAAATGCTTTTGACCAATTTCCACACCACTTGAATATAGGAATGGGAAGGGGGTGACGGTGATAGCGAGCAGGGATTTTGATATGGGGACGCTTTCCTCGTTTACACTCGCGTTGCCATTTTTTTGAGGGTGTTGCTGTTAAAAAGATGCGGGAAGATTGTGGCTTGGCTGCTTTTTGCACAGCTGCTTGCAAGCTATAATCATAAGAGAACGGAAATGCATCCACTTCATCAACAATGATGACATCAAAGGCCTCTTCAAAACGATATAACTGATGAGTAGTCGAGATCGTCAAAGGGGCAAATAGATGGCGATCTTCACTACCACCATATAATGCAGCCACACGAAGATTTGGAAAAACTTTTTGAAACCGTGGTGCTAATTCAAGGACAACATCTGTCCTTGGTGTCGCCACACATACTCTTTGCTTCCTTTTTATTGCCTCATCAATCCCTGCAAATAAAACTTCAGTTTTTCCGGCTCCACATACCGCCCAGCATAAGAACTCTGAATGAGCATGCACCGCTTTAACGACTGCCGATGAGGCGGCTTTTTGTCCTGCAGATAAGGTACCGTTCCAGTCTAAATAGCTTTGGTCATCCTCAGCTGGTAGCAAATTCGTCCAATATACTGGGGGACCGCTCCACCTATAAAGTGAAGTACATGTGGATACCCGTCCCATTTTAATGCAATTTCGGCAATAATAGCTTTCTTTCCCACAACAAGCGCAGGGGAATGCCGAAAATAAATGTTGCTTGCGATTGCGACAGCGTTGGCACAGAAAAGCTCCATTCTTACCAGTGATTCCTTGAGTTTTTTTCACGAATCCATATTGAAGATGTTCTTGCATGATGTGTTCTGAGAAGGGGATTTCTTGGAGTAATAACGAGCGGCCGAAGAGGAATTGTTGGAGATCTGGAGAATAATTTTTCAATCTATCACCTCAAAAGTAAAAGTTGATTGGAGACAATATATCGTCCCCACAGCTCTATTCTATCGAAGTTTGAATTACTTGGAAAGTCTTTCTATTGCTTTTGAGAATAACCCGCTTGTTTTTGCTTGATTTTTGCAAATGCACGTTGTGCTGGCATCGTAATCACAATAGCCAAAACGCTCATACTAAAAAAAATAGCCAAGCCTTGGAATCTCCATAAAATAAAACCAATGCCAAAAGTACCAATAAGCATAATGAGAGTTGGTAGTGGGTTTATCATCATTACGAAAAAAGAACTTTTGATAACTTTGAGAAGCTTTTGATCATAGTGCACGAAGGTTGGAAACACATAAAATAACGTAAGAACATAAATGAATCCAATGATTAGAAATGGGATTGTTAAGATTGCCGTCATATTACTTGGCGATACTATAAGATAAGCAAAATCAAGATACAGAATATAACCAACTACAAAAGATAAATAGCCAAGAATATTGCTTTTCATAAACTCTTTTTTATATGCTCTGCAAAATGTTTTGAAAATCGCAACATCCGTTTGTCCCCTAGCCCACTTGCGCGCTACTGAAAATGTAGCTGCTGTCGCCGGAAAAAGCCCCACAGCAATTAATCCGACTGCCGAGAAAAAGATCCATAATATATTTAAATAGGCTAGTCTTGTAATCCACTCTAGCACTATATTGACTGCTCTCATTTTGCTCTTCCTCCCTCCGTCATGGACTTTCCAGGGCAATTACCTAGGTAATGACCCTGGAATCAATTCTCCGCCGAACTTACCCTTTCAAACCACTCGTACTTATCCCATCCACCACATAACGTTGGAAAATAAAGAAGATCACAAACACGGGAATCAGTGTGACAACAGACATCGCGAACATTGCTCCCCAATTTGATACTGTTTCATTACTTAGGAACATATTTAGTGCCATCGAAACCGTATATTTACTAGGACTATTCAAATAAAGCACTGGTCCAAGTAAATTATCCCATGTCCAGTAAAAAGTGAATATCGCTGTAGTCGCTAAAGCGGGTGTAATCAAAGGTAAAATGATTCGCCGATAAATACCAAATGTATTACAACCATCAATAGTCGCAGCTTCATCTAGTTCCCTAGGAATTGTCCGGATAAACTGAACCAATAGGAAGATGAAAAAAGGATGACCAAAATATGCTGGAACAACAAGTGGCTTCAATGAATTTAACCAATCTAATTTTGCAAAGATAATGTATTGAGGAATCATCACGACTTCATACGGTAACATGAGCGTCACTAGCATAATCGCAAACCAAAATCCTCTTCCTGCAAACTTTAATCTAGCAAAGCCAAACGCAATTAACGAACATGATATTAAATGACCTATCAACACCAATACTACAAAAATGACTGTATTCTTAATAAACACACCAAAGGAATGTCCACCAAATCCCTGCCACCCTTGCCCAAAGTTTTCAAAAGTAAAGGGGACGGGGATTAAGGATTCAGCCGTAATAAAAATTTGTTCACTGACTTTGAAGGAACTCATAATCAGCCATATTACTGGATATAGAAGTAAGATCGCAAAACCACCAACTAAAATATGGTATAGAATATACTTTGGTTTTAATTTGGAAGGCCGGCGTTTACCTATGCTTTTTCTGGGATAATGCTGTACAATTTCCTTAGAATTCAATCCCTGCATGATTACCTGCCTCCTTCTGACTCATAGTGCACCCAAAATTTCGATGTGGCAAAGATAGCCGATGTTAAAATAGCAATAATAATTAGCATCACCCAAGCCATAGCGGATGCATAACCCATATTAAAAAATTCGAATCCTTGCTTGAATAAATACAGTGAATAAAGAAGTGTCCCGTCTAAAGGCCCCCCCGTCCCCTTTGAAATAATAAAAGCAGGGACAAATGTCATAAAGGCACCAATGGTCTGCATAATGGCATTAAACAAAATAACCGGACTAAGCATTGGTATCGTAATTTTCACGAATTTTTGCATAAAGTTAGCACCATCCACACTTGCTGCTTCATAGTAGCTTTGCGGGATTGACTTCAAACCGGCTAAAAAGATTAACATGGATGAGCCAAATTGCCAGATTGATAGAAAAATAAGCATCCAAAGAGCTGCTGTCGGATTTCCAAACCAACGCACAGCATCTAATCCTATAAGATGTAATGCTAAATTTACGATTCCCTCATCCCCAAAAATATTACGCCACATAATCGCAACGGCGACACTCCCACCGATTAGTGACGGTAAATAGTACATCGTTCGATAAAGACCGACCGCCTTGGATGCCGTATTTAGTAACATGGCGACTAATAGTGCGAAAGCCAATCGCAATGGGACTCCGCCAAATACATAAATGAAAGTCACTTTTAATGACTTTAGATATCGTGGATCATCGGTAAACATTTTTTTAAAATTATCTAGCCCGATCCATCTAGGTGCCGAGAACAAATCATATGAAGTAACTGAAAAGTAAAGAGAGGAAACGATTGGAATCATCGTAAAGGCTAAAAAACCTATAATAAATGGCCCGATAAAAAAATAGCCCCATAAATTATTTCGTAAGCGCACACTCATTTACTCATCCCCTTTCTATTGATATCTGAAAGTTTGATAGCTGATCAATAGGATCAGCTATCATTCGTTATCATTAATTTCCTAAAATACTCTCCGCTTGTTGCCTAAAGTTCTTAGCCGCGTCTTCCGGACTAATTTCTCCATAGTTCATCTGTTCTGATAAACTATCTAGTAATTCGATAATTTGTCCGGCTTGAGCAGGATCTGGTACTCCCATTGGTGAACTGTTTTCTTCTGCCCATTCTATATAATCAAATACTTGGGCTTGGGCTTCCGATACCTCGGATTTTAGGGCTTCTTTTACTTCAGAAGAAACGGGTACACCTCGTTCGGCTAAAATGAATTTATTAGCTTCTACATCATTAATAAAGAAGTCAATAAATTCTGCTGCTGTTTCTTTATGTTTGGAGTTTTCTGTCACTGAGAAAAACATACTTGGCTTAAGGAATAAGCCATCTTTTGCACCTGGTCCAGGCATTGGCGCTATTTCCATTGGTCTATCAGCTACTTGTTGTAAGCCGACAAATTGATTTGACCATTGCCAGATCCCCACGCCTTCTTGCTTTACGACAGGATCATCCTCAATACCTGTTAATTGAGCTGAATAATCAGGCGTTGGGGCTAAACCTTTGTCCACCTGTTCCTTTAGCATTGTGAACCAATCAACGAATAATTGATCATCGTCATACCCTAAACCTGAGCCGTCCTCAGCGTAGAGGCATTTCCCTTGCGTGCGAAGATAATAGTTAAAAAACACATCTGGTGTCATACCTGTATCAAAGTAAATACCAACGCCTTCCGCTTTTTTGGAAAGTTCTTTATAATCATCCCATGTCCAATTTTCAGGAATAGCGTCTACACCAACTTCTTTTAACACCTCTGGATCATATTGAAAACCGATCGCATTAACACCTAAATTAAATCCGTAAACACCATTCCCAACTTTTCCTCCTGTTATCACCGTGTCAGCAATATTAGATGTATCAATTTGCTCACCAAGATATGGTGTTAAATCCGCCAATTGATTATTTTGAGCATATTGAGTGATATACGAGAGATCCATCTGGATAATATCGGGCAATTCATTTGCTGCTGCCTGTGGTGCTAGCTTCTGCCAATAATCGGCCCAAGTAGCATATTCTGCCTCAACTTTTACATTCGGATTTTTCTCTTGGTAAAGCTTAATCACTTCATTGGTTGAATCATGTCGCGGTTGGTCCCCCCACCAGGCGATTCGCAGTGTAACTTCTTCATCTGAATTTTTATTATTATTACCTGATTGATCATTTGAGTCTGTAGAAGTGTTCTCATTGCTGTTACATGCCGCTAACAAGAAAACTAGCAACATTCCTAAAATGAAAACCAAACCTTTTTTCAAAGTAAGTCTCCTCCCCTTTTCTATCCCTTTTTGTAAGCGATTGCAAATATAGTATATCAAAAAGACTGTTCTTTTCATTATAGAAAAAACAGTCCTATTTGTTTAAAAAGAAGAGAAAAAATACTTTTCTTTATGAAATTTGATTCCCCCCCAAAAAAAACTAGGGTTTAAAAATTAAATATCTAGGTGCTTATAAAACGGGGTATTCCTATGTTCAAAGTTCTCCATGTTATAAAGCTGCTATGAGGAAATCCCTTTATAAAATTCCCTAGGGAACCCTTATAGAAAAGTATAAATTTCGGCTAATTCTAGTAGTGCAGACAAAGCAACAGGACAGCGTGCCCTTAGCCATTCATCCTTATTATAGAATTTATACACCAAAAACGGACGCTTGGCTTTTCTTTTCAAAAGACGGGAATGCTAGTAAAAGGGAGATATCTATACGGGAGTATTTTTCTTAAACCTTCCTGTATTCGGAAGGAGTCAATCCCGTTTGTTTCTTAAATACTTGGCTAAAATACTGGGAATCTGTGAAACCAAGTTTTTCGGCTACTTCAAACACCTTGACATCCTTTTCCTTATCAATTATCTCAATCGCCTTCTCCACTCTAATCCTTGTAATATAAGTAGAAAAACGCTCCCCCATTTCTTTCTTAAAAAGCTTGCCTAAGTAATCCGGACTCATAAACATTTTTTCATTGGCGATAAAATTAAGAGAAAGATAGTGATTGCCGATTTCTTTTTCAATAATGTGTAGGACCTTTTGAATAATCGCTGAATGTTTACTTTTATTTTGCTGATAGAAATGGAGGCTTATTTCTTTTGCAACCTTTGAAAATAGAGTATGCATACTGTGAATGGTTTCCATTTCTAATAGTTGCGGCATGATAAGCAAGTATTCCTTCATTTGTTCTGGATGACATAGCCGAATCATTTCATTAAAAAGCTGAACACAATAGGATTTGGTTGTTTGGATATCTAAACGAAGTTGGGCTAATTGCTGAAAAAACTGTGCTAATTCCTTTTCTGCCTCCTCCCATCGTCCTGATTTTACGAATAAACAAAACTTTTGCTCATCATATCGTAAATCATTTTCCTGCGTCGATTGAGTTAAAATATCGTCTTTTGTAATAATACTCCCTTCTCCCAAATAGAAACGATGCTGAAGACATTCCAATGTTTGCTTATAAAGCCGCCTTATTGCAATCATTCTTCCGGCTTCACTAACAGCAATGGTTGTATCTTTTTGATAGTATTGAAAAATTTGTTCACGAATCTTCTCCATTTGGTCATGCAGATTGTCTATTTGCGATGAAATGCCAATCACAAGTAAAACATGCTCTCCCACTGTACAACTAAGAATCATATTTTCAAAGAGATGTTCTGAAATATTTTTAATGGCAAATAAATGTTCATAATCAAATAGATCCTCGATTTGGAAAAGCACAAGTTTAATGAGAGGATTACGAAGCTCCATCCGAAAAATTCGCTGATAATGCTCTAACTCCTTATTGCCATATCCGTCGCTTGTGACAAATTCCTTTAATAGTTGTTCCTTTGCATATGGAAGCATTTTTTCCAATCGCTGTTTCATCTCTTGAATAAATTGATCTTGGGTCTGAACCTTTTCTATCTCTTCTATACATTCTTTTAATGCTTGAATGATATTGTTTTCATTGCAAGGCTTAAGCAAATAATGCTTCACACCATATTGCATCGCCTGTTTTGCATAATCAAATTCAGCAAAACCTGAAAGCATTATAAAATGGATCTCGGGATGCTTTTCATGAACTTTCTCAACTAATTCCACCCCATTCATTCCTGGCATTTTTATATCTGTGATCACAATATCCGGGTGTTTTTCCACAATAAATTGGTATGCTTCTACCCCATTTTTTGCCGTTCCTATTAATGTTGTTTGATAGGTTTCCCACTCGATAAAATTGGAAATTCCTTCAAGAATAATCCGCTCATCATCAACAAGTAAAACTTTATACATTACGATTTCACCCTTTATCATATGGCAATAGTATATGTACAGATGTCCCCACATTTGGCTCAGCTTCTATTCGTATTCCATATTGTTCACCAAATAAACGCTTAATTCGCTCATCAATATTTTTTAGGCCGATCCCTTGTCCCCTTGTTTGAACTTTATAGTTTCTCACCTGTGCTAAAAGTGCTTTATCCATTCCCGGCCCATTATCTGCAACGATTAATTCTATCGTCTTTTCTTTTTTCTCAGAGCTGATTGTAATGAAACAAGGTTCAATCATAGGTTCCAAGGCATGGTGGATGGCATTTTCAATTAAAGGCTGTAAAGTTAATTTCGGTATTTTATATAGAAATAAGCTTGGTTCTACATCTATATGGAAATTTAGTCTATCTTCAAAACGGTATTTTTGAATAACAACATAATTTTTAACAATATTTAACTCCTCTTCAATCGAAACAAGTGGTTCCTTCCAACTCATGGAATTGCGTAATAAGTAACCAAGGGATTCTACCATATTTGAAATTTGCATTTGACGATTACTCTTCGCTAACCAATTAATCGATTCCAATGTATTGTAAAGAAAATGCGGATTAATCTGCGCTTGTAGTGCTTTAAATTCTGTTTCCTTAATCATGATTTGTTTGGAAGAATTGGCATGAATTAAATCGTCGATTTGCTGTGTCATGTCTAAGAAATTTTTATGTAATTCCCACACTTCATCTTTGTGAAGCTTCGGCATATGTAAAATCTCACTTTTTGCTTTGCTAAAATTCCCTTTTTGAATATATTTCATTCCAGCAGCTAAATTTTCTAATGGATTTGTAATGCTTCTAGCAAATTTAATGCCAATCACCAAAACAATGACAAACATTACTATAAATAAAATGGGAATACTCGTTTTGATTAGAAGGATTTGCCGAAAAATCTCGTTAAAGGGGATGATGTTAAAGTAGTGCCAATTAGAAAAATCTGATTCCATCTGCACAATAAAATATTTACTCTGATCGACGGTTTGGATACGATAACCTTCATCATCCTGATTCACTAAAATCATGGCTTCCATATCATTTGGTTCCAATGGATAGATCAGTTCCCCATTATGATTTTTGACAAGAAAATTCCCCTCCTTCTTTTGTGAACTTTCCATAAAATGACGGATTAATTTATCTGTATCCACTCGAATGATCACGGTACCAAGATTAGCAAAACTTAAATCTTGATATTTTCTAATCTCCCTTGCTGAAACAAGTGTAATCTCACTTCCAAGTTGGTCTAACCATATATGACTACCGGCCGATTTATTGGAATGGTCTAAAATATCCTTTTGAATTTCAGTCGGAAGTATCCTTGGTCTTTTCCCTACAATATGAGCTTCCCCGTAAGAATCCACGATATGGACAGCTTCAATATAATTCTCCGAATTAATCAGGTTTAATACTTTATCTTTCATTTTTTGCCGGATTAGAAATTTTTCATATTCCGACCGTTCTTCCCTTAAAGTCGTCAGATATTGCTGAATAAGAGAATCCGTTGCGATCGTATAGGAAACATTCTCGATGTTTTTCAACTCGTTCTCAATATTATCAGCTGATGTATTCAAGACCTGTGCAGATTTTACGTATATTTGTTCATCATAGCTGTGAAAAGCATATTGTAGTCCGATTACCGTCAATAATAAAGAAATGAACATAATACAGGAAATTAAAATCATTAACTTTCTTTTAATGGGCTGATTAAAGTAAACTCTATCCATAAAGCGTTTTCTTTTTATCATATCAATGCTATCCCCTTGCTCTAGATATGAACCACCGTTTCTAGATTTTTCTCCAATACAAAGAACCTCCAAAGCAAAATAGTCCTGCGCACAACAAACAATTACAACAGTTGTACCTATCCCTTCAGCTTTTCTGGAGGCGAAATATCATATAGAAAAAATTATTTTATCGTCCAACAAAGTCCCATTGAGCCTTCCCCTAGGTGAGTGCCAATCACAGGACCAAAATAGCTAATGTTAAATTCAACTTGAGGATATTGCTTGGCTAATTCCACTTTCCATTCCAGGGCTTCATCCAAACGGTTCGCATGAATAATGGTCGCTTGCAGATTCTTCCCTTTTTTCACATCTTCATCTAGTAGATCGACGATCCGTTTTAATGCTTTTTTACGTGTACGAATTTTTTCAAAAGGGACAATCACTTTGTCTTGGAAGTGTAGAAGTGGTTTAATACTGAGCAGACTTCCTATCATTGCTTGGGCACTGGACAATCTTCCGCCACGTTGAAGATGAGTAAGATTATCCACCATGAAATAAGCACGCATATTTTCTTTCATTTCATCTAATACAGGAAGAATTTCTTGAGGACTCTTTCCTTCCTTAGCCATTTTCGCGGCTTTAATTGCATAAAAACCTTGTGCCATACAGCTAAGCTCAGAATCATAAGCATAAACCTTTGCACCAGCAATTAGATTACCTGCGGCAACAGCTCCTTGATATGTTCCACTTATACCACTGGAAAGATGAACACTAATAATCGCGTCAAAGTCTTTCGCAAGTTCAGTAAATAATGCTTCAAATTCCCCAATCGGTGGTTGGGTTGTTGTTGGAAGCTTGTCCCCGTATCTCACCTCGTCATAGAAATCTTTCACAGTGATATCGATCTCTTCTCGGTAAGATTCTCCCTTGATTACTACACTCAGTGGGATCATATGAATATCGAATGTTTCTCGAACCTGTTTTGGTATATATGAAGTACTATCTGTCACAATAGCTGTCTTCATTTCTATCAACCTCATTTTTTTATCCCGCATTAACGGGGCAGTAATACCCCCACCTTAAGACTCTAGAGAATACGGATAAGCGTAGGTGGGGATACACTGTCCGAAAAAGCCCGAATCAATAGGAGTTTGAAAAACCCCGCACTGATTGAAGTTTCACTTTATGTTACTTTCGCTTTCATCATTCTATCGGATAAACATCACTTTGAAAAGTCTAAATGAATGGGAACAACTACCTCGATACATAAAAATGGCGAATAAGTTCTTAAAATGACCCCCTATTTAGGAAAAGTACTTTGACGAGAATACCAATTTTAGCAGGAAGATACCCATTTTTTAATGGAGAAACCCATTTCTGTTGAATGATACCCATTCCGGGATGAGGAAACCCATTTAAGAGCAATAATGCCCATTCTTCGGTGGAGCCCCATTTCTGCTAGAGGATCCCCATTCTCGGACGAGGAAACTCATTCAAGAGGAATGATGACCATTCTTCAACGGAGAACCCCATTTCTGGTAGAGGATCCTCATTCTCGGACGAGGAAACTCATTTAAGAGCAATGATGACCATTCTTCAACAGAGAACCCCATTTCTGGTAGAGGATCCCCATTCTCGGACGAAGAAACCCATTCAAGAGAAATGATGACCATTCTTCAACGGAGAACCCCATTTTAATAGGGAGCTAAATCAATCCAAAAAAAAGGAATCTGTTAAATTTTTAACAGATTCCTTTTTCCGTTTAACGAACTTCTACCCAGCCATTTTTAATTGCTGTGACAACAGCTTGAGTGCGGTCGTTTACATTCATTTTTTGCAGGATATTACTAACATGATTTTTAACCGTCTTTTCACTTATGTAAAGTGTTTCTCCGATTGCACGGTTACTTTTTCCATCTGCAAGTAGTTGCAATACTTCACATTCTCTACTTGTTAGCAAATGAAGTGGTATTTGTACTTCTGGTTGTTGATAACCTTGACCATCATTTTGTTGGTTCGCAAGTCTGCGGTATTCGTTGACAAGCTTATGAGTGATTTTTGGATGGATATAGGAGCCTCCATCTGCTACTACTTTTACAGCCTCAATCAATTCGTCTGAATCCATTTCCTTCAGCATATAACCAGCTGCTCCAGTTTTTAGTGCATGTGTCACATAAGCTTCATCATCATGAATCGACAAAATCATCGCTTTTGTTTCAGGATAAGATTCAATCAATTGACGGGTAGCTTCAATACCATTTGTATCCTTCATATTAATGTCTAGTAGAACGACATCTGGATGGTGTTCCTCTACCAAGCCAATTACATCAGATCCATCATCCCCTTCCGCTACAACTGAAAAGGATTTTTCAAATTCTAAGATTCGTTTAACTCCTTCACGAAACAATTGATGATCATCGATAATAATAATCTTTGTGGTCATTTTTTCTCCCCCTACATATCTATCGGCAGTATTTCTCAATTTTTTATTCCAATACGGGAACCTTTATATGGATCATTGTCCCTTTATCTGGAGCGGATTCAATCTTTAGCTCCCCATCGAGAATGGTAACGCGCTCCTTCATTCCAATTAAACCAAATGATCCATCTTTATTAATAGCAGGATCAAAGCCTTTTCCATTATCCTTTATAACGGCAGATACTTGATCATTGCAAACTTGTAATTTCACTTTAATTTCTTTTGCTTCAGCATGTTTAAGTGCATTATTAAGGGATTCTTGAATCAATCGAAACAAAGCTACCTCATACTTGGAGGGCAATCGTTTATCTTCTCCCAAATTAATAAATTGAATATAAACGGATGGATGATACTCACCCATTGACGAAATATATTTTTCAAGTGTAGGAATTAATCCTAAATCATCCAAAGCCATCGGACGTAGATCATAGATAATTCTCCGCACTTCATAAAGGGCATCCCGAATCATTTCTTTCAAGCTCCGAATTTCTTTAAATGCCTCATCAGGTCCTTGTTCAATATGTACTTTTTCTGCCAAATCAGACCGGATTAATACATTCGCTAATAGCTGTGCGGGTCCGTCATGGATCTCTCGTGATATCCGCTTTCGTTCATCCTCTTGTGCTTCAATAATTCGCAATCCAAAATCTTGCTTCATTTTTGCATCTTCTAAAGCGATCCCAATATCTTTGATATCGCTGATAAGATAATTAGAAATAACCGTAATCTGCGATACAAGTAATTCTGAACGATCAATGGTTTCCTGTAATCCTAGTAATCTTCTTTCCAAATCATCTCGTCGCTGTCTTAGTTGCTTTTCTAATTGTTCATTAACAATATACTGGGTCTGCAAATTATTAGCAAATTCATATACCTTTCGGACCTGTTCTTCTGAATATGTTTTGAAATTGCGGCTTACCTCTGAAAGACGTTTCCTCGCAAATCTCGACTTTTCTTCAAGTTCATCACTCTCAGTAATCACTTGTCCGACTTTTGTTTTGATTTCTTTCAATTCCGTAATAAGGGAATCATGTTCCTTTCGACACTGTTCGCCGATTCGGAATATTTCATTTTTACTTTTGTCAACTGTGTCTATCATTTGTTCTACAATAAAATCCAGTGCTTTTACATCAAGTTTTCTTAGTGGCATCTTCCCGCTGAAGGATACCCTCCTTTCTGGATAAAATTTATTTTACATGATTACGTAAATTCCAACTATTTTTAGATCGTAAATTTGCATAAAATCCATCTTAAAGGCTAATAAACGGTTACCCATTTCACGCCAAAAGACCTACATTAAAATGCTATAGACCTATAGATCAAGACATTAATTCTATCTATTTTTATTTGTAAATGGCGTCATCACTATTTCATTATTATAGCATGGAAATTTGATGTGAATATTAAGTTTAGCTTACAATTATTTCGCTAAAATGAGAACTATTGCTTCTGACCTAGTTTATTCTACGAACAAGAAAGCGTAATTCAAAAGTCAAGAGCTTGAACCAAAGCCCCATGTTATCCTCAGTTTAACATGAAACTCGGTTAAAAAGACTGAGTGCTTTACATTGGTCATAATTGGCATAAGAAAAGCACAAGCGCCTTGATATAGGAAGAAAGGCTAAAATTCACGACGTCCTGTCGCTTCGTCTGTACTGGTAACATCCTGTACGTCGCAACACTGTTCTGACCAACACCCTGTAGCCCTCGACAAGTAAATGTTCCAAGTCAAGAAAAGTCCGGTTTTAACTTTTATTGGCTCAGGTTATTTTAGTGGACATCGGCGGGGCTATGCGCTGGCGCTAAATCCAAACCAAAATTTCCTTCTAATCTTATAAAAAGAGGCACTAGGTCCTTATGACCTGGTGCCATTATATCTATTAATCCTTCACCGCTCCTGCTGCGATCCCAGAAATAAACTGGCGGCTGACAAATAAAAACATAATGATTAATGGAAGCGTCGCCAAAAGTGTACCAGCCATCACCATTCCATAATCAGTATCATAAATTCCGTTTAATTGTGATAAGGTCACTTGTAAAGTATATTTTACGGGATCATTCAGCACAATAAGCGGCCAGAGGTAATCATTCCATACGCCAATAAAAGAGAAGATACCTAGGAAAGCTAAGGCAGGCCTTAATATCGGTAAAGCAATATTCCAGTATAATCTGAAATAATTGCAACCATCTAATCTGCCAGCATCAAGAAGACTATCATGAATGGATTCTTGCGAAAATTGTCTGATCCAGAAAATCCCAAAAGCATTGGCAATTCCAGGTACAATGAGGGCTTTATAAGTCCCGATCCATCCGATCTTTGAAATCAAAATGTAAGATGGAATAAAAGATAATTGAGAAGGTATCATTAGAGTGATAAGTAGGAGGCCGAACAGCCAATTCTTTCCTGGAAAATCAAATTTCGCAAAAGTGAAGCCTGCTAGTGAGCAAAAGAAAAGTACACATAAGGCAGAGATGACAGTCACAAAGAGGGTGTTCAAAAAGGCTTGAAAAAAATTTACATTGTCTATAACATTTCGTATATTTGTGATTAATTCTACTCCAAACACTAGTCTTGGCGGAAACCGTAAAATATCACTCGTTTGATTCGTTGCCATCACAGTCAACCAATAAAACGGAAAGATTGAAACGAAAACACCAATCATAAGTAAAAAGTGCAACCCCATCGTTTTCAGGAGATTTTGCGTTTTATTCACTTTGGCACTCCTTTCTTATTTCACTTCGCTCCCGTTTTTTGAACGACCTGCCAATTAATCAGTGAAAATAAAGCAATAATGATAAACAAAGCCCAGGATACGACGGAAGCATAGCCGAATTGATGATCGACAAACCCTTGCTTATACATATATAACGTAATGGTAAGACCTGCGCCGCCAACTCCTCCAGAATTTCCAAGTAAAACCTGTGGCTCTGTAAATAATTGCATGGAACCAATCGTCGTCATTAAAACCGTAAATAAAATAATTGGTCGTAATAACGGAACCGTAATATAGAAAAATTGTTGAAAAATACTGGCTCCATCGATCTTAGCTGCTTCATAGAGATCATTTGGGATCGCTTGTAATCCCGCTAAATAAATAATGGCATTATATCCCGTCCACCTCCAGACGACCATAGATGCAATTACAAGCTTAATTAAGAAACTAGAATCCAGCCAGTTAACTGGTTCAAACCCAATTGTTGTAATTAAATAATTTAGTAAACCATAATGATTTCCAAATATCGATTTAAAAATAATCGTGACGGCTACGATAGAGGTTACATTGGTGACAAAATAGGCGGCACGATAGAAACCTTTCATTTTTATAAACGAAGCATTTAATAAAAATGCGATCACTAATGCACCAAAAAGCATCGGGATGGTCGAAATAAACCAAATAAGAAACGTATTCGTAACCGCCTGCCAAAAAAGATGATCGGTTATCAGATATTTGAATTGCTGTAGTCCAACAAATTGCATTTCGCCAATACCATCCCATTTTTGAAAGGAGAGATATAAAGAGAATAAGATGGGAAATAGACCAAAAATAAGAAACAGAAGATAAAAAGGAGAGATGAATAAATAGAGCACCTTTTTCTCATATATTTCTGCCCAGACACTTTTCTTAGATGCTTTTTTCATGTTCTGTTCAAGGCTATCCATTTCAGCGCCTCCCTTATTCGTTGGCATAATAGCTAATGAGACAGAAGAGACGAGATTCTCATTCCCGTCTCCTATTCTTCCAAATTAGCGAGAAAGCTCTTTTTCCACCTGATCCAGAACCTCCTGCCATGATTTATCAGGGTCTTTCCCCTGTTTGGCAATATCGGTTAACGCATCACTAAAGAGCGTATTGACACGCGAATAGTCAACCCCAAAATACATCGGCTTTACATGTTTAGCCGATTCTGAGAAAATTTGAGTGGTTTCTTGCCCTCCAAAGAATTCCTCGGTAGAAGTCATCTTTTCGTCCTCAAAAACACTTGGGGTGGAAGGGAATAAATCCATTTTCACATAAGACTCTAATTGATTTTCAGGATTCATCATCCATTCAATTACCTTATAAGCCTCCTCTGGATGCTCAGAACTTTTAAGTATGCCGATAAAGGAGCCGCCTTGATTTCCATCCCCACCAGGAGCTCTGGCTATTCTCCATTTACCAGCAGTATCAGGAGCCGCATCTTTTAAAATATTTTTCACCCAAACTCCACCGATAAAAGAGGCTACTTGCCCATTATTCATGCTGGCATTCCATTCCGGACCATCCACTTCTGTATTGGCACTCAAGCCTTTCTCGTTAATGATAACCGCACGGTCCCACGCTTCCTTGATGGTTCCTGTATCACCAATAAATTGATCATTTTCATCAAAATAACTGGTATCACTTTGACTAATGGATTGTGTGAACACACGGTTAATCGTATCGAACATTTTCACGCCAGTTGCCGCTTCTAACTTCTCTCCTGCGGCAATATAATCATCCCATGTGGAAATTTCAGCGGAAACCTCCTCAGGATCGGTCGGTAAACCAGCCTCTGCAAAAAGATCCTCTCGGTAATATAAGGCAGTAGGTGCTGTATCCATCGGTAAAGCAATTAGATTTTCGCCATCAGGGGTTAACGCATAATTCCATTTCCATTCCAAGTAATCGTCCTTCACTTTATCCGCATCATAGTCTAATAGGTTGACGAACTTATCATGATTCGGAAGAAACTCGGTTACCCAGTCATTCAGGGCAACGATATCAGGTGCACCTGTACTAGTAGTTAAAGAGGTTTGCAATTTCGTTTTGTATTCTCCACTATCAATTTTTTGCGCATTGATTTTTATATCGGGAAATTCCTCACTCACTCTTTTGATCAAATCATCATCAATGGAACGATTCCAATACCATACGTTTAAGGTCACTTTCTCATCCTTATCACCACCGCTGCAGCCAACCAGCATGAAGACAAATAGTCCCAATAAGATTAATAAAAACGATCCCCTTTTCATCCCATTCACCTCTTTTGTTATTTGAATCTATCCACTAGCTGCATTTCATTCGCCAAAATCAAATAACAGGATGCCTAACTGTGAGAGAGATTGCTTTCACTTCGAAAGTAGATCTATTTTAGAATATTGTATGAGTTTTCATTCAGAATATGTCAAAACTTGCCCATTGTTATTGATTCAAATAAAGGTAGCAAATTTTGTAGATTTTTAATCCATTAAGACATAACAAATAGAGAACTAGAAAGAGAAAACCAGCCCAATCCTCTTGCGAATCGGGCTGGTTTCTCTCATTTTATTTCGTGGCTGCCGGACGTTCCTTCGCTTTATCTGCTTCCCCTGCATTTTTATTTGCAGCTTCCCGGTCTTGTGCCATTTCCTCTACCGACTTGACTTTGATCCGAGCTGCACCCTTGTAGTCTGGATTGGTTGGTAGTAATTCCTCTGTAGCAAGGCGGTGCTTCGCGTTTGCAATCGCCTCTTTATATTGTGGCAACCATTTTTCTTGAGCTACTAGCATTTCATCTACCATTTGCCAAATTTCCTGCGGATTACAAACTGCTCCCGTAAGAGGGTCCATCATCATCGCTTGACGAAGAAGGGCATCATCGCCATGAACCGCGGCTTCGACCGCCAATCTTTGCACCGAAATGCTTACATTACAAACAGCCGCACAACCTAATGGTAGATCGCCGACTTGCGGCATATTGATGCCATTTCGATCGACATATCCTGGAGCTTCAATAATTGCATCATCTGGTAGATTGGCAATCACCCCATTATTCATGACATTAAAATGCCCTCTATACACCCGACCTGTCTCAAGACCTTCAATAATATAAGACCCATGCTCTTCACTGCGATTTTCTTGGGTGTACTCCATTGGTTTTTCTTTTAACCAGTTCGGAAAGTCTGTTTCAAACCAATTTCTTCCTTCTGTGCAGACACGTAAGTAACCGCCTGTCTCCCCGTTAATCCAAGAACCTAAGTCAATCCACTCTTGAATCTCCTCTGGACGTTTGCGATACCATGGGACATACTCGCTTAAATGACCATTTGATTCCGTGCTATAATAACCAAATCGCCGTAGCATATCAATTCGGACTTTTTCCGTATTTTTAAAATCAGAATGTTGTTCAAAGGCTTCCAACAAATTCCCTGTTAAATCCTCGCCTTTATGTTTGATACTGATATACCAAGTTTGGTGGTTTATTCCTGCACAAATAATGTCTACTTCTTTTTTTGGCAAACCAAAAGCCTCGGCAATCTGTGAGTGCCCACCTTGGACACCATGGCAGAGGCCAATCGTTCGTACTCCGCCATAATGGTTACAAGCCCAAGTCATCATGGCCATTGGATTGGCGTAATTAAGCAGTAAGCAGTCCGCGGCAGCGGTTTCACGAATATCCTTACAAATATCAAGAATCTCGGCAATGCCTCGCTGTCCATACATGATCCCGCCTGCACATAATGTATCCCCAACACATTGATCAATCCCATATTTTAAAGGAATATCGATATCCGTTTGGAAGGCTTCAAGTCCACCAATTCTTACAACAGAAAAGATGTATTTCGCATCCTTAAAGGCCTCGCGTCGATCAGTCGTTGGCTTGATTTTGATGTTTAAGCCGTTCGCCTCAATATCGCGTTGACAAAGCTGTGTGACCATTTCTAAATTACGTTCATTAATATCGGTAAAAGCAATATCAATATCCTGAAATTCTGGTACTGCTAATAAATCGCGCAATAGCCCTCTTGTAAAACCAATACTCCCCGCTCCAATAAAAGCTACTTTGAATGACATTCAACCACTCCCTTTAAAATATGTGTCAATAAAAGTGTAACAAGCTTTATGTTTGAATGATTGTATCTTCATCACTTTATGCGAAGTTTGATGTTCAAAATCCTAACTTTTATTCCACTTCTCGATTGTGCGTACTGAAAAACGCCGGTAGTCAACAGGGGTTTTACCCGTATACTTTTTAAACACCTGGCTAAAGTATTGGCTGCTGTTCATCCCAACATATTGTGAAATTTCGATAATCGGAATGTCTGTATCTGCTAATAACATTTTCGCCTTTTCCATTCGAAAAGAATTGACATATTCCATGAGAGAGCTCTGCACTAATTTTTTAAAAATACGATGCAAATAACCGGGATGGAGATTTACCTCATCTGCAATATCCTTCACTTGAATGTCTTGGTCATAGTGTTGATGAATATATTCCAAGGCTTGATGAATATAAAGATTAGCCTGTGGATCCTCCTCTTTACTTTTTATCGCCATTCTTGCCAGTTGTAACAAAAGCTGGGTCAAAAGAAGATGAACCATCAAGTCTTGTTTTTTATCACTCTCTAGGACGATGTTTTTAAGCGTATAGTAGATTTGAGCAGAATCCTTTAGGATCAGGTAGCCTTCATTCAAGCTTAAAAAGCGGGAAAACACATCATTTTCGTTCACAAGATCTTGGATGCTTGGTACGCGGGCCATTTTCAGCCTAAAAGTAAACTCAATATTTAGCATTCTACACGGAGTGCCTGATCCAACAATTAAACGATGTGGCATATGCGCATCCAGTAAAATAAAGTCTCCTTTTTTTAATGAGAAAGCCTCTTTTAGAAGCTCAACAGTGCATTTCCCATCTATAACATACATAATTTCCACTTCTTTATGGGCGTGAAAATCCATTTCATAACCATCCCATTGTTTAAAATAATAAGCGTTTATTTTTGGTACAAAATCCCCTTTTCTCAACTTAGGATCAAATAGACTTGTCATCTATATAGCCTCCTATCTTAGGATTTCATTCGTATCTATGATATATTGAATGTATACGGACACATCCTACCACCTGGAAATCAAACATGAATAAGTTGATCTTTTTCATATATTCACTTTATCATAAACTCGGAGGTTAGAATGAAAAAAATTCCATCCTATTTTACAGTCAAACAGCGCGGCGAACATGAAATCGTCATTCAAAAATCAAGATTTATTGCCCATCTTGCCCGAGTAGAAACGGAGGAAGAGGCGCAAAATTTTATCCAAGAAATTAAAAAGCAACATTGGAGTGCAACCCATAATTGTTCCGCCTATCTGATTGGGGAGCAAGACCAGATTCAAAAAGCGAATGATGATGGGGAACCAAGTGGAACAGCCGGGGTCCCAATGTTAGAAGTGTTAAAAAAGCGGGAATTAAAAGATACAGTTGTGGTTGTAACAAGATATTTCGGTGGGATCAAACTTGGAGCAGGTGGCCTTATCCGTGCTTATGGTGGTGCTACTTCTGAAGGATTAAACGCAGTCGGCGTCGTTGAAAGAAAACGAACAACACTCATGCATTTGAAGGCAGATTACACCTGGCTCGGAAAACTGGAAAATGAATTACGAAGCTCCGCCTATCCCCTAAAAGACATTCACTATACCGACTCCGTAATCTTAGACGTCTATGTGCAAGATGCAGACATCCCGGCATTTACCGACTGGATCACCGATATGACTAGTGCACAAGTCGACATTTCTGAAGGAGAAAAAGTCTATTTAGAAACGGATATTCCCCCAAGATAAAGAGGAACTCCATTTATAGAATGGGGTTTTTGCTTTCTGAATAAGTTTTCCTAACCAAAATATGGGCTTCCCTTTTCTTGAGAGTGGGTTGCTTTGGCTCGGGATGAAGGTTCTCATCTGAGAAATGGGGTCCTTCTATGAGTTATGGGGTTCTCAAGTTATAAATGAGGTTCTTACCTCAATTATGTTTTTTTCTTCTTTAGTATGGATTCCTCTTCCTAAGTATGGGTTTCTCCTTCAAGATATGGGCTTCTTTTCCAAGTTATGGGGTTCTTCTTCAAAGTATGGGGTTCCTTGATCAAGATTGGGCTATTTTTCATTTAAGGGGTTCTCAGCACAACTATGGGTTCTTCAAATTATAAATGAGGTTCTTACCTCAACTATGGGGTTTTCTTCTTAAGTATGGGTTCCTCTTTCTAAGTATGGATTTCTCCTTCAAGATATGGGCTTCTTTTCCAAGTAATGGGATTCTTCTTCAAAGTATGGGGTTCTTCTTCAAAGTATGGGGTTCTTCTCCAAGTTATGAGCTTCTCCTTCAAAGTATGGATTTCTTCTCCAAGTTATGAGCTTCTCCTTCAAAGTATGGGTTTCTCCTCCTAGTTATGGGCTTCTCAGGCATAAGATTGGGTTTCTCATGTTATAAATGGGGTTCTTACCTTAACTATGGGGCTCTCCTTCAAGATATGGGCTACTTTTCCAAGTTATGGGGTTCTTCTCTAAGTTATGGGGTTCTCAGCACAACTATGGGTTTCTCCTCCTAGTTATGGGGCTTCTCCTCTTAGGTATCGGTTTCTCCACCCCACCTCAATATAAGTTTCTTATTTCAAAGCAAAAAGGAGATAGAACTTTAAGTTCTATCTCCTTTTCTATCAGGTGCAATCGTCCAAGTGAGGATAAACTCGATCAGTGGGAATGAAGAATACCTACTGATAGCAGAGCCTTGGTTTATTTTTCGATAGCTCGTTTGGCGAGCATGAGTGCACCGGTGATGCCGGCGTTATCGCCAAGTGCAGGTGGAACGATATATTCATCGATATGTTCCAAGATTTGCGGAACGGCGACATATCCATTTAGTAATTCTTGAACTTTTTTCTGAATGAGTGGGAATAATTGCTTTTGTTTCATGACCCCGCCACCCATGATGATTTTCTTTGGTGAGACGATTAGGATGAATTGCATAAGGGCTTGAGCTAAATAATAAGCTTCTAGTTCCCAGACCTCTTGCTGCTCTTGAAGTTCGACTCCCTTTTTGCCCCAGCGTTGCTCAATGGCTGGTCCTGCTGCCATTCCTTCTAGGCAATCACCATGATAGGGGCAGAAGCCTTCATATGTATCATCTGGATGCCTTCTCACTAGAATATGGCCCATTTCTGGATGAGAGAGTCCTTGCAATAGTTCACCTTGTATAACTGCACCAACACCCACGCCTGTACCAACCGTTATGTACATACAGCTATCCACATCTTGAGCAGCCCCTAGCATCACTTCCCCTAGAGCAGCTGCATTCACATCTGTATTAAACTCCATTGGTACTTGCAAAGCGTTCTTTAGCTCCTGGAGAAAGGGATAATTTCTCCATTTTAGTTTCGGAGTCGACGTGATATTTCCATATGTTTTACTCTTTTTATCTATATCAATTGGCCCAAAGGAGCCAATTCCTAATGCATCAATTTCATGTTTTTTAAAAAACTCAATAACATGAGGAATGGTATTTTCCGGAGTCAGTGTATCAAGTTGAATCCGTTCAATTAGAGTACCGTCTTCTTTCCCCACAGCACAAACAAATTTTGTACCCCCTGCTTCAATAGCTCCAAGCATATGCTAACACTCCGTCTCAATAATTTTTATATGATACGCCTATTTTATCATAAATACAGCGTTAAAGAGTTAAACTCGTTACAAATTATCATCCATTGTTCATTTTTTGAAAATGATGGAGAGCACCGATTAACCCAGCTTTGTTCTTTTGCTTACATTCTTCAATGTCTATTTTTGCGGCGATAGCGGTAGGGACTTTGGCAATCTGCTTTTTCACATATGGAATTAATTCAGGGCGACTACTTATGCCACCGCCAATCACGATCTTTTCAGGGGCAAAAATATGCATCAAATTAATGATTCCAATGGAAAGACGATCATAAAAAGAATGAATGATCTCCATTACCTCGGCATTTTGTTGATCATATAATTCAAACCATTCTTCTCCGGTTCTTTCTTCATCAAAATGTTTATTTAATCTGTCCACCATATTCCATGTAGAGGAATAGCGACTGAAATTTCGTTGATCTAATAACTCGGGGATATCTGCATGTGTGTCCAGCATCATTAAGCCGAATTCTCCTGCCATCCCTGCTACTCCATGGACAATTTCATTTCGGCTAAAAATTGCCCCGCCGATTCCTGTTCCAATCGTCACACAAAGGAAATTATGACAATCTTGTGCATTCCCCTTCCACTTTTCTGCCAAGGCAGCACAATTCGCATCATTTTCAACTTCCACTGGAACCCCGAGATCAGCTAACTCCTCTTTCATTTTCACGCCGATAATATCCATCACGGAACCCGCATAGGAAACATAGCCGCTTTCAACATCCACTGCCCCAGGTATACTCAAAGCAACCCCCGCAATATCAGGATAAAGCTCTTTTTGCTGATGGAAAATCTCTCGTATCACCCGGAAAATGCCTCCATCACCAGAGGCAGGAGTCGCCACTCTCTCCTCCGCTAAAATTTCTGCATCTTCCTTCATCACAGCTACCTTAATAAACGTCCCACCAACATCCATAACTAAAAACTTTTTCATCACAACACCTCATTCTTGATGCCTAGTACCACCCGAGTTTTATCGAATTGCTTAATCTTCAAATCCACCTTGTTCAGATACGGAGCGATACCATTCGCCGCTTTTTTTGATGGTGCGTTTGAAGTTGTTGTCAAGATCAAGGGAGACGAGACCATAGCGATTTTTATAAGCATTTAGCCATGACCAGTTATCAATAAATGTCCAGACATGATAGCCTTTGACATTGGTTCCTTCTTCAAGGGCTTTATGAACCCATTTTAGATGGCTCTTGTAAAAGTCAATCCGGTAATCATCTTGAATTTGGCCGTTTTCATCAACAAAACGCCCCTCGTCTTCCACGCCCATACCATTTTCAGAAATAAAGCAGGGGATATTGCCATAATTTTCTCGTACATTCACTAAAATATCGTAAATGCCTTTTTCATAGATTTCCCAGCCGCGATATTTATTGATTTTCCGACCATGCATTTCATTAAAATAATCAAAAAAACGTTCAGGGACAAATGGAGCTTTTAGATTAGGCATATTTTCTTTCGCTTTAATGCGACGTGGTTGATAGTAATTAATCCCTAATAGATCTACGGTGTTATCGGCAATAATCTCCAAATCTCCGTCCAACACTTCTGGCATAAATCCTTCCTCACGCAAAAGCTCAACGAAATCGCTAGGAAATTCACCTTTTACAAATGGATCAAGGAAAGAACGGTTAAAGAATAAATCTGCAAGATGTGCAGCCTTCAAATCTTCTGGATGTTGACTGCGTGGATAAGATGGAGTAAGGTTCAAAATCACACCAATCTCTCCTTCATGTCCACCTGCACGGAAGGCTTGTACCGCTTTTGCCCCAGCTAAAATAGAATGAAAACCAGCTTGTACACCTTTTTTGAAATCAAGTTCCCCAGGATAATGGAAACCATACAAATACTGGCCTTCTATTGTTACAACAGGCTCGTTATGTGTAAACCATTTTGTGACAAGATCGCCAAATTGATCAAAACAAGTCTTTGCATAACGGACATAGGCTTCTACCACTTCACGATTAGTCCAGCCGCCTTTTTCTTGCATCGCAATCGGCATGTCGAAATGATATAAATTGACGAACGGCTCAATTCCATTTTCGCGCATTGTTTGGAAGACATCACGATAAAAGCGAACAGCCTCTTGGTTCACTTCGCCATCACCGGATGGAATCAAACGTGACCAAGAAATCGATGGACGAAAACTATTATGTCCCGTTTCTTTCAATAATTGAATATCTTCTTTATATTGATGGTAGAAATCTGATGTATTCTCTGGTCCTACTCCATTGAAGAAGCGATTTGGTTCCTCTTGATACCAGCGATCCCAAATATTTTCTCCTCTTCCACCTTCATGAGCGCCCCCTTCCATCTGTGTTGCAGAGGAAGCAGACCCCCACCAAAAATCCTTCGGAAATTGATAAAATTGTTTTGTCATTGTACTTCATCCCTTCTTCAATTTTACTAAACGGCCTAAGCTCCTAGATATTTCTCCACTCTGTTGGTGTTGTACCAATATGTTTTTTAAATTGTTTATAAAAATAAGCGGTGTCTGAATAACCAACCTTCTTGCCAATTTCACCAGCGCGAAGATGAGTAGTTTTCAATAATTCCTTTGCCTTCTCTAACCGAAAATGGTTAATGTATTCCGAGAAAACAACACCGATTTCCTTCTGAAATAATTGACCAAGATAAATGGGATTAATATGAAAACGTTGGCTCAATGTTTTCAATGATAATTCCTCATTATAATGAGCATGCATGTAGTCCAAGACATTTTGGATGATCGGGCTTCTGGAATCTTGCTGGTGATCAATCGCTGATAGCAATTCCTGACAGTAATCCATTAAGATATGTTTGATCTGTTTCAAGTCTGTTGCATATACTAATTTTTCAATAGCGGCTGTATGATTATAATGTTTCACATCTTGAATCGAGTGGTGTATATACGCGATTAAATCAATTGCATATTTTCTAGCAACAGCTGGTGCTAGAAACTTTGTATGCTTCGTTAAAGTTTGAAAAAATAATTCAATTCCTTCTTCTACCTCTTCATCAGCATCAAGAATTCTTTTTACTAGATCTGCTTTATAGGTTTGTTGATTCTTTAATAAGGTTTGACGATCCACATGCACTTGACTAGAAATCACTGTATTGGGCTCTAAACAGATTTGGTAAAGTGAATATTCTCGTGCTTGAAAATAACTTTCCTCAATCCGTTCCATTGAATCGACTGGGTCTCCCATCGATAAATAGAAGGAACCCATTTCAGGACAATTTGCATGCAAATATTGAGCTAACTGCTGATTTATTTGATAAAGATCTGAAGGATCTGTTCCATCCAGAATAATTAATAATTCTTGGTCAGGACTCAACAAGCAATGTGCGGAAAATTGGCTTTCAATCATCTTTCGTAATTCTATATATATTTCCCGGTTGCCCACATTGGAAAATTCTAAAGCTGAGACATTATAAAATGGCCGTAAACTACTCATTCCATATAAAGACAATCTTTGTTCCCATTCATTCTTATTGATATCACCATTTAATAAACGCCATAATGTATTATCTTTTAAAGTATGGAAGGCAGTGGCTTCCGCCTCTTCATGGGCAACTGTTAACTTTTCGCTTACTGCCTGTACGGTTTTTAACAGCTCATCTTCATCGACTGGCTTGACTAAGTAGTTCTCAATCCCTAATACCATGCCTTTTTTCACATAATCAAACTCTTCATAGCCTGATAATACAATACATTTTAATTGCGGGCGTATTTTCTTTGCTTCCTCAAACAGCTCCAGTCCCGTACGCTTTGGCATAATAATATCTGTTACTAAAAGATCAATCGGATTTTCTTGAATATAGGCTAGGGCTTCCTCGCCATCCTCCGAAATATGCATGATCTCGAAACCATAATCCTCCCAATCAATAAGTGCTCCTAATCCTCGCGTAATAAGCGGTTCATCATCTGCTAATAAAACTTTATACATGATCATCCCCTCCGACTGGGATAATAAAGGTAATGCTCGTCCCCTGATTTTCTTTACTTTCAACTGTTAAGCCATACTCTTTACCATGCTTCAATTTTAAGCGCTGATGAACATTTTTCATACCAATTGAATGCAAGTTCTCACCTTCTTCATCATTAATATGTTCAAGGATTGTGTTCAATCTTTCTTCTTGGATCCCTTTTCCATTGTCCTTAATCAATAGTCGAATATGATTCTTTTCCTGATTTGCGATGATTTCTAGCTGGTTATCATTTCGATCCTTTTGAAAACCATGGACAATATAGTTCTCCACGATCGGTTGGAGCAGTAATTTTTGCACTGGTGTTTTCTCAATTTCTCTTGGGATCTCCAAATGAACCGTCAATTTATCGGGATGCTGTAGCTGAACAAGCTGTAAATACTGTTGAATATTTTCTACTTCCGCTTGTAATGGTACCATTTCTTTCGATTCAAGCGAATAACGTAATAATCTAGATAGATGGTAGATCATTTTACTTGATGTTTTCGCCCCATCTACAACTGCTGTCATCCGAATAACCTCAAGCGTATTAAATAAAAAATGCGGGTTAATTTGCGATTGTAATGCTTTTAATTCTGCCTGATTTTGTTTCAAACTTAAAACATAGACCTGCTCGATATACTCATTTAGTTCGTCTAACATCGCATTAAAACTGAAAGCAATGGTCGCCAATTCATCCTCGGTTTTCGATTCTGGAATGCGGATTGATAGATTGCCTTTTTGCACTTCTCGGATAGAGGCGTCAATCGTTTTAATTCTTGCTGAATACTTACGCATAAATGTATACGTTAGGCTAAGCGCGACGATTAGGACAGCAAAAATCAAAATCCACATCGTGCCTCGTACAAACGTTAATTTATTCAATTCCTCTTGAGGAGTGACAGTATAAGCACTAAATTCACCGATATCGGTAATCGCATTGACAAAATACGTTTTATCTTCCCATTTCACTTCATTTTCATTACTTTCATCTGAAAGCTTTTGAATCATCGCCTTTGGAATCCCTTGATTATTTGAATAGACAACTTGTTCTTCTTTCCCTATTAGAAAAAAGGAAGATTTAACGTCAGCATTTTCTCTTTGAACAATATTTTGTAAGCCCTCGGTTGAATAATAAATTCGCAAATCTCCCATTTTTTTTAAAGTCGTTGGATTATTGATCAAGATTGTCTTTATGAATGTATTCTCTGGTGTTTTTGCAGGAATGCCCCCTTCAAGTAATGGATTATCTGAAGAGGATGGGTTCATACTTTGATTCCAGCGACCATGGTTATAAATGAAGAGATAATAAATCTCTGGATATTCAGATGACTCTAACGTAATCGCATTGACATCAGGATCTTGACTGAAATATCCATAAAAATACGTATCCATATTACTAGGCATAAAAGAAGTTTGTCCCGTGAATTTATCCAATCTATACTTTAAATAATCATTATATTCATTATGAAGGGCCACAGAAAGATCATCAATAATTTCCTCTTTTTCATAAAGGTTTCGAATCAAACCATTCCAATCCGCTTCCTTATTAACAAAGTAATCCTCGACTCTCTCTAATGTTCTTATATTTAAATCCATTTCTCTTTGAACAATCACATCGGAGTAATAATTGGTAATTAAAACGATCAAAAAAATAACGGTTATAATAATGGTTAGAGATGAAGTTAAAAGAATTCGCTTAAATACTTGATGCTTTAAACGTTTTATTGCCATGTATTCAGATCTCCTGTCTATCAATGAGATTCGCATCTAAGTAGAAATGAACGCTTATGTAATTGTAAAAAACATATGTATAAAAAAGCAAGCTGGAACTAGGGCAATGGATCGTTTTATGAGTGATTATTCATAAACTAGTTTTCGACATGCTAAAAATCAAGCTGGAGGATGATCCAGCTTGATTCTTTTATCGGTCATGTTCCTTTATTTTTGCTCGGCTTTCCATTCATCAAACTGTGTTTGAATTTCATCCAACACTTTGTCGATACCTGCAGCTTTTAGTTTTTGATTAAACTTAGGCAGATATTCTTCAGGATTAACAGATCCTGTTGCTAAAGCTGGATAGAATTCTTTTGATACATTGGAAATCGAAGCAATTTCGGTTCTTACTGGATCACTGTTAAAGTGGAATCCAAGTGTTGGTGCTGGTTCTGCAGAATCATTAAATTCTTTGAATTTATCCCATTTATCGGAAGGATCATTTTCGTATAGATCCAAAATAAAGTGGTTCCCTAATGAATAGGTTGGCATATTGTATTTTTCGATACGAGCCGGTAAATCTTTAATCTTTCCATCATCATTCTTTTCGTAATGAACCCCTTCAATTCCTTTGTCCACAAGATTACGAAGATATGGATCTGTATTTAATAGGTTTAAGAATTCCATCGCTTTTTCAGGGTTTTGCGATGTGGATGAAATCGCCTGAATTGCTCCAGTTACAGAATTATTGAACGTAACAGGATCCTCCATTGGTACGGAAACAACCTCATATTTTGCAGAACGGCTCCAAAGCAAATCTGAATATGGCTGCGAATCCTCTTTACGTACAAACCAGTTTTCTACATCCATTGGCCAGCTATCTTTACTGGTGGCTGCATCTGATTTAAGATAACCTGCTTTGAAGTATTTATGCATTGTTTTAAATGTGTCCATCGCAATATCAGATTCGAATGGATTCACAACATGATCACGGTCACCCTCAAGAGCAAAGCCAAACGGCATTTCTTCTCCAAGAATATAGTCAAAAGGCAGATAAGCTTTAATCGTTGCCATCGGTGTAACATTTGGCTCATTTTCTTTTATCTCTTTTAACATTGGTTCAAGATCTTCTAAGTTTCTTACTTTCGATAGATCAAAATCATATTTATCCACTAAGCGTTTATTAAATGTATAAACACTTTGTCTAGCGGTTTCTTTATTGGAAGGTATACCATAAAGCTCGCCATCTACTCTAGCCCCTTCCAAAAGTGCGGGCTCTAAAATTTCTTTCAAGTCTTTTCCTTGTTCGTCTAGTAAATCATCTAGTGGAAGGAAAGCCCCTTTTTGGGCATCTTGAACATATGTGCCACCCTCAGTGAAACCAATGTCAAATGGCTCGCCTGAAGAGATGACTACTTGCATTTTTTGATCATAGTCGCCCCAATCAATTTGTGTCAATTTAACAGTGGCATTGATCTTTTCTTCCGTATATTTGTTTACTTCTTCAAATACCTTTTCAGTATCTTTTTGCGGAGTACCAATCGTATACCATTTAATTTCGTATGGTTTTTCGCCTTCTCCGCCTCGGCTTTCATTTTTAGAAGAGCCACAAGCTACAAGCACTGTTCCTACGCTTAGAAGCAAAACTAACAATAACACTAGCTTCTTTTTCATTGTAAAACTCACCTTTTCATTATTATTCTTGGGTAATCAGAAAATAGTATGGATTTTTTTGAATGCCGCAAAATGGACTATGCTCCCTTTCCCTGGGCGGCTAACGAGCCTCCTAGTGCTAGGCCTTTACGACGCACACGATGTTCTAGTGCCGGCGTGGCCATCACTAGCCGACATCCAATTTCCACACGATAATATGAATAGAATTATTCTTTAACGCCACCAATTGTCAATCCACTAATAAAGTATTTTTGGAAAAATGGATAAGAGACGGCAATTGGCAATGTGGCAATCACGACCATCGCCATTTTAGCTGCATCGGCTGGAATCGTATTGAACAAGCTAGACTGCTGAGAGCTGATGTCAATGTTCTGCCGCATAAACTCTAAATTCGCTTCAATTTTCATTAGTAGAGATTGTAAAGGAACTAAATTAGGCTGATCTATATACAACAGGGCGTTAAACCAGTCATTCCAATATCCAAGTGTACTAAATAAAGCAATCGTGGCAATCCCTGGTAAAGACAATGGGAACACAATTTGGAAAAACGATCTCCATTCATTTGCTCCATCTATTCTTGCTGATTCCAGAATCGCTTCTGGAACAGATCTTATAAAGAAGGTCCTCATAATAATAATGTAGAATGCATTCATCGCGAGTGGTAAGATCAATGCCCATATCGTATTTTTAATACCCAAAAATTGCGTTGCTACGATATAAGTTGGAACCATTCCACCACTGAATAGCATAGTGAAGAAGGCAAAGAAAGTAAAGAACTTACGATATTTAAATTGCGGTCTAGAAATCGCATAGGAATAGAAGGTAATCATTGCCACACTGATGATCGTCCCTAAAATCGTAACAACGATCGTGATCCAATAGGATTGAAGCAATTGATCTTTCGTCTGCCACAAATATTTATAGGCATCTAGGCTCCATGTTTCTGGGATTAGCTGGAAACCATTTCGCACGATACTCTCTTCACTTGTGAAAGAAATGACAATGACATAGGCAAATGGGAATAAACAAGCAATCGTAAAAATCCCTAACAGTACTGTCATAATGCCATTCGTGACTGGGTGAAATTGATGGTAATCGCGAGCTTTCTTTCTCTTTTTATTGATAATGCCATTTGGCGTTTCGTTACCTTTTGGTTGAGAAGATTGCTCAACATTATTGTTTTTACTCATAATATCAGTCGCAGGGCGACCTTCCTCCTCTCTGTAAAGGGTAAGCTTTAGAACAAAGCACTATCCTCATCAATTTTTCTCACAATATAGTTCGTAATCATAACGAGGACAAATCCAACAGCAGATTGGTAAAGACCAGCAGCAGTACTCATTCCAATATCACCAAGCGACATCAATCCTCTATATACAAAGGTATCAATGGTGTTTGTCACGGAATAAAGCGCACCTGCATCCCTCGGTACCTGGAAGAATAACCCAAAGTCTGAGTTGAAAATTTTCCCAACATCCATAATTAATAGGATAATAATAAGTGGCTTAAGCATTGGCAATGTTACATGTTTAACCTGTTGCCATTTTGTCGCACCATCAATCATAGCTGCTTCATAATAGGTTTTATCAATTCCAACAATAGATGCTAGATACACAATACTGCCGTATCCAATTCCCTTCCACATGCTCATAAACACAAGGAGGAACGGCCAATATTTTGGTTCACTATACCATGCGATAGCATCAACATTGAACCACCCTAAAATGTTGTTCAATAAACCACGATCTGGGCTTAAAAAGGTAAAGACGAAATAACTCACTATAACCCAGGAAAGGAAATGTGGAAATAACATCCCTGTTTGGAAAAACTTCGCTAATTTTTTATTCGCTAATTCACTGAGCAGGATAGCTGTTGTAACCGCTGTTACCATCCCCAACACAATGAAAATCAGATTATACCCAATTGTATTTCTTGTAATAATATAGGCACTGTCTGTACTAAATAGGTATTTAAAGTTATCCCAACCAATCCACTCACTGTTGATAATACTAGCGAAAAAACCACCTGGATCGATTCGGAACTTTTTAAAGGCGATTACGTTTCCCGCCATTGGCAAATAAGCAAAAAGTAGAAACCAAATGGTTCCTGGCAAAACCATCAAAAGCCATATACGGTTTTTATAAATATCTTTAAAAAACTTCATTCTGCACTATCCTCCCTTACCATGGCCTGAAACCACTTTCATGTATTTATTATAAAATTTACTATAGTAGAATAGTAGTTAAGAAATTTGAGATTCACTAGATAAATTAAATAATCATGTAAAGACTTTCATTTTGACTTGTACAGGATGTATTGACTTCCATGTTGGGGCTAAAATCGCCTGCTGCAGGCGTGTCACCGTTTTTGGCGATTTTCTTTGCATTTGAAAAAGCAGAGGCTGGGCGTTAAGCATCAAGGATGAACAATATATTTCCGTAGCGAGATTTGTGCACCCTAGTTATTCGTTTTTTTTTGGTAAAAAGATTTATGTCCCAGCTTTTTTGTTCGTCTCCGAGGACTCTTTGGACAACTTCAATTTTAGCGGAAGCTCATTTATCTCGCAGTGTTTTTTTAAAAACATCCTCTTAAAGTAAAACATCAATCAGCGAGAAATTTTCATTCCTACTGATTGATGTTTAATAGCTTATTTTTGTTCCGCCTTCCATGTGTCAAATTGTGTTTGAATTTCATCTAACACTTTGTCGATACCAGCATCTTTTAGTTTTTGATTAAACTTAGGTAGATATTCTTCAGGATCAACAGAGCCTGTTGATAAAGCTGGATAGAATTCTTTTGACACATTGGAAATCGAAGCAATTTCGGTTCTCACTGGATCACTGTTAAAATGGAATCCAAGTGTTGGTGATGGTTGTGCAGATTCATTAAATTCTTTGAATTTATCCCATTTATCAGAAGGATCATCTTCGTATAGATCTAAGATAAAGTGGTTTCCTAGAGAATAAGTTGGCATATTATAATCTTCGATACGTGCTGGAAGATCTGTAATTTTTCCATCATCATTCTTTTCATAATGAACCCCTTCAATTCCTTTGTCCACAAGGTTACGAAGATATGGATCCGTATTTAAGAGATTCAAGAATTCCATTGCTTTTTCAGGGTTTTGTGATGTAGATGAAATCGCCTGAATCGCTCCTGTAACCGATGTATTAAAGGTGGTTGGCTCTTCTGCTGGGACAGAGACTACTTCATACTTTGCTGAACGAGACCAAAGTAGGTCTGCATATGGTTGAGAATCTCCCATACGAACAAACCAGTTTTCTACATCCATTGGCCAGCTATCTTTACTGGTAGCTGCATCTGATTTAAGATAGCCTGCTTTGAAATACTTATGCATTGTCTTAAATGTCTCCATCGCAATATCAGATTCAAATGGATTGACAACATGATCACGATCTCCTTCAAGAGCAAAGCCAAAAGGCATGTCCCCTTCAAAGATATAATCGAATGGAAGATAAGCTTTAAATGTTGCCACTGGTGTAATATTTGACTCATTTTCTTTAATCGTTTTCAACATTGGTTCAAGGTCTTCTAATGTTTTTACCGTGGAAATATCAAAATCATATTCATCCACTAAGCGTTTGTTAAAAGTATAAACACTTTGTCTAGCGGCTTCTTTATTGGAAGGAATGCCATAAAGCTCTCCATCTACTCTAGCCCCTTCTAAAAGAGCTGGGTCCAAAGTTTCTTTCAACTCTTTCCCATGTTCATCTAATAAATCATCTAGCGGAAGATAAGCGCCTTTTTGGGCATCTTGGACATACGTTCCACCATTTGTGAAACCAATGTCAAATGGTTCACCTGAAGAGATGATTACCTGCATTTTTTGTTCAAAATCGCCCCAATCAATTTGTGTTAGCTTAACAGTTGCATTGATCTTTTCTTTTGTATATTTGTTTACTTCTTCAAATACCTTATTTGTATCTTTTTGTGGTGTACCAATTGTGTACCATTTAATTTCATATGGTTTTTCACCATCCCCACCCTTGCTTGATTCAGTCTTATTATTGCCACAAGCAGCAAGAACTGTACCAACACTTAGAAGAAGCACAAGCATTAATAGTAGCGTTTTCTTCATTTTAAATCCCCCTTTTTATTCTTACAAATTAACATTACCCTAGTTGTTTTGTACTATTCTTTTCAAACGCTTTCATGTATTTATCATAAGATATACCCAAATAAAATAGTAGTTCATTTTTCTTATATTTACTGTACAAATCATATATTTAATCGTTTTCATATTAATAGAGAATGTTCAATATTCAAAAAAAGAGAACTGCTCTGGTTTAAAGTGCTAAGCGCTTTAAAACAGAACAGCTCTATCTTTTAAACTATTCAGCCAAAATCCAGTCAACATTTTTTTTGTCTAATTCGGACTCCCATGAAGAGGGTGGCTTCTTATCACATATCATCACATCTACCTGTTCTAAAGTCGTAATCTTGGTAAAGGATTGTACACCTATTTTACTATAATCCGCTAAAACGATTACTTCCTTGGCATTTATAGCTGCTAATTTTGAAATGGAGGATTCGTTAAAATCATAATCACTTATTCCTGTTTTAAGTGATACACCACCCACCGACAAGAAGGCTTTATCAACATAAAAGTTTTTCAGCATTTCTTCACATAGATAGCCAGATACGGACTGCTGATCTGGGGAGAGCTCTCCACCTAAAAGAATGACCTTTCCGCGAAACAACCCCTGTGCTAAGGCATCCTTTAAAACATTGGCGGCAGGTAAAGAATTTGTAAGAATCATAAGCCGATTGAGGTTTTTTATAAATTTAGCTAGGTTTAATATCGTAGTTCCCGTATCCAAAAAGATCGTATCCCCATCTTTTATTAAAGAAGCTGCCTTTTTCCCAATAAGCTTTTTTTCAGTCCCCTGAATAATTTGCCGCTGTTGGTAGGGAGGCTCTCCATCTTCGTAGGATATTTTCACAGCTCCTCCGTAAACCCTTTTCAATTTCTTTACTTTTTCCAATGCTTCTAAATCTCGGCGGATTGTCTCATTCGATACCTCTAATTTCTGTGCCAAGTCAGAAACTCGAACTTTCCCATGAGTATCCAACTCATCGATTAACAATCTTTTTCTTTCTTCAGATAGAAGAGACAAATTTTGCACCTTCTCTCTATTTCCTTTTCAATCAGAATAGAGACTAGGACAAAAGTGCTTTACCAAAGAAATAAAACGAACTAATATGGTGCATAAAACTCGCTCAGGAAATATACTTCGCTTTCCGCGGGCGAGTGTCAAGCCTCCTCAGGCTTCGCCTTCTGGGGTCTTGCCGAGCTCTTACTTCCCGCTGGAGTCTACGTATATTTCCTCCGCTAAGATAATGCATCGTTCTTCTTTGGAGCTTAGCATTTTAGTTATGTCCCATCCTCATTTAATCAGAATATCCCTATTCTTTCTTAGATCACTTACTTTAATCTTACCCTTCCCTAGTCGCATTTTCAAATTATATTTTTATTGCTTATTATACCTTTCATAGGCATCATTATAAATTTCCATATATTTCTCAAGCTTCATTTTATCAAATTGGGCAACATAGTCATCCCATTCATCTAATGATCTCGCTCCCGTAATGAATTTCGCATTCATCTCATTGATGTACGTCTCAATATCATTTCTTAAGGCATTCATTTCTTCAAGCTCTTCAATTGTATAATTGAACGGCGGCCATATTTCCTCAGGAATAAATGGATCTACCTTTTCAGATGCTTCAATAGAACTTGGTTTTCCTTCAGAACCCTTGAAATAATCTTGCTTTAAGATTCCTGGATATCCGACACCAGGCCAAACAAGATACTCTCCAACAGCCTGGTCTTGTGTTAAGCCATCCGGATGATTCTTGATTTCATCTGTATAATCTAAGGTACCATCTTCATTTTCGACATAGGTCTCATCTTCAAAGCCCATAAAAAACATCTTACTGCCTTCATCACTATAAAGGTAATCCACCCAGCGCACCGTTGCTTCAGGATTCGGATTATCCTTTGTAATAACGAATTGACCTACAGAACCGATAGGTGAACCAATATGAGCATATAGCTGATCACCATGTGGGCCTTTTAATGCCTTCCCGCCAATATACCCCGTTAAATTACTATATACAGCTTCTGGATTATAATCTGGCAGGACACCATATATTCCTTGGGAACCTTTGGCAATGACTTGATCCGCATTCGCTGTAAAAAAGTCTTTATCAATTAATCCATCCTCATAAATCTTGTTTAAATACTCCAACATTTCCTTATAACGAGGAGCGGTCGGGATAAATCGCAGTTCATCCGTCTCAGGATCAACATCAACATAAGGATGTGAAGCTCCTCTATTGCCCAGTCCCCAAGCTCCCTTAAAGAATGGGATTAAATACGCGTCTATTCCAGGTCCTCCTCCCATCGGAATGGCATCTGGGTAGTTTTCTTTAATCGCCTTTAATAATTGATACATTTCTTCCGTTGTTTCTGGTTCTTCAAGTCCTAGCTCCTTTAACCACTCCTCTTTGAGCCACATAAAGGATCCTTCCAACATCGCCTTAAATTCAGGATCCGTAATCGTTGGGAAAGAATAAATATTTCCATCTGGCATCGTAATCGCCTTTTCTACTTCCGGATATTGTTCAAGCAATGCCTTAAAATTAGGTGCATACTGATCAATTAAATCATTTAACGCCATAAAATCTTCCTGTTTTCCATATTTCATTAAATCATTTACAGTTAAACCGTTTCCAAAAAGTACATCTGGATAATCACCGCCTGCTAGTAAAATATTACGTTTTTCTGCTAAATTATCCCGATCAACATTCTCCCATTTCACTTTGATATTCGTCATGTTTTCATACTCATTCCATATCTTAATATCATTCCAGTTTTGTGAAGCGAAGCGTTTAGGAGCAAACATCTTAAGTTCAATTTCTTCTTTCACTATTGGCATCCCATCCAAATTAAGATTATCTAAATTAGCTTCTGCTTTTTTATCCGTTTTTTCATTACAAGCAGCAAGAAAAGAAACAGACATGATTACAAATAAGGCAAGCATAAAAATTTTCTTCATTTCTATAAACCTCCTAATTTTTCTATCCTTTGATAGCCCCAACCATTATTCCTTGTACAAAGTATTTTTGTAAAAATGGATAGAGTAAAAGAACAGGTAAATTCGCTACGATCACAACTGCATATTTGATTGATTGTGCATACATCACTTGTTGAGCCATCGATTCCCCACTGCCAGCCATTTCATCCATCGAATTCTGGATAAGGATTTCTCGTAATATTAATTGTAAAGGGAATTTTTCCCGATCCGTTAAATAGATTAATGCATCAAAATAGGCATTCCAATGACCAACACTATAAAATAAAATCATGACAGCAATAATCGGTGTTGATAAAGGCAGCACAACTCTTCTTAAAATTTGGAAATCGGAACAGCCGTCAATCTCTGCTGCCTCTTCAATCTCTCTGGGAATATTTGATTGAAAAAAGGAACGCATAATAATTAAATTAAATACGGCCACTGCATTTGGGATCACAAGTGCCCAAAACGTATTCAACATGTCTAGATTCTTAATGACTAAATAAGTTGGGATTAAACCACCGCTAAAGAACATTGTAAAAACTAAAAAGAACATAATGAGATTTTTCCCATAAAAATCTCTACGTGAAAGTGGATAGGCACCTAATGTGGTTAAAAAAAGATTAATTAGTGTCCCCACAGTAGTGTACAGGATGGTATTAAGGTACCCAGTTAAAATATCACGATTCTGAAAAACCTTTTGATAACCAATTAAAGTGAGTTCCTTAGGAAATAGCCATAATTCTCCATTTGCCACTAACAGTGGATTACTTATCGATGCACTCACTACAAAAATAAGCGGATACAGAACAAGGAGTAGAAGTATAAACAACAACGTATTATTTATTGCACCAAATATTTTATCTCCAATGGTTTGATTCATCCGCAAACGACACCTCCATTTTTACCATAGACTCGTTTGTCCTACTTTCTTAGCAATTGAATTTACTGTAATAAGTAGAATAAAGTTAATAATGGTACTAAATAGTCCAACTGCTGAAGCAAAACTAAATTCTGCGTCTAAAATACCGCTCCGATAAACATATGTGGCGATCACATCAGAAGCCTCTAAATTCAAATCGTTTTGCATTAAGAAAACCTTTTCAAAACCAACACTTACAATAGATCCAGTATTAAGGATTAATAGAATGATAATTGTTGGTAGAATACCTGGAATATTAATATTCCAAATCCGCTGCCATCTATTTGCCCCATCCATAATCGCCGATTCATGTAACTGTGGGTCAATCCCTGCTAAGGCCGCTAAATAAATAATCGAACTCCAGCCCATTGACTGCCAAACACCAGAAAAGACATAGACCGTTTTAAACCATTGTGGTTCTGTAAGGAATGAAATCTCCTTGCCGCCAAATAGTTGGATCAATTGATTCACAACCCCGCTATCAGGAGATAAAAAGATAATGATCATCCCTACTAATACAACGGTTGATAGAAAATGCGGTGCATAAGTAACCGTTTGCACAGTTCTCTTAAAAAACTTCAAACGAACCTCATTGATCATTAATGCCAATATGATCGGTACAGGAAATCCTACTAACAGCTCGTACACACCAATTCCTAATGTATTTTTCATTAACCGCCAAAAATGATAGCTATCAAAGAATCGTATAAAATGCTTGAACCCTACCCATTCGCTTCCAGTTATGCCCTTTGAGGCAATAAAATCTTTAAAGGCAATCTGGACTCCATACATAGGTACATAATGAAAAATGACAAAATAAGCGATGACTGGCAGAATCATAATATATAATTGCCATCTCTTTTTAATGCTTTTTTTTAGATTGGCACCGCGACTTTTTAAAGATGGAGTAGTATTAGTTTGAACAGTTGTTGCAACTTTGTTTGTTTGCTGAACCAATTCTAAGAGCCCCCTTTCAAAATGCTTTTTTTGATCGCGTTTGTTTCACGAAACTACATAATCTTATTTCATTAAATACTGCATCCGACTCACCTCCCTTGTTTGCTTACTGAAACCGTAAAGTATTTACTATTGGCAAAATAATAAATAAATAGAAAACTCGTCAGATAAAAGATATGAATAAAATCATCTAGGTTCTATAAGCTGGGACATAACTTAAATACCAAACTCCAAGGGCAAACAAGACATTTCCTTAGCGGAGGAAATCTACATAGAAGTAGGAGTTCAGCAAGTCCCGGAAGGCGAACCCTGATGAGACTTGCCACTCGCCTGCGGGAAGCGGAATATATTCTTCCGTTCCAGGGAATATGCATTTTTCTTTGGTGATATCACCTTTGTCCCAGCATTATATTTATTTTAAGTAAAGACTTTCTCAATCTGATGCTTGATCTTTTCGCCATTTTCAAATGTGACCACTTCATGGATGCCCGCATTTTGTAATGCCTCCAATTGCATCCCAACAAATTTCCCAAGATCATCTGGATAATGAGCATCTGAGGAAACGGTCAGTGGTACCTGATAGTCTGCTAGTACCTTTAGAAAATTGGGACTTGGGCACATTTCCTTAATTGGATAGCGGTAATAGAGCCCTGCATTGATCTCAGTAGCCGTATTTGATTCTACTAATCTCTCAGCTATTCGACGATAAGCTGGCATAAGTTTTTCTTCATCAGGTCGATAGCCAAAAACTTTCAGGTTGTCCAGATGTGCGACGAAATCGAATAACTGTGAGGAAATTGCCTTCTCTACTAATTGGAAAAACTCATCATAAAGCTTAACTAAATCATAGTTTAGGAACAAATCCTGAGTTTTCGGGTTATCAAACCCCCAGCCATTAAAAAAATGCACAGAGCCAATCACATAATCATACGGATGATCTTCGAGAATTTCTCGCAATTCCTCTTCCCCATCAAGGAAATAATCTGTTTCTACGCCTAAATGAAGTTTCACACCATTTTCTGCCCATTTTTGTTTGGCATCCACAATAAGTGCGATAAATTCATCCCTTGATTCCACGCAAACCTGGTCGAGCCATTTTCTCTGCAACTTTCCAAGCTCATCATCCTCTAGATGAATATGTTTTTCATAATACGGTTTATATTCCTTAAAGCGATATAAGTGGTCCACGATCCCAACTTCTTGGATACCTAAATGCTTCGCTTGTTGTAAATATAAATCCAACCATTCCATCGAAAAAGGGCCACCCATCAGCCGCTTATGTAATTTTTCTGTTTGCTCAAGCATCCATTCTCGTGTGTGCGAAGATTGAGAATTATTGTCTAGATGATTGATTGCTTCAAATGTCCGCTTCAACCAATTGGGTGAATAAGGTCCTTCCTCCAAATGTAAATGATAATCAATTTTCAAGTTTTTCACTCCTTTTCTTTGATGCATCCTTGACCCGGAGCTAGTTGTTCAAAAAGCCCTACTTGGGATAGAGGGGCTTCGACTATGTGCCGACACGTCCTCGAAGTCAGCACATCCTATGATGCTAGTCATTAATTTTATGCTCATGTGTGTAAGGAGCAATAACCTTCCCATCATCCAGCCTGATCCATGTATCAAATTTATGTTGCCCTTCATACAATTGGATAACCCTTGCGCCCCGCTGTAATGATCCGTAGACATTATATCCACTTATCCGCCCGTAGCATAAGGAAATACCATGAAGTTCGCCACAGTAATCATTGTCATGATCATGCCCCACAAACGTACCCATGACATTACCTGATTCTAGTAAAGCTGTGAATAAACCACTATTAATCACAGGGGCACAAACTTGTTCCAATTTATTTCCAGACACTTTGCCAATGTTTAGGACATCGCGATATTCAGGTAGTGGAATATGGAAAAAGGCTAGTGCGGGAATTGTTTCTTTACCGTTTGCATACTTTTTCGATTCTGCTTGAAACCAGCTTACTTGATCAGGATGAACCCATGCATAGCCGCCAACAGATTTTGGTGCATAATCACCTGAATCTAAAAAGTGTAAAACGGATTCATTTTTCTCTTTATTTGAAGATTGAATCGTAAGCGAATAATTGCCAACACCATGAATATCTTCAGGTCCAGCCATTCCTAAAAAATGTTTATACTCAGCATTAATGGCAAATAACTGCTCTCGTGTGACATTTGCTTCTGCATCGTGATTGCCAAAGACAGTGGTAAATGGAATCCCCCATTGAGAAATTTGGTCCAATACCCTGCGATAGGATTGTTCAGGTTGTTCTACCCCTTCACTCCAAATCAGATCACCTGTCACAACAATTAAATCAGGTTTTTCGTGTTGAATGGTTTCGCTGATTACACGAAACGTCTTTTGATCAGGCAAATGGTTCTCTTCTCCTCCAATATGTAAGTCAGTAAATTGAATAATTTTAAACGATTGATCCGCTCGAAATTTTAATGATCCCTCCACTGTTTCTCTCCCCCTATTCTTATACATCGCAAAAACTCTCACATAAATACAATTAAAATCACAAAAAACTTAACAAATACACAAACACAATATACAACAATTGTCGAAACACGTCAATATAATTTTTACAAAATTTCAACTAGATTGATATTACGCTCATTTGGGTGTTTTTTAGGAACAAAAGCGCAAGCGCCCGTTTAGCGACGTACAAACTTTCTTAATAAGGATGAACGGCTAAAAATGCGCCGCCCTACGCACCACTTTTCTCCGTTTTCACTGAATTTTTGGTGCGTAGAACTTCCTACGTACTTTTTTCCGCGTTTTCACTGAATTTTTGATGCGTAGCGCTCTCATAGACAATCCTTTTCCTTGTTTCAAAAAGTAACTAAAGCAAAAAAGAGAAATCTGCACAAAGAAAAGCAGCTGTTCAATAAGTTGGCAACAACGAAAAGGACGAAGAGAAGGAATGAAGCTCTCTTCGTTTTTTATTGATGAATACAGTCTAAGAAAAGCGCAAGCGCCCGTTTAACGATGTACAAACTTTACTAATAAGGAAACCTTGAAAGAGAATGGATGTTGACTTACCCAAGCAGAAGCTGAAAGTTTGCTAGCCGCTGGGCGCTGGAGCTAGACACCAACCGCAATGTAAACATTTATCCACAAGCCAAGAATTTATAGTTTCCTTAACCTAAACAAAAAAGAGCCTTGGGCAAAAGTGTTTTCTCCAAAGAAAAAACCGAACTAGTATGATGCATATCCCCCGCTCCGAAAATATACTTCGCTTAGGTAATGCCTTGTTCGGTTTTAGAACTTAACTTTCTTTGTCGTTTTGTCCCCGACTCTTCATTTACGTTATAGACTTCAATAGGTAAGACTTTGAAGTTATCTCTAGCATGCCAAATTCCGACTACTTTTTCTGAATTTCCTTCATCAATTTGTATTTACCACTTATTTCTTCTGTTTTTCGCATCTAGCAGCCTTTTAAGGCGCTCATTGTTATCATTATTTGGCTGTTCTGCGTCTTTCTTCCGTTCTGTTTTGGGTTGTTTATCCACTTTTCTTATCACATCTGTTTGCACCTTTTTAATTTCTCCTTTAGGTTTAGCAGATACTTTTGAAGAAGATTTTTTAAGTCGTGAATATTTTTGCTTTATTTCCTTTTCTTTTTTCTCCTTTTTATCAGCCTTTTGATTGCTGAAGGAACGGATTTTCTCAACTGCAGATGTTACGCCAAACCTTCTTATAGCAATTTCGACAAAGAACAACAGAAAAGCTATTAAGAGAAGCAGCATCGTAATCGGCTGTTTTTTAGATTTTTCTATATCAATTGGCCGGAAAGCTTCTTCTGGATCTGTTAAAATTTTCCCATTTCCGAGCTCTATTATGTCATTTAAAAGTGTATTATTTTGATTTTGGAGTTTAAATTCCTTGGAATATGGAACAACAATACCTGTTTGGAAAGTTGAAGTGATATCTTCGCCATCAAATTTAGCAAGCTGCAAAGAATAAATACCCGCTCCTGCAGTAAAATTCACCTCATGCTCACCAGGGGATTTTATTCTGTAATCTGCTTCAATTTGCTTGCCCTTTTCATCCACTACAGTAGCTTCAATTGGTAGCATATCCTGATTTAAGGAGGTGATATCCAGTTTAATATCCTTCCCGTCTATCGTTTGCTCTATATCATATAATTCATTTTCATATGTTGGAAAGCTCCATGTAATGATTTCATTCCATAATGACGGCCAGTTTGACCAGGCTGGCCACTCGCCTGCCCATTCACCACTGGTGTCAGATGTCCATGCAACAGTATTTCCCAGTCCGTATTGCCATCTTGTTAGAACAGGATCATTTTTTTCACTCATTAAAATCGTTTCTGCTCTTGATTTTGGTTCTGTGGCTACATATGCATTCATTACTGGAACACCTTTTTCAAATACCGAACCCCAGTTATTTCCTTCTGTGTACATTGGATAGAAAGGATTATCTTCAATATACGTTCTTGTTGTTAGAACCGTTTCTCTTGAGAGGATACTTGGTATGGTGGAAGCATCCTGGACATCATAGAATCTTCCTGTTCCCTCTGTTGCTAATTGCTCCAGTAGAAAGCGATCAGCATCACTGCCAATTGCAACCGTCGATAATGTCACATTGTTTTCGAGTCCTGTTGAAATTAGTTCCGAATAATTCCCATTTGTTGCTGACTGTCCATCTGTTAATAATATGATATGTTTTCGCTGTAATTTTAAATCGTTTAGTTCATTATAGGCCTGCTCAAGTGGTGTGAAGATCTCCGTCCCTCCACCTTCTGTTATAGAACGGATTTTTTCGGCAGCTTCTACTTTGTCATCAAGGGGACCTGTTTCAATGATTGTCCATGGTTTATCATCAAAAGCAATAAAGCCTAATGTATCTTTATTACGGAGTAATTCAATGGAACGTGCCGCCGCCTCCTTTGCCAAATCCAGTTTGTAGCCACTCATACTACCAGATCGATCCAGTACGATAACCATTCCGAGTGATGGCAGTTCTTTCTTTCCTTTTAAATCCATTTCAACCGGCAATAATTTTTCGATCGGTGTTTTGAAATAACCGCCTAGACCATAACTCTTATTTCCCCCAGCCATGAGAAAACCTTTGCCAAAATCACGAACAGCACTTTCAATCATTTCCATTTGTTCCTGAGTCACATCAGTAGCGGAAATATTATTGAAAATAATCATTTCATACTCTAAAAAACCAGATAGAGATGTTGGCAATAATTCTGGTTTTGTTTTAGTCACTGTGAGATCGGATGCTTCTAATGCCTGCAGTAAATTATCCCCATCCGTTCCATCATCCACCATTAGGATTTGAGGAGGTCCTTTTGCTTCAGCAACAGCAAATGACTGATTGTTTTGTGAAACACCATCATCATCAGAAATGATTTCAGCCTTATAATTATGAACACCTGAGGATTTTATGAAATCAACGAAACTATAGGAATTCTCCCCCTTTTTCACTTGAACCTCTTCATCAATCACTGTTTCATTATTCTTTGTAATTCTTACTCTAGCTTTTGTATCCATCGTACTTGATAGATTGACAGATAACTTTGCATTTTCTCCCTGATACAAAGTTGAGGGGCTGCTAAAACTTTCAATTGCGACATCTTTTTGAATAGAAGGATTAAATGGAAGTACATCAATGGGAATTTCCTGACCATGCAAAAGTTCTACTTGCTGTCTAGCGTCACCCATATTTTCATTTCCATCTGTCATTAAAACAATCCGTCCTTTTTTATCGCTAGACAATAAACTGGAAGCAAGCTGCAGCCCCTCTTCCAAATTTGTATAAGATTTATTTTCTATATTGACGTTCGTGATCAATCCTTGTTCACTGTTTGATGGTGACTGGATTATTTGTGCATTTTCTGCTGTTGAAATAACCGCATAGCTGTCTTCTGGCTCCATTCCACTAATCGCTTGTTCAATTGCAGCAAACATTTCCTCTTCTTGGTTCTTAACACTTTCAGATTGATCAATAACAAAAACGGTTGTGATACCTTTAACTGGATATAAAATATTCGGTATAGATAAAGATAAAATCAAGATAGCAAATATGAGAAATCGAATCGTTAAAATGATATTTTTTTCAATAAGGGGGGTTACCTTATTCTTTTTCCAGTAAAGATATAAGACAATGAATGCCGGTATTAGTAATAATAGAAATAGGGGTTTTTCAACCTGTAATCCCACGGCGATATACCTCCCATTCCAAAAATAAAATGAATAATGCAAGGATTGCAAGAACAGTCCAAATTTCATTTGGGTGTTTCTGATTATCTCCACCAGTTTCCTCATTTTCACTTTCAATTGTAAAACTGTCCTCTGGTGAAATGTATTTCTCCTCTTCATCCACAATAACTGCGAAAAGCCGCTCTTTTAAGCCAAATTCTGTTTCTTCTGCAACCTTGTATAGACCAGGGCGTTCTGGAGCAATTAAAATGGAATTATCTACATTCATGTCAGCTATTTTCTCGTTCTCTTCATTTAAAATAGTACTCCTGGTCACTCCAGTGGAATAAGCAATTTCTTTTCTTTCACTCGACTGTAAATATCCAAGCAGCTGGTTTTGATCTGTGAGATAATCAATCGCATTATATAAAAAGATTGGAAAACTGGAATGCATTGGCCAATCAGTATCCTCTATATCAAACCCAAGAAATATAATCGGATTTCCTTGGTAATTCCCTTTACTGATTATGGGAGTTTCCCCACTCGATACAATTGCTTGGAGCTCTGGCGTAGTAAATGGATAGCTTTTTTGAATATAGACCTCCTCTATATCTACAAACTGTAGAAGGGAATCATCGCTAACCGCTTTTAATCCTGTCTGTAACATCTGCTCATTTTTGATATTAAATGGTTCACCCTCTGTTGGTGAAATGATAAGCTTTGGTCCATTTGGCCAGTTTTCAGCTGGAACGTTACTAAGCACATAGATTGCGTTTTCTGTTTGTGGAACTTCATTCAGTTCTTCAATTTGGATAATATCGGTGCTTAAATGCGATAAAGCTTTTGTGAGAAATGAATTCATCTCACCCACCAAATAAAAAGTTGGCTGTCTGTCCTCTCCAAGAAATGCAAAACTGACATTGTCTGCCTGAAAATGATCCTTATTAACAATCATAGCTTTATAATAAGGCTTTTCTGGCAGGTCCTGGATATGAATCTGGGTCGGCTTTTCTGGATCAACTGTTTCTTCAATTTCGGCAAGTTTTTCATCTTCAAAAACGATTTGAATGGTAACTTGCTGTTGTTCGTCCATTTCATTCGCGATTGACAATACCCCATTCACAGTATCATCTTGTTTAGCCACGCCGAATGTATGAATGGATAAATTATTTGTCGTTGTTCCAATATTATGTACTTCAGTCTTATGGCTCAAATGGGCAGCCGTTATTTCCTCATGCTTTGCGCGATCAGAAAAAACATGTATTTCCCCACTTGAATCTGATAACAGCTGATTGGCTAATTGAACAGATTTATCGATATTTTCACTTTGAAAAGAAGGAGATATATTCTCAATAGCACGCCGCATCTCACTTTTATTGGTTTCATTCGAAAATAATATTTCTGGTGTTTGTTTAGCAAGAATGGCTGTCAGCCTCTGAGTATCCAATTGATCAATAAGCTCATTCATCTCTTCTTTTGCCAATTCTAATCTATTATTCTCACCTTCTAGTGCTGTCATTGATGCAGACGTATCGATAACGACTGCAATTTGTTCCCCTGAAAGGTCACTAACGCCAATATAAGGACGAACTAAAGCAAACATTAATAATGTAAGGATGAGTAATTGCAGGTATAAGAGCAAGTGTTGCTGTATTTTCCTCCACCATTTCGTCGCTTGCCACTCTCGCATTACCTGCTGCCAAAAAAATGTTGATGGTACAATTTGTTTTTCATATTGTTTTCTAAATAAATAAAACAGGATAACCCCTAGTAAAAAGACTGATAATCCAAAAAATCCAGGTGTTAAAAACCGCATAGACTCACCTCACACAATCCAGCCTTTTGATAATAGTTCTTTGAATAAAACATCTTCCAGGGAGCTACTGGCATTACATTGAATAAAACCAATTCCCCGCGTATGACAAAACTTCTGGATTGCTTCGGTATGTCCCAGAAGTCTTGTTTGATATTGTTTTTTTATTGAACTGCTCATAGAAACATTCATAAAGTTTTGCGTTTCACTATCAATCAACTCGAGATCTCCTTGAAAGGCGGGATTGATCTCTTCTTCAGTCAAAATCTGAATCACAAATAACTCCTGTTTGTAGCCCTGCATTTTTTTTAGAGCGGTCTCGATTTTTTCAGGTGCTTCCATTAGATCACTTATCAAGATCGATATACTGGACTTTGGCTGAATCACCTTTTGAATCGATTCTGAAAAGGTAATCGGCAGCTCATTTGAATTGATATTCTGTACATATTGAATAAGCCGGTTTGAAAAGGCTCGTCCTTTTTTGTACATAAAAGGATGACTGTCTGAACCAATTGGAAAAACACCCACACGATCATCACTTGCAAGAGACATGAATCCAAGAGCAGCAGTAAGTCCTTTGGCAAACTCCCACTTTCTTGAAAGAAGTGCCATTGATTTGGAGCAGTCAATATAAAGGGAAATGACTAATTCCTGTTCATCAAGATACCTTTTGATATAATGCTTGTTTGTCCTTGCATATACATTCCAATCGATCTGTCGTAAATCATCACCAGGCTGATAAAAACGGTAATCGGAAAACTCCAATGAAGTACCAGATCTCATCGAACGTCTCCCGCCTTTTTGATGTCCACGCCTCATTCGTTTTGATTGCAATTGATGCTTAGAGAGCCTGTACATGAGTGTGCTTGACAGTTCTTTCATGACTGACCAGAACCAATTGTTTCGATGATCTCTTTAATTATTTCATCACTGCTGATCCCTGTCGCTTCCCCTTCAAAATTCAAGAAAAGCCGGTGCCTTAGGACAGGCAATGCAGCATGTTTGATATCTCCTCTTGAAACATGGTATCTTCCACTCGCAAGTGCTCTCACTTTTGCAATTTTGACCAAACTTTGCAACCCGCGTGGTCCAGCTCCATAGCGTACAAATTTCTTTACGGATTCCGGAGAGTTTTCCGTCTCGGGATGTGTTGCCATGACCATATTTACCGCATAATCCAGTATTTCCTCGGAAACAAGTAATTCTAAAGCTAACTGCTGGATTTCGATGATCTCAGCAGCATTCATCACCCGTGATAAGCTGTTTGTCTTTGTTCCAGTAGTATTTACAATGATCTGTTTCAAATCCTCTTTTGATGGATACTCAATATTAATTTTTAGCAAAAATCGGTCCATTTGCGCTTCTGGTAATGGATATGTACCTTCTAAATCCAGTGGATTCTGTGTTGCCAATACAAAAAAGGGCTCCTCTAGTTGTTTTGTATCGCCCATGACAGTTACCGTTTTTTCCCCCATTGCTTCAAGCAGTGAGCTCTGCGTTTTTGGTGTTGCCCGGTTTATCTCATCCGCTAATACAATATTGGCAAACACTGGGCCTTCGTGAAAAACAAATGACTGCCGCTTCCCATCATCGGAAGGTTCAATCATCATCGTTCCGGTAATATCTGAAGGCATCAGATCAGGTGTAAACTGTATTCTGGAAAAAGTTAAGTCCAAGCATTCGGAAACAGTACGAACAAGCATTGTTTTCCCAAGTCCAGGCAAGCCTTCCAAAAGCGCATGTCCTCCAGCAAATATTGCCCATAACACTTGATCAATAATTTCATCTTGTCCAACAATAAATGATGCTATTTCAGCTTTTGCTGCTGCTATTTTGTCCATTACTTCCTGATGCTGCTTTTCTTTCATTTGAATATCAGGCAAATCCTTATTCCCCTTCCGGATTAAGTTCACTAAAATACTCTTTCACTGCATCTTCCAAATATGCAGGTAAGTCCATTCTTTCCACACTTTCGCGATAAGTACGCTCATAATTGCCATAGACTTCTTCATATGACCGTATGTTTCCTTTTAATACAGGAGCTTCAGGTGCCAATTGCTGTTCACCACTGCCTTCTCCCAATTCTCCCAAATCATTTTCTATTGATTCTTCTCCATCAATTTTTTCAGGAATCATCAATTCACGGGAGCCTTGCCCAAACCCGGCACCGGACCCCGATCCCGCTCCACTTCCGCCATTTCCGCTACCAGAGCCGGAACCACTACCAGAGCCATTTCCTGCTCCTGATGCGTTTCCCGAGCCAGACCCGCTGCCATTTCCTGAGCCTTGTCCCTGCCCATCTTGCCCCTGTCCATCCTGCCCACCTTCACCTTGCTCCTGACCGTTTGAATTGTCGTTATTTCCACTAGAGTTTTGCCCATTGTCCCCCTGATTATTGGCATTTTGTGAAGCAAATGAAAGCTTACCTGAATTCGATATGCCATTATTTGTCATGCTTTGATTCAATGAAGTCGCTAGCTGCTGCAACTGCTCCTGAGAGATTGCCAATTGATTTAGTGAGGCAGCATTTTCGATTAAAGTACCAAGCTGCTCCTCTAAAGCTGACAGCAGTTCGTCCCTTTCTTCTTCAGTCATCCCAGCAAAGTCACTTGCTTTTTCCCCAGTAACATCAGATAACAACTTTTCCAAATCCTGTTGTTGCTGTTTAGAAAGTGCTGGCAGCTCTTCACTCAATTGTTTCAGTGCTTGTTTCATCTTTTCAGAATCAACTTCATTTAATGCAGCCTGAAGCTCATCAAATTCATTTAAACCATCAGCTAATTTTTGTAATCGCTGTTCATCTGTTCGTGCATCCTGCTTCATTTCTTCAAGACCAGTTTCTTTTTCCAAAAGCTTTGCCAGCAATTCTTTACTTTTGTCTATATCGGCTGTTTCTTTCTTCAATTCTTCTATTTGCTCACTGACTGTTTCATCATCAACTAACTTTTCTATTTCCTTTTTCGCCTCTTCCACTATTTTCTTATCTGTTTCCTGCTGTTTAGCAGTCTCCATGACATCATTTGGAAAAATCAGCGATAATCCCGCAAGAATAATCAGCAATAAGGAAATCAGCAATTTTTTCCAATAAAATAGCTTTAGTTGGCTTTTCTCAATTTCTGGCAAGGATTTTTTCATATGTGATAAGGCGTCGCGCCTCTGTAGCTGACTAAAAGCAGATTCATCTTTTAAATAGGTCAATGCTGTTTTCACTCTGTCTTCAGCCACGTAATGATCAAATAAAGCCGCTGCATTTGTATTGTCAGGCTTTTTAAAATAGGCGACAATGATTGTAAAAAGCATGATACTTCCTGCAAGGATCAAAAGCGATTGATAGAAATACATAATCGGCGTGACTCGAGCGATTGTGGCTGTAAGTACTGTTGCAACACCGACAAGTAATAACCCCATATGACAATAGCTGCTAAAGTGTTCGATAAGAAGCTTGCGCTTGCAGACAGTCAACAATTTTAAAAATTGTTTTATCTCATTCATTTTCAGGCAGCTCCTTTTTTCACTTTCTTATCCGGACGGAGTTTCTTAATACTGATAAACAGACAGAGAAAACTGATCAGTAAAAATGAAATAATGAAAGCTGCTGTCATAGGAAACTCAATTCCTGAGATTCTATTAATCTCAGTTGCCATTCCTTCCTCAAATGCATTGAACAAAATAATGAATGGATTAAACATAGATGTGATATATGGAAAAACCGAAGTCTGGTTTGCACTTTGATAGCTGATAAACTGTACGGCAAATAGGGTTATAAACGCAGTTCCTGCTGTTATAAACAAAGTGATCCCATATGTAATAATGGTGGCAACAATTGTTTTTCTAATGATTGTAGAAAAAAGCACCCCGATACTGCCAATTGTCAGCATTGTCACAAGGTAAAGGCCAAATGTTATGAAAAGTAAGCTTGGTGAAACACCGCCAAAAAGAAATACTATACTATAGAGCGGGAGCGATGCAATCATCATCAATAGCAAATAGGCAATCGATGAAAAAAGCTTGCTTAAGATGATACTTGTTGATGATTGCGGTGTTGTTAACAAAATATTCAGCGTTTGCCGCTCCCTTTCTCCACTAATAACACCTGAAGTTAGACCTGGTGTCATGAAAAGGACTAGCGCCATTTGCACAAATGATAACACCATAAACATTGTCCTACTTTGTTCCGGACGAAATATGAATGTGGAAGAATAAGAAAAAATCGTATTCAAAAGGATAAAACCAATAGCAATCCCCCCTATAGCCAATAGATAAAAAAATACACCTAGAAAACTTTTAAAGGAACGAAAACGGAGTTTGATTTCTTTATTTAGCACAGGGTTTATCCAAATTGACTTCATGAGAAATCCACTCCTTTCGTGATTTCCAAGAATACATCCTCTAAATTCGATTCTTCTTGACTGAAACCTAAAATAGCAAGACCGCTGTCCAGTGCTTTCTTGAGCAACTCTATCTGTTCTGCATCACTACCTGTAAATGCGAATGACAGCATATCTGTATACTTTTCATTTTTCGTAATTGTTGAAACCCGAGGATCATCTTCAAAAAAAGAAACAGCTTTTTCTACATCAGAGGCAAGCTTGACATTGATAACCTTATTTGCCTGCAGCTGATTCTGGATGGAAGCTACAGATCCAGATGCAACTAGTTCACCATTTGTAATGACACCTAATTCATCACACATTTGGGCAAGCTCTGGAAGAATATGGGATGAAATGAGAATGGTTTTCCCCATATTTTTCAGTTCTTTTAAAACTTCTCTCATCTCGATCCGGGCACGTGGGTCCAGTCCGGAAGCTGGCTCATCCAATATAAGCACCTCTGGATCATGAATAAGGGACCTAGCAAGACAAAGACGCTGCTTCATACCACGTGACAGTACATCAACATATACATCACCTTTATTCGAAAGATTCACAAGCTCTAATAATTGCGGTATCAGCAATCTTCGTTCTGCTGCACTGATTCCATAGCTCGCTCCATAGAAATCCAGGTATTCGACTGTTTTAAATTGATCATATACCCCAAAGAAATCTGGCATATAGCCAATATGATTTCGAACTTTCTTCGGCTCTGTTGTCACATCATATCCATTAACGTATGCTGCTCCAGAAGTTGGGGCAAGTAATGTCGCCAATATTGAAAAGGTCGTTGATTTGCCTGCACCATTATGACCGACAAATCCAAAAACAGTCCCTTTTTCAATTTTGAGATTCAGCTCATTCAATGCTGTAAAGCTACCGTATTTTTTCGTCAAATTTATTGTTTCAATCATTTTTTATACTCTCCCTCCAGGCTGACAGCTGGAACACGAACCTCAGGATTACTCGAACCGCTTTTCTCAAAGGACAGAACAATGGAGCCGTCTTCAGCTAAAAATTCATGTGCGTTTTCTTCAAATACCATTGAACGATCCTCAAGCGGAAGGAACTCTCCTTTTTCAACATTGAAAATAGAAAAAGCTGTATCTTCCTGGGAAAGCTTAACTTGAAGCTTATGAATCGATACATTATTTATCTTCATTTGTTCAGGCAATTGGTAGGTTATCTGATACTTACCTGGCTCTACCACAAGTAAATTTTCCCCTTCAGGTAGACCATTATGAATAATGTCTGCATTGACTCCTTCCAATATGGAAATAGCTGTCTGAAGTTTTTCCTCAGTTAGCGTAAAATCACCTTCAAAAGAGGAAGTGATATCTACAGCTTGAGTGATCAATGTCTGTGACCCGGAATTCGACTGCTTTTTATCCATTTCAATTGAGATTATGGAATCTGTTGAAAAACCGACGATTAACGGCTGATTTAAATTTTGCTGATGTATTTCATATGCCAGCATCATTCGCAGCAGTTCCTGCTTTTTCCACTCATCTAAACTTTCCTTATTATCTGGTGCACTTTGGCCGTACATCCCACTGGCAGCACCCTGGTATATCGAATTAGCGGCATCACTCCTTGGTGCACTAAGCGGTATATCTGATTTCTCCGTATTGACTGAAACTTCAGTAGGCGCCCCAGCTTTAATCTCACCTAGTGAATAAGCGTTTGATCCTGATAATAAAAAGGCTTCCTCTATATCCATTGAAAGGGCACTGTTAATCGTACCAACAAGCTTTTGATTATCAACTTTTAAATCTGCCACCAATTTCCCTGTATCGATAGAAGGGATAGCCCCTATGGCAGATCGAATTGACCAATATTCAACATTATTAAATGTTATTTTTGTGTGCTCCTGCCCTTTTTCCACCATCGCATGATTCAAATTCAGCTCATCATAATTGTAGTCAGTAGTTAAAGGAAATGGATTAAAGCCCCTGGGACTTATATTTAATGGATATTCGCCACCACTATTTGTCAGGATTGATACTGCCCCATATCCGCTGGCAATACCAGCATCGTCGATAGAGAGAATACTCACATCACTCGTTTGTGAGCCGGCAATCCGGTTCTTTGCTCCTACAAGAAAAATAACCACCGAAACGATGATCGCGACACTAGGAATAATCCACCATGAGTTTTCCCGTTTATCTAGCCTTTTCAGAAGAAAGTAAAGGCCAGGTATCAATAGAATCAGATAAACGCTGAATAACACAATCAGTGCAGTTACTGGCAAAAATGAAGACGGAAAGGAATTGACAATATTTCCAAATTGATCGGACAATTCCTCCATCATGTACTGCTGGCCATTGGTAAATTTATCAACCGTTTTTTGCAGGATATCTTCCCACCAGGCAGGATATAATTCCCATGTGGCAAGCGTCTCACTTCCCACATTAAATGAAAACTGAGTGACCTCACCAAGTCCAAAGCTTTTATTCATTACCATTGGAAGCGAGTGATCCGCATAAACAACCTTTGTATGCTCAGACACCTCTCCAGTCATAATGTCAACCTGGCTAAAAGAGGGGTTATTTTCATTTTCTGCTGTTGCGAAAAACTTCAGATCATCAAAAGATGTTTGATCATCAATATGTAATAAAGAAAGATTTTGCAGCTCGCCTAGCTGTTGAGATAACCCTGGGGTACTCCCCAGCATTAAATGCCCGCCAGAACGAACCCAGTTTTTCAGAGCATGTTGCTTTTCAGTAGAAACAGTTGATAGATTAAAATCATTGATCAACAGAACATCAAACATCTCTAATCCTGTGGCATCATTTGGTATATCATCTTCTTTCAATGTGATAAGTTCAATTGACTCAGCATTGTATTTCGAGAGTTTCAAATAATTCAATGAATCGGGTGAGTCACTTAAAACGCCTAAAACCAACCGATTTTCCGGAAAAAAACTTGGATTTACTTTTTTCCCCATTGCCCCTTTTATTTCTTCTCCATCTTTCCAACCACCTTTATAAAAGCGAATGAGCGAATTCTTGCTTGACTGCGGATTAGAATAGTAATTTTCGACTTGCCCTGGGATTGAGACATTCACTACCTTCTCTTCCCCAGTTGGAAGCTCAATAGGAACAACGATATTTCCCTCTGATCGATAATTTGGATTAGAATAAATAACGAGATCTCCTGAAAGATCTTCCCCTTTATTTGTAAGCGTGATCTCCATAGGAAATCCTTTGCCAATTTGTACTTTTCCATCAATTCCATATTGAACTGAAATGTCTATCTCTTCCTTTGCAGCAACAGACTGTGGAAACACAAAAGCAATAAAAAACAGGATAAAAACCGCGATTTTTATAAATGATTTCACCATACTCCCCCTACTGTAATGAGCCTCTATTAATTTTCTAAATATATAAACAATATAACACATAATGGTTTAAAAAATATACAGAACTTCTAAATATGGGAATATAGCAAAAATTAATTATTCAGGGATATGTACAAAAAACCAGCCCGCACTGGAGCTGGTTTTACATATGTTATAGATGCGTATTCAAAAAGGAGGATAAAAAGGACCAAGAAGTTCGAGGCGGCGCAGCTTCGAGCAGCGGAATGTATGCATTTTAATACATGAGCAGCGAAGAAGCAAGCCAACGAAGAAATTCGCAGCGTCATTTTTACCGAGGCCTGCAGGACGCAGGTCACAAAGGCGTTGCGACAGGATGTCGCGAATTTAGCCTTTGATCCTTATTTTTTGAACATCCTCTATAGGCTTAGTTTAAAAGTTTTAATCTCATATGGTTTAATACTAAATTCAAGAGACGAACTAGATAGCTCTTCGCCGATTGATTCTTCTATTAGATTGGTCTCTACCCACTTTTTGATTGGTTTGTGTACTTCCAATGCCGCTTTTCCTCTACGTCCTTCATACTCATGTACGCGAATGATCACGCCATTTCCATCTTGGGCAGGCTTCACTGCATCAACCCAAATATGGTCGGAATGTAAATCAAAGAAGGATTCATTATCTTTCCATTCTCCTTGGAGAGTCAAGACAGGATCATTTAGATCCCACGCTTTTTCTACTGTTTTCGCTTCACGCCAATCACCAGTGTGAGGATAAAGGGCATACGTAAAGGTATGCTGTCCTTGGTCCGCATGGGGATCTGGATGTGTCGCAGCTTTTAGCAGAGACAAGCGCATGCGATTTTCTTTAATATCATACCCATATTTGGAGTCATTCAATAAGCTAACTCCGAAGCCAGCTTCAGATAAGTCGGCCCATTGATGACCAACAGATTCAAAGCGTGCCATATCCCAGCTTGTATTCCAGTGATTCGGACGTTTCACATTTCCATATTGGACATCATACGTCGCTTCTGTCGCACGAATATCGACAGGGAACGCTGTTTTTAATAACTTATTTTTCTCATGCCAATCAACATTCGTTTTGAAATCAATCCGGCGTTCATTCGCATAAAAGATAATATTTTGCGTGAATTCGGATTTATGATAATGCCATTTTGCTTGAATTTCTATTGCTAGTGGCCCATTTTCTTTGACTTCAAATGCGACCAATTCACGGATTTCTTCCATTTTTTCTTGATAGAAGATATCAATATCCCATGCATCATGGGCAAGTGGCTTGTCTTCAAAAATTTGTAAGACATTGCCATTCTCACCTTCAGCAAGGATGGAGCGTTCAGCCTCTTTATCATACAGCTTGGAAATTTGTCCATATTGGTTGAATGCTACTGAATAGAAAGGCGTTTCGAGCTTCTGATCAGCATAATGGAACGGGGTGTCTTCTTCCGATCTTGCAGCGGCTTCAAAGTATAGAGTTTTCGCGCCAAAAGCTGGAAGAGATTCCACTTCTACAAGCCAACCATTCACTTGTTTTTGAGCCGGTAATATAACCCCATCAGCTGTTTTCCAAACACCATCTTCTCCTACGTGCTCAGGAACCCACACATTTCTTGCCTTCTTTATATGTGAAGCATTATAAAGCGTAACTGCTTGATCTGCGTTTTCTAATGGAGTAGATAAAATCTCTGCTTCCACCTGATCGACAATCTTAAATGCTTCTTCGTATTCCTTTCTCGCATCCTCATAAACCTCAGTAATAGAGGAGCCTGGAATAATATCATGGAATTGATTACGTAAGATGATCTTCCAGCCTTCTTTTAACGCGTCATTGCCTTGCCACTCGCCAGTTTGTGATAACCAACTAGTCAGGATTTCAGCCCGACGATATTGCAGTTCCAATTGACGGTTCATCCTTTTCATAAAGGCTTGGCTTGTATACGTGCCGCGATGATATTCAAGATATAATTCGCCATCCCATTTATGAATATAACCATCTGATTCCTTCACATTTTCATGGAGTTTCTCGAAAAATTCTCCTGCTGTAGAAGTTTTGACGTTTGGCATCCCTGGAAGCTGATCGAGACGGCGTCTCATCTCAAGCATATGACGGTTTACTCCGCCGCCACCATCACCATACCCATAAGAGACAAGCAAATCCTTTGTCAATTCTTTATCTCGGTAGCCATCCCATGAGCCTTTGACTGTTTTAGCCGTAATAAAGCCATTGTACGTATAGAACCAAGAATCTGGTCCATTCCAAGGTTCAGGTGTTGTAATGAAATGTGTCAATATCTCCGATCCATCAATCCCTTTCCAATAGAAAGTATCATGTGGCATCCGGTTATATTGGTTCCAACTGATCTTCGTTGTCATCATCGTGTTAATCCCTGATTTTTTCAAAATCTGTGGAAGCGCCCAACTATAGCCGAATACATCTGGAAGCCAGAGATAAGTACTATCGGCATTAAATTCCTTTTTGAAAAATTCCTTTCCATAAAGGATTTGCCGCACAAGTGACTCACCACTTGGGATATTACAGTCAGCCTCAAGCCACATCGCACCAGCTGCTTCCCATTTCCCATCCGAAATCTTCGCTTTGATTTGTTCATACATTTCTGGATAATCAGATTTAATATAATCATACAATTGTGGTTGTGTTTGTAAGAATAAATATTCTGGGAATCGCTTCATCAAATTCAACACAGTTGAAAAAGAACGAGCTGATTTTTCCCGAGTATTTCTCAATCTCCATAACCATGCAACATCGATATGTGTATGACCAACAGTATGGATCGTAATTTCAGATGTAGGATCGATCCCATCAACAGCCTTCATCAACTCGGCTTCAGCCTCATAACAAGATTGATAAAATTCCTCACTACCTGGCTCTGTCCAATTGATCAGCCTAAGGGCATCGCCAATCAGCTTGCTTAATGTTAAATGAGCCGGATCAGCCTCTGCCGTTTCTTTTAATATTTCAAAGGCGGCATACAATGTATAAAATAAATTATCCACTTTTGAATCAAGCCAGGCGATCTCTGCTTTTTCCAGCTTATACTCTTGTTCCTGCGGGACGCCTCCCCCTTCCATGCCGGACCAAAGGCGAAAGTCAAGACGTAAAGGACCTTGCGTATATTCGTCATCAAATAAAACTTCCTCGTGATTAGAATCCACCCCTTGATAAGGTTTTCCGTTCACAAATAGCAAAGATTCGAATCCTGAGTTGTTTCCTCCACCTGTTCGGCCGAATGAGAAAAGGCCAACCATTTGTTTCCCTGATAATTTTTGCTGCTCCTCCACTGTCGCATGAAGCCATAAATAGCGATCTCGACCTTTCCAATGATCACCTAAACTCATTTTTTGTTGTGAATCATACTGCGCAGGTGGATAGGCACCGATTTCCCCAGCATCCTCTTGAATGATAAATTCCTCGATAGAAACACCATCACGATAACGATAATTGGCTAATTCACGAATACGATTTTCATATTTATTTTCTGTTAAAAACAACTTCATCACTCCTTGATTACTGTGTTTTTTTCCATTTTACGGAATCGTTTCATACAAATCGTCATAATCCAATAACTTGGAAGAACTCCTCCTAAAAAAGGAATAAGCCCTGGAACTTTTGTTAGTAGGAAGCCAATAAGGGTAAGCCCAAGTAAAAGGATAATAATATCTTTTATGCTCGCAATCGCGTGGAACAGTGATTGTTTTACATATTCTTTGATTGAGAACGTATATTGCACATAAAGCGGGAAAAAGAACGCTAGTGTTAGGAAATAAATGATCGATAGAACAAGAAAGAAGACATATAGAAATAACGAGAAAAATCCTGTCATTTGCTCAGAAAAGCTAAGATCAAGAAATAGAAAAATCCCAATCAAAGCAAAGATCACCCCAACCAAATTACTCTTTTTCCATTCTTTAAAATATGTAGTTTTAAATGTTGACCAAATTGGTGCGTCGAAATCCTTCATTGTCCATCTGCGGACAATCGTGAACATGGCCACAGTTGCTGGCATGATCCCGAAAATACCTAATCCAAGCAGGGTAAATCCAATCCATAAGAGGTTGGTCCATATCAAACGGAGTAGCCACTCACTTACTATTTGAAACAATTTCATTCTTGACCAACCTCCAAAGTGTAATCTTTATTTCAGCTCAACATGTTTTTGGTAATATAAAAGGATCTCCAGTCTCTTCAATCCATTTTTGCAAGCGCTCCTGTAATTGCCGCTTTTTTTCAAGATAAAATGGATTATGGGCAAGATTTATCTGTTCAAATGGATCCTCATTCAGATTGAATAAAAGCCATGAAGCCCCTTCAAAGCAAACATATTTCCAACCGTCCTTTGTGACAATCCCTCGCCATGGTTTATCAACACTGTCACCATGTCCAGTCGGGATAACCGATTGTAAAAAGGCAGCATCCGGCTCTGCATCAACCGGACAATCGGTTAAACGATGGGAAGAGAAGTCCGTTCCTTCCATCCACTCGGGCTTGTCAATCTCACAAAGCCCCAATGTCGTTGGTGCGATATCGACAAGATTGAAAGGTAGCGAACAATTTCCAGTTTTTCTTCCTTCATAAAAAGGTTGTTCACCGCCAATTATAAACGGAATCCGGATCGATTCCTCATATGGACTCAGTTTCTTAAATTGTCCGTGTGATCCATGTAGATCCCCATGGTCACTAAAGAAGATGATATGGGTATCGAAAGCTAAATCTACCGCTTGAAGAGCCTGTTGAATTCTGCCAAGATTCCAATCTAAATTTTCGATCATCGCATAGTATCCCGATAAGTCTTTTCTAGCTTGCTCCTCAACTCGGGAAACATTCGGAACATTGGTCCTTAATTGGATGTTGGCAGGTGTGTGTTCTTTCCGATAATCTTCAGGAGCGATATACGGATCATGAGGGGGTTGGACAGATAAGACAGCAAAAAATGGATCTTCCTTCCCTTGCTGTTTTTCCATTCCCTTTTCCTCAATATAATCGATAAAAAGATTCGTCATTTCATCTGTTTCGAAACCTGGCAAGCGATAATGAAACGCTTCCTCTCCTTCACCACCATGAACCCAACAATCCCATTGACTATTGTTGTTCTCGTAACCAAGCCATTTTTTAAATCCGCCTCTTCTTTCAGGTGGAATGATATGATGTGCCGCTCTACCAGCTTCTTCATGATATCCATCGATATGCCATTTACCAAAATAAGCGGTATCATACCCTGCTTCATTGAACACATGGGCGATTGTCGGTTGATCCTCTGGCAGCCGATGTTCATGTCCGGGAACACATTTATGCGGATAGCGACTTGTTAAAATTGAGCCTCTCGCTGGAGAGCATAGAGGTGAACCAGAAACAGCATTGGAAAAATGGACACCTGATGCTGCAAGATTGTCAATATTAGGTGTATGAACATTCGGATCGCCATTCAAACCAAGAGCTTGAGCACGATGCTGATCGCCAAAAACCCAGATGACATTTTTCTTTTTCCTCTTCATCCTTCTCAACTCCAACTTATGTATGACGTATATAGCTTGCCTGCGTCTAATTATCAAGGTAATTAGACGCAGGAAGACATAGCTATTTTTTAAAATTACTGTTGTTTTTGCTGTAGTGGACTACCTTTGACGGTTTTTCCAATATAGCTAAGGACAAATTCACTAAACATTGTGTTTGACCATGCAAACCACTCGCGCGTAAATGCTTCTGGGTTGGATGCATTAAAGCCTTCATGCATAAAGCCTGTCCCACCATCTGTACTCAACAGTGTACGCAAGAGCGATTCCTTTTCTTTCTGATCAATACTCGTCATACCTTGTACAGAGAGAGCAATATGCCAAATATAATGATCTGGTGTATGCGGACTACCAATCCCACTAGCTACTTTTCCTTCATAATAATAAGGATTGTCTCGGCTTAGGATAAAGTTTCGTGTGTTTTGATAGATTTCATCATCAAAATCACAATAACCTAGATACGGAGCTGACATTAGACTCGGCACATTGGCATCATCCATTAGTTGATAGCCGCCTGCTCCATCTACCTCAAAGGCATAGATTTTTCCGTACATTGGATGTTCGATTACCGCATGGTTTTCAATGCCTTCACGGATTTCTTGTCCTAAGTCAGCACACTCTTTGCCTAGCTCTACATCTTGTAAAACAGTTTCGCAGATTTCTGCGGCATAGCCCATCACAACAGATGCAAACATGTTGGCAGGTACTAAATAACCGTATGTGCAAGCATCATCACTTGGACGGAATGCACTCCATGTCATCCCAGTTGGTACAACCTTTGAACCTTTTCCATCCCGAATTAATGTATCTTGTGGTCTATCTTCTGTTCGTTCAAAACGATATGGAGAGTTTTGCTCATGATCTTGCTCTGTTTTCCATACCTTGACAATCGTGCGGACTGCTTCATGGAAATCTGCGTTTAGATGGCTTGTTTCCCCTGTTGATTTCCAAAGTAAGTACGCTAATTGAATTGGATAGCAAAGGGAATCAATCTCATATTTACGCTCCCAAATCCACGGCGTCATTTCTGTTTTATCTGTTTGATGTCCTTTCCCATTCGCGGAATCATTAAAGGCATTCGCATAAGGATCATGTAAAACAAATTGGATTTGTCGATTAACGACACCAACAAGCATCTCTTTAATCGCTTCATCTTCATTTGCCGCCATTAAATAAGGGCGGACTTGAGCTGCAGAATCGCGCAGCCACATTGCTGGAATATCTCCAGTAATAACGAAGGTGGTCCCATCATCAAGTTGTTTTAAAGTTGTTGAATACGTGTTAACAAAACATTGAGCAAACATCTCGTGTAGCTTTTCCTCTCCTGGAAAAGCTGTTTTGACTTGCTCGATTATCGCTTGCAATGAAGCTGGTATATTGGTCATGATTAATTAACTCCTTCCATACCCACAGTCATAATTTTGTAAGCACCGACTGGTCGCTCTTGGCAGTTTTCCCCAATCGTTTCGATTTTCTCTTCAATTAGATTACTCTCGTAGTAGTTTACATGATCAGGATGATGAATGGTTAGTACTTTGTCTTGTTGAGAAGGATTATATACCCTTAAGAAAAGATCCTCACTTGTTTCTCCTCTTTTTACGCTCGTTAAGACTAGCCCATTGCTTTCCCATTGCATGAATTGGCCATTCGGTGTTAGCTCTCCATCATGTGAGTCTGTTTGTACACATACAGATGGAATTTGGAAGTCAGAAGCCGACTCATAAGCTTTTGCGGAAATCGCATCACCAGCATGAGGAATCACATACCATTCCGCTGTTTGCTCTCCTAGGCATTGTGCCTCAGGCGTTGGGAAGTATCCCCAGTCACCAAGTTCAGATACAGCACGTAATACCGTAATGGCTAGTGTAGTATTGTCTTCCACAATTTCATATTCTTGCAAACCTTTTGTCGCAACAGTCAGCCCATTTTTCCCATCTGATAAAGACGCGAAAGAATGTTGATGATGATCAAAACTTGGATTACTCCATTCTAGCTCTGGCTTATTTGGTCTTTCTGCGATTTCAAAAGCACTTTCCGCTAAATGGTGATTGGTCGCAAAATCAGTTGGATAGACAACCCGAAGCCGATGGTCTTTCGCTGTATTATTGAATGCTAATTTTACGGCAACCCCTTTTGCTTGTTTATCTAGTGTCAGAATGGTTTTCAATTCAAGTGTAGTCATTTCATCTGATCGTCTAGCTTCCCGATCTTTATGCCATACAACCCGATCCTTCAAGTCCTCTAATTCTTCATGAGCTGCTGCAGGTATGTTAAATTGATGAGTGATCTCAATTCTTCCTCTTGAAGCATTGTTTTCGACAATTTTTACGTTTGCCTGCAAGCCTTTTGTAGTATAAGCTTTTTCTCCAGTTGCTTTTTTAAACATATACTCATTGCCAATATCACTTGTGTCTTCATAACTTCCTACATTTTGTAATTCATGCCCTGTTACTTTATCCAGAACATTATACGTTCCATCCTCGTGAACATCTACACGCAGATAGTCATTTTCAAGTACGTTACCGTCTTTAGCGATTGGTTGTAGTGAAATGGTTGATTCTTTTTCTACAAGGAAATAAGTAGCATAACCAAGTTCTGCAAGTTCCTCTGTCGCAAATGTTAGTTTTACTTTTTTCGCATAATGTGGCTGCCTAAATTTATCGTCAGGCAAATCATATCCAAATGTAGCGCCTAGGTCTTCAATGGTTGCAGGAATTTCTTCCCCTTTTTCATTCACAATGGCCAATTTTGGTAGAGCCTTATTTTTCAAATGCCCATGAATTTCCTGTAAAGGCATTTCTCCAAAATAAACTTTTTCAAAATCAATTACTTTTTCAACAGTAGTATGACGCTTATAGCCAGCTGTATTCATGACGATCAACGGAATGGCTTTATCAAATCCAGCGGGTGCGGTCGTATTGATTTTCGCCGCTAATTTTTCTGATTGTTCCTCAATAAGCTTATCAGCCATCTGATCTACTTTTTTAAATCGAGTTACCATTTCTTCATGAACTTCATCAATCGAACAACCACAAATACTATCATGTGGATGATTTTGCATCAATTGCTTCCAAGCAAAACGCAGATAATCTTCTGGATATTCTTCCCCATTCATATAAGCGAATGTCGCTAATGGTTCTAGTAATCGTTCCAGCTTCGTTTGGGCAGATTGATTCATTTGTTTTAAATAAATACGAGCTGAAGCAGTATTCACTAAAGTAGACCAACCGTCTGTACGTTGGTTACGCAATTCCCCTTTTACGGTTTGAAGCTGTTCCGGAAGATTGTTTTTGACGGCTTCCATATATTCTTCAAAATTCGAATGCTTAAATTCGATATCTGGATACAATTCATTAGCTAATTTAATTGCTTCTGGGAGATCCTTTTGTAATGGCTGGTGATCACAGCCGTTCATGTAAAGTAGATGCGGTGTTGATGCATATTTTTTCGAATCTGCTAGTTTTTGCTCCCAGAATTTCTTTGCTTCTTCCTCTGAAGCCGGAATTTCATTCCCGTTTGAATACCAATTGGCAAACAATACACCTAAAACACTTGAACCATCAGGAGATTGCCATTCTAATTCAGAATAAGGAGATTCAAAGTTTTCCGAATCACTGACCATGTTATTAAAGCCAGTTGGTTTAACTCCACGGCCAAATGCAGCTGTATCAATGCCAGCCTGGTTGAGCATTTGCGGAGCTTGTCCATAGATACCGAATGTATCTGGGAAATAGCCAAGCTTTGAATAAGGACCATATTTCTTCGTTTCATTAATCCCAATCACTAAATTACGTACATTGGCTTCTGCACTTGTTAGAAAAGCATCTTGTAAAATATACCAAGGTCCAATGATGATTCTCTTTTCTTGAATATACTTTTTTACCAGTTCAAATTTTTCCGGACGGACTTCCAAATAATCGTCCAATGCAATAGTTTGCCCATCTAAATGAAAGCTTTTATAATCAGGATCATTTTCTAATTTCTCCAATAAAGCATCCATTAATTTCACTAAATAAAAACGATGTTTCTCAAAAGGCAGATACCATTCACGATCCCAATGTGAATGAGAAATAATATGTGCTGTTGTGTTTGCCATGTTGTTCACAATCCTTTCTAGTCATCACGCTAATTTATCCCGCATTAACGGGCAGTAATCCCCTCACCTCAAGGCTCTAGAAGATACGGAGAAGCGTAGAGGGATACACTGCCCGTATGTCTGGCCTGCAGGACGCAGGTCACTTTATGGGTACTTACAGAAACCGCTGTCAAACACCCCCGAAAATTCCCTATCTTTCATACTTGTTAATCATACAACTATACATTAGTAATCTATAAAAAAAAAGTCAATCCCCTCGAACTCTTCCATATCATTTTTTCAGCTTTTCTAAACATAATCAACACACTGCAATTCGACACAATTCGGGGCGTGCCAGGAACAAGAAAAGCGCAAGGCGCCCGCCTATCGGTGACAAGCAAATGTTCTGAGACAAAGAAAGGCGTTCTTTGCCTTTCATTGTCTCAGGTTATTTGACCTCGAGCCGATGGCGCCTGGAGCTAGACGACAAAACTCAAAATTACAACTTATCCACAAGCCAAGAATTTTATAGTTTCTTTAACAACGAAAAAAAGTCAGCCCACGGCTGACTTCTAATCTTTATTAATCGTATGAATAAAGGTCTGAAAGGCTGCTTTTCCTTCTTGGGTCCTTTTGAATACGCCGGCATGTTCTAATACAGTTGAGAAAACATGGCCCACTTCTTCTTGGAGGATAGACTGTACATTGTCTTGACTTAGTTCTGAATAATTTGCTCTAATCTGACAGGCCCAGTCAGCATGTTTCTCTGTCATCTCATCTGTCTTTAATTTCTCTTCATAGTTTGGTTGAAGAAGATATTCGCCCACTCGTTGAAGCTCATCCTTTAAGCGGCCTGGAAGAACAGCAAGACCCATTACTTCAATTAAGCCAATGTTTTCCTTCTTGATATGGTGAACTTCTGCATGTGGATGAAAAATCCCTAATGGGTGCTGTTCACTTGTTCGATTATTACGTAACACAAGATCAAATTCATAGTTTTCACCAGAGCGACGAACAATCGGTGTAATCGTATTATGAGGAACTCCGTCGGTTGATGCTATGATATCCACAGTGGGATCACTGTAATCTTGCCAGCGTCTCAAAATATAATGAGCTAATTCTGCTAGTTGCTGACGATCTTTGCCTCTTAAACGAATAACAGACATGGGCCAGCGTACAATCCCCGCTTCTACTTCTTCATAGCCTTCAAAAGAAAACGTGTATTCCATTTCCGCCTTCGCCATCGGGAAAATATGGTTCCCACCCTGGAAGTGATCATGACTTAAAATCGAGCCACCGACAATTGGCAAATCAGCATTGGACCCAACAAAATAATGTGGGAACTGTTCAACAAAGGCTAATAAACGATGAAAACCTTTTTTAGATATTTTCATAGGAACATGTTCTCCAGAGAAAACGATCGCATGCTCGTTATAATAAACGTAAGGAGAAAATTGTAAATACCATTGTTCTCCTTCTAATTCTACAGGAATAATGCGATGATTTTGCCGTGCAGGATGATCCACTCGCCCCGAATATCCGGTGTTTTCTTTACATAGCAAGCATTTTGGATAACTGAATGTCTTTTTTGTTTTTTCTGCTGAAATCGCAATCGGGTCTTTTTCTGGCTTCGATAAATTAATCGTAATTTCTAAATCCCCATAAGGTGTTGGTGAAAACCAATGTTCATTTTTTGCAATTCGATCTGTTCGAATATAGTGAGAATCCTTCGCCAATTGATAAAAGTATTCAGTTGCTCTTTGCGGTCCTTCTTCTTTATAAATTGAATAGAATTTATCAATAATGCTTGAAGGTCTGGCGATTAAAGTGCCCATTAATTTAGTATCCAACAAATCTCGAAATGTGACTGTGTTATGCTCTAAGCGGCCATTTTCAGCAGCCCAATCTAAAATAGTTGCCAATATATCGACAGGAGATGCCTCGCTCGGCTTTGTCCCTGTTGTCATGATAGGCAAGTCCCAATCCTCTAAATCAAGGGCTTGCAGTAACTGATTACGCACAAAGTCAACATCCCATTTTTCAATTAGCTGTTTCTGTAAACCATACTGGACTAGCTGTTCTAACGCGGAATAAATATTCATACGCTGCCTCCTCTTTATTACCACATTACTTATTTAACAATAAATGAATAAGAGACTGGGACATAAGTATTTTTCTCCAAGAAGAAAAACAAACCAATAGGTACATGTACTCCCGCTTCGGAAATATACTTCGCTTTCCGGGGGGCGTGCGGTGAGCTTCCTCACTTCCCACAGGAGTCCACATATATTTCCTCCTGCTAAGAGAATGCACTTGTTCGTCCTTGGAGGTTAACGTTTTAAATTATGCCCAGCCTTATTCCATTCGCTTACAAATGTTTATTTCTCGTAGCCATTAGGATGTTTAACAAACCAATCCCATGCACTTCGGATCATCGATTCTAATGAAGCATGCTGTGGCTTCCATCCCAGTTCCTTTTGGGCTTTTGCAGAAGAGGCAACGAGTCTTGCCGGATCACCAGCACGTCTTGGAGCAACAACAGCCGGAATTTCTTTCTCCGTCACTTTTCGAGCCGCTTCAATCACTTCTTTTACACTAAAGCCATTGCCATTTCCTAAATTATAAGTACCGCTTTCCCCTGTTTTACGTAATTTCTCAATGGCTAAGAGATGGGCATCAACAAGGTCCATAACATGGATATAGTCACGAATACAGGTGCCATCCGCGGTATCATAGTCCTCACCGAAAATAGAAATTTCCTCTCGTTTGCCAAGTGCTACTTGTAAAATAATCGGGATGAGATGAGTCTCAGGATCATGATCTTCTCCAACAATGCCATTTGGATGAGCACCCGCAACGTTAAAGTAGCGTAAAACAACATAGTGAATACCATGAGCCGCTTCTGTCCACTTCAACATTTTCTCTATCGACAATTTTGTTTCTCCATAAGGATTTGTTGGATCTGTCACTGCCGTTTCAGGAATCGGAATTTCCGTAGGTTCCCCAAAGACCGCTGCTGTTGAAGAAAAAACAATTTTATTAACTTGATGCTTTTTCATGGCTTGTAATAAGGCCATTGCTCCGCCAACATTATTATCATAATAGTCAAGCGGGATTTGCACACTTTCCCCTACAAGTGAATTAGCTGCAAAATGCATCACAGCATCAATCTTATTTTCCGAAAAAACTTTATCTAAAAAGGGCAAATCTCTTATATCCCCTTCATAAAACTTTGCCCCATCTAGTAAAGCTTCCTGATGCCCCTTCTGCAAATTATCGACTACAACTACATCTTCACCCTGCGCCAGCACCTGTGCCACCGCATGGCTCCCAATATAGCCTGCACCACCACACACTAAAATCGCCATCTATTTTTCCCTCCCATTAAATAACCTTCGCCATTATTCAAGTCGTACCTGTCATCGTAGTTCTCTTGCACCGTCACCAATTGCCACAGTGTAGAAGTCTGCCTTGATTCCTGTTGCTTCTTCATAGCTTGCACTTACGTTTTGGATGAAGGAATCAAGATGCGTTTTTTTTACGAGATTGATGGTGCAGCCACCGAACCCCGCTCCAGTCATCCTTGCTCCTAAGGCATCTTCATTCCAAGCTGCTTCTACAAGCGTATCTAATTCTTTTCCCGTTACTTCATAGTCATCGCGTAATGATAGATGCGATGCACTCATTAATTTCCCAAAAGCCGTAAGATCTCCATCTTTTAATTTATCGACAGCCACTAGGGTACGAGCATTTTCGGAAACAGCATGTTTCGCACGTTTACGGTCTGTTTCATTATCGATTAAGTATTTATGAGCTTCAAATTCATCTACGGTTAAATCCCCTAGAGATTGAATATCCAATTCCTTTTGCAATTGTTTCAAAGCCCGTTCACATTCCGCGCGACGTTCATTATATTTGGAGTCCGCTAAACCACGGCTTTTATTTGTATTGGCTATGACTAAAGCATAATCCTCTAAATGGATCGGGGTATAATGATATTCAAGTGTCTGACAATCTAAGAGAACCGCATGATCCTTCTTCCCCATTCCACTTGCAAATTGATCCATAATCCCACAATTCACACCAACAAATTCATTTTCTGCCTTTTGCGAGTACTTCACCATATCAAGCATCTCTACTTGAAAATCGAATAACTCATTGATCATAACCGACGTAACAAGTTCAAGCGATGCAGAAGAAGAAAGACCGGCACTATTCGGAATATCGCCATAATACAAGATATCCAAGCCATGTGAAAGCTTATGACCTGCCTTCTGGAATATATCGATCACACCTTTTGGATAATTAACCCAATCATCGCTTTTCTTATAAATGAGATCATCTACATTCACTTCTACGACGCCCTTTTCCGCAAAATTCATCGAGTAAAATCTTAGCGTCTGCACCTCTCTTTTTTTCACTAAAATAGTTGTACCCACATCTAACGCACAAGGAAAAACATGGCCGCCGTTATAGTCTGTATGCTCACCAATTAAATTGACACGTCCTGGCGCAAAGAAAACGCGCGCATTTTTGCTGTCACCGTATACCTTTTCAAATTCCTTTGTTAACTTCTCTAGATTTTCCAATTTGGTCACCTCTTTGTTTTATAAGATTTAATCTCCAGAAACTTAATTAATTAATTTAACTTACTTTATATGTTATTATAAAAATAACATTTTTGCAATGACTAATTATCAGAACAAAAGCGCAAGCGCCCGTTTAGCGACGTACAAACTTTTTAAGCTTCTGACGAGATAAAGGAAACACCATGAGCTTGGAAAGCGAATGGATGTTGACTTATCGTAGGAAGAAGCTGAAAGTTTGCTAGTCGCTGGGCGCTGGAGCTGGATGCCGAACCGCAACATAAGCTAGTTATCCACAAGCCAAGAATTTTATAATTTCCTTAACAAGAACAAAAACGCAAGCGCCTTGATCTAGAAAGAAGAGCTAACATCCTGTACGTCGTAACGCCGATGAACTCGGGGCTAGGCGCTGGAGCTTGATCAAAACAATAACTACATTTTCTCTCTTATCTTTTTAAGAAAAATATCTCCTCTATGGCTTGGATCTCTCTATTATCTCCTAAATAGAAGAAAGGATTTGTCATAATGAAAAAAGGCAGTTTTAAATGGATGAAATCATTAAATCGCACGATTATTTTAAATAAAATTCGTACTGATGGCCCTATTTCCCGAGCCACCATTGCCAAACAAACAAATTTAACGCCACCAACCGTCAGCAGTCTTGTGAATGAACTTATTACCTCAGGCCTTGTCATCGAAAGTGAACAGGGGCAATCTGTCGGCGGCAGAAAGCCAACCCTATTGGTAATTGATCAAGCTCATTACCATATTATTGGCCTTGATGTTGGGACAACGGTGATTCGGGCTGTGCTTATAGATTTATCGGGAGTAATGATTGAACAGATAGAAGTCCCTATCCCTTTATCAATTTCCAAGGATTCCTTGCTAAAATTGATTGAGAATACGATCATGAAACTCATTCTTCCACATAAGGAAAAAGAGCTAATCGGAATCGGAATTGGTATGCACGGGGTCGTTGATGTGAAAACTGGTGTTAGTATCTATGCACCTGGATTAAATTTGCATGATATCCCTTTGAAGGATGAACTGGAAAAGAGATTCGATCTACATGTCAAAGTAGATAATGATGTACGCGCAATGGCTTTTGGTGAATATTGGTTCGCTAACGAGAAGAATCATGATAATATGGCGGTCCTCAATATAGGACATGGAGTTGGTGCCGGGGTTATCTTGAACGGAAAGTTGTTTCATGGCGAACATGATCTTGCTGGGGAAATTGGTCATATGACGATTGATATTCATGGAAAACTATGTTCCTGTGGAAATCATGGATGTTGGGAAACCCTTATTTCCGGTCCAGCGATTGGAAGAGAAGCCCAACACCAGATTCAACAAGGACGGGATACAATTATTAAAAATTTAGCAGCAAACAATGGCGTAAACATAGATGGAAAGTTAGTGTATGAAGCAGCTTTGGCAAAAGATCCATTAGCTTTGGAGATTTTAGAAAAAACGGGGATCTATATTGGAGTTGGCTTGACTAATCTTATTCACATTTTGAACCCGACTAAAATAATTATTGGTGGTGGTGTTGCTCAGGCTGAATCGTTTATCATGCCAAAAATAAAAGAAACGATCGCAAATAAAGCACTAACTAAACAAGCTAGAGATACGGAAATTACCTGTTCAAAACAAGGGATTTTTGCAACAGCTAATGGAGCGGCTGCTTTAGTTTTAGAAGATATATTTGCAGGAGACTTTCCGTTAGAGCGCGAGTAGAAGAAAACAGGAGCCAAGCGGCAAGGAAGATGCCGCCTTACTTGGAACGATATTCATTTAAATTGGGCGGCAATTGGTTCCATATCTTCCTGTCATGTTTTATAATTTGTTTCATACACCTAATATGATGAATGTATGTGGAGGGAAGACTTATGAAAATACAGGTTCGTTCAGGAGATACACTCGAATATTATGGACAATTGTTTTCGATTCCCCTTGTCCTTATCGCCGATTCCAATAAAAAAAGAAATACCGAGCAGCTCCAAATTGGGGAAACCGTATATATTCCCGGCTATACAACAAGCACATATATCATTCGCTACGGTGATACGCTATCAAAACTTGCAAATGGACATCAACTTAAAGAGGATGCTTTACTCCTTGTCAACCAGTCAATGGATCTCCATCATCTTTCACCAGGTGAAAAAGTACATATTCCTTTACGTATCAGCCAAAATATAGTTGATCCAAAAGCTCATTATGATTTTACCCAACTCCAGATGGATATTAAATCTCTATTGGATCATTATCCATTTATACGAAACCATCAGGTAGGGAACAGTGTTCTAAAAAAACCCTTATATGGGCTGCAGATCGGAAAAGGAGAAAGAAAAGTACAGATTAACGCCTCTTTCCATGCAAATGAATGGATCACAACCTGTATATTTATGCAATTTTTAAACGATTATTTACGGGCTCTCGTAGATGGCCAAAAGATCAATGGGGTTCAAGCCCTCACTCTTTATGAACAATCACAGCTTTTCGCTATTCCGATGGTCAATCCAGATGGAGTAAATTTGGTTTTGAATGGTCCCCCTATAGATTTGCAAGATAATTTAGTTGACCTGAATAATGGTAATATCGACTTCTCTGGTTGGAAAGCAAATATTTGCGGGGTAGATTTGAATAAACAATTCCCAGCAAACTGGAATCTTGAGAAGAAAAGAAAACCAACAAAGCCTGGTCCTCGTGATTTTCAAGGGGATACGCCGATCAGTGAACCAGAAACGAAAGCCATGGCTCGGCTAGCTCTACAAGAAGGATTTGATCGCCTTCTCTCCTTACACACACAAGGAAAAGAAATTTATTGGGGATATGAAGGATTAGAACCTGCTGAATCCGTTATACTTGCACAAGATTTTGCTGTAGCAAGTGGCTATGAGGCTGTTCAATATGTTGATAGTTTTGTAGGTTACAAGGATTGGTTTATCCAAGAATTCCGCAAACCAGGTTTTACGATCGAGTTGGGGATGGGGCAAAATCCGCTCCCTATTTCCCAGTTCGATGAAATTTATACGGATATGAAACCTCTTTTAGTGAGAGCGCTAAGATAGACTTACAGGACTACTTCGATCTTTTGCGATATTCAGAAGGGGCTATCCAAAAAATCGAAAAATCGCCAAAAAGGCTCCTTTGCCTCCGGAGTAGCTTCAGCTGATGCTGCTCCCACAGGCTTGTCGCCGTTTTTGGCGATTTTCTTAAAATGTAGTCAACAATAAAAACGAAGAGAGAGTCATTCATTTCCCCTTCGTTTCGTTGTTGAAGACTTATTGGTCAGCCTCTTCCACAATGTTTTCTATTAAACATGCGAAACAATTAATTTTGCCTCTCCATCCATTTCAATAGCACCTACTTCATCAGGTAAAATAAAGTGGTCACCTTTTTGAATTGGATAGAATTGACCATCCACCAGCATGTCTGCTTCACCATCAATGACACTAACAAGCATGAATGGCTTGTCTTGTTCAAAGGTAGCTTTTCCATCAACTTCCCATTTATAGACTGTAAAATACTCTGCTTCAACAAAAGTTGTAATTTCTGCTCCAGGTACTTTACTAATCGCTTCTTGAACATCTGCATTTTTATGCGGAATCGTAGCTACAGCAATCGACTGATCAATATGTAGTTCACGTGTCTTCCCATCTTGGCCAATTCGCCCATAATCGTATAAGCGATATGTGGTATCAGAACTTTGCTGTGTTTCAAGTACGAGTGTTCCTTCTCCTAAAGCATGGATCGTTCCACTTGGCACGTAGAAGAAATCTCCTGGTTTAATTTTCACGCGTCGAAGCAACTGATCCCATTCATCCTTCTCAATCATACTTGCGAAATCCTCTTTTGTTTTTGCAGTATGCCCATATATCAGTTCTGCTCCCTCTTTACAATCAATAATATACCAGCATTCTGTCTTTCCAAGTTCACCATTTTCATGCTCATTTGCATATTCATCATCTGGATGGACTTGAACAGATAAATCTGTATTCGCATCTAAAATTTTGGTTAGGAGCGGAAATACCTTTGTTGGATGGTTTCCAAATAGTTCAGGTTGCTCTTCCCAAAGTTCTATCAATGTCTTACCGGCAAATGGACCATTTTTTATAATAGAAGGACCATTTGGATGGGCAGAAATAGCCCAGCATTCTCCTGTATGGTCAGATGGGATCTCATAGCCAAATTGAGTTTTAAGGGCAGTACCTCCCCAGATTCTTTCTTGAAAAACAGGTTGTAAAAATAAAGGTTCCATCATGCTGTCATCCTTTCTTCCGTCTCACTACATATTTTTTCAGAACTTTCAGGGTCAATAAAGCGAGTAATGCACCTAGTGAATCCAAGCCTACATCCCATAATGAACCTGTTCTCTCTGGAATGAAGGCTTGGTGAATTTCATCTGTTGCTGCATAACCAGTGGTGACTATCCATGCCCATAAAAATCTATTTTTCTCAAAACTATTGTAGAATAAAATAGCGAGAAAGCCAAATGCCGTCAAATGGACTAATTTTCGGAATAAAAAATTTACATTAGCTGCTACTTCCTCTGATATCGGCAAAAACTGCAAAATTAGAAGCTTCGTCTGACCGCCTGTTGATACGGGTAATGCCGTTGTCACGAAAATGGCGATACAAACTAGAATTGCAAATCCAAGCCATACATGCTTTTTTTTCATATACCGATTCCTTCAGTTAAATTTCTAAAAGAGGATGTTCAAAAAGTCCGGTAAAAATGACACTGCGAATTTCTTCGTTGGCTTGTTTCTGTGCTGCTCATGTATTTAAAAGCATACATTCCGCTGCTCGAAACTGCACCGCCTCGAACTTCTTGGTCCTTTTGAACACGCACTAAAAAATGGATAAAAATAAGTTCAACCACTATGTAGTATAATGTGCTCTAGCAAATGTGTCAAAAAACCTCAAGGAACCAACCCTATTTGAGTTGGCTCCTTGCTTTTCACACAGCCCTATTCCCATAGAGATTCACAAGCTTTCATCCAAGTTTTTGCCATTAACATATCGCCTGCTGAATTCATATGAACTCCGTCAGTCGTTAACTTATGGCTATTTCCTGAAAGGAGGTAGTTTTGAAAAGCTTGATGGGTTGGCACAAGAATGGCATTGTATTTCTTTGCAAGTCTCCTCACAATTTGAACATAGTCTACCAGCTTCTGATTCCCTTCAGATTCCAGATTCTCTTCAATAATCGTTGGCTCCATTAAAATGAGCCGAGCATTCGTCTGCTCACATAATTCATGATAAATTTTTTCATATTGATCAGGATATACTTGCTCTACTTGCTGTTGATCTAACTGGCGCCAAACATCATTAATACCGATGGAGATTGATACATAGTCAGGTTGTTCACGTAAGACATCTTCTTGCCATCTTGCCTGCAAATTCGTAATACGGTCGCCGCCAATTCCTTTATTTAATATTTCTATTTGCTTGTCAGGATTCGTGACTAAAAGCTCGTCATGGATAAGACGTACATAACCAAAACCGAGTTTGTCCGGGTCTTCCCTTCTCCCTGAATCCGTAATACTATCCCCAATAAATAGAATCCGAGCTGGATACTCCATGTTTCATTCCTCCTTTTTTTGCCACAGTATAAGGCCAATATTGATCTCTAATAACAGAACTCACTTTATATACTTATAAATCGTTTGCAAGGTTTGTACCTTTACGTCTTGCTCTCCATATCTTACTTGTTCATAAGCTTCTCTTACTAAATCCAAGTTTTGCTCATGACTGAGTCTACTAAGCACTTCACGCGGCGTCATCGAATCCACAAGATCCTTATCCTTTGCCTGTTGCTCGACAAGCTTTCGATAAATGAATCTTGCTTTTTCTTTGTTGGTAAGCGACTCATAACGCACTTCTCGATTGAATAAACGCGACACTATATTCTTCGCTTTCGCCTGTTGTTCCCTTCTCCATTCTTGCCAATCAAAAAGACTCTCTTTTTCATCAATATATTGCTCTGTCTCCCAATCCTCTGATGAACGACTTAGAAGATTTTTGATCATACTCAGGAATTTGCGAAAAAGCAGTAGCAAACGTTGACGTACTTTTTTGAACAGTAATAATAAAGCGAGAAGCAGGATAATAGCCACCACAACATACGCGATATAGGTCATTACCATGTCCAGGAATTCGAGAAAGGCAGATTTTTCTTCAGCAGGAAGATCGGGCAACATCGGTGAGGAGGGAGCGCCCTCTTCTGGCATCGGTTCAATTTCTTTTTCTGTCGATTCTCTAAAGATCAATCCCATGATTGCCCTAAAACCATCCCATAGCCATTCACGAATCTTGCCAAGATTAGAAATCGCCACAATCACAAGCAGAGTCCCTATCAAGAAAAAGCGATTTTGACTCTGGATCGTACGACTAATAAAAGGTTTTTGCTCCTGAGATAAGGTTGAAGCTTTTAACGTTTCATCATTGGAAACGAATAAGATAATGCCAACTAAGACAACACCACAAATGGAAAATACGGTTAGATATGGTTGGAAAAGAGATTGATAGCGAAACAGAAAATAACTAACAAAATAAATAAGCAAACCGCCGTACCACATAAAAAGAAGTGGTATCACGGATGAATTCCCTAAATAAGTCAATCCTCTAAAGACCAACACAACCTGAATAATCGCTAACAATACTTGGATATACCATAGATCTGAAAAAAGCCATGTAGGCAGAAGCCCAAGGACAATAGCGATAAATATATAGAACCACCATTGCTTCTGCGGCCATACAGCACGCAGGACAATCCCGAGAAAAAATAAGCCCCATAAACTAAAGAGCCATCCCCATAGTTTCTCCGTTCCAACGAGGAGCACACCTGCCATTAAGACTAGTGGAAAGGTAAGTAATAATTCAATGATACCATAGTAAAAGGAGGTCCTTAGCTGCTTCATCATGCTCAACTCCTCTCCCAGTTAGTTTGCTTGCTTTAGTGGCTCTGCTGGTTCTAATTCAAGGATTTCTACAGAATTCCCACGAGCTTCTAATTGCTTGATATATTCTCTCATTTTGTCTGTCACGAGGACGGTAATGATTAAAATATCTGTTCCCTCAACTTCACGCTCTACTTCATCTTTTAGAAAAAAGTCAAAATAAGTACTAGAACCAATCTTTAACTTCGCCATCGTTTCTAGTAAATACATTAAATGTTGCTCACCATTTGCTGGATCAATATGGATCGACTGTTTATCCATTTCATTAAAATAACTATTACAGCCAAAGCCTGTATCAATCCCATTATCCAATGCATATTGAGCAATTGAGGCCGCATAGGATATTGCCTTTTCCATCAAAGGCTCATCTACAATCGGTCTCCATATATCCTCCGTCTGATTGAAATTCACATAAATCATTAAATGATGATCTGCCGAAAAATCCTTTTGACTAACCTGCAATACCTGCGACTTTGCCGTTGCCTTCCAATTAATTGTATTCAATGGATCTCCCGGACTATACTCTCGAACTCCCGCAATCAAAAATGGATCCTCCATGATCCAGCGACGTACCACTACATCTCCTAACCAACTGTGGGTTGGCAAAGGAATATCGTCCATAGAAATCAAACTGGGATATACGATAATTTCCGCTTTGGAGGGAACGCTTTTAAAAACTTGGCCAAACCCAAAAATATCACCGGTTGTCAAAGAGACTGTTTCAAAACGATAATACCCTCTCTTCTGACACGTTAACATTTGTCTTCTTCTTACTTTTTGATAAGGCATTAGACTAAAGAGTGTTCGATGAAAATCGCCACCAGCATGAACTTCATTATCTAAATTAGAACGTTTCTGAAATTGAAGATTGGCATCAATTTTTGATTCTAATCGAAGCCATGGTACAGGTAATAATTTTTTATTGGATATTTCATCTACCATTTCAATGCTCTCACCCGTAAAAACCGCCTGCTTACTAAAGGAACGGCGATAACGGATCTTTGCAAGGCCCCAGCGGTGAAATACAAATACTTGCCCAATGATAATGATAATCGTCATGACAATAAACCAAGCAATATTCATTTTGACACAATGCCTTTTCCTATATTTTCCTCCGCAGGAACGGGGATTTCTCGTAAAATATCATCCAAAATTTGATAGGCTTGATTCTCTCCTACTCGTTTCATTTGAGTTAAAATAATACGATGCCCTAAAACAGGCTTAACTACCGCCTTTATGTCATCAGGTATCACGTATTCTCTCCCCTTAATCGCTGCATAAGCTTGTACGGCTTTAAGTAAGGCTTGGCTTCCACGAGGGCTCACCCCTAAAGCAATATGTTCATGTGATCTTGTTTTCTCAATAATATCAACTATGTATTGAAAGAGATCTTCACTCACATGGACTTGATGATAAAGGCGCTGAGCCTCCAAAATAATATCTCGGTCTGCTACAGCTTCAATCTCTTCGGCTGGATTCTTCTCTTTAAATCGTTTTAGAATGGAAAGCCCTTCTTCTTTCGTTGGATAACCTAAATGGATCTTCAATAGAAAACGATCCAATTGTGCTTCAGGTAAAGGGAACGTGCCTTGGCTTTCAAGCGGATTTTGTGTAGCAATTACCATAAAAGGTCGATCTAACTGATGGGTTTCTCCATCAATCGTTGTTTGCCTTTCCTCCATACACTCTAGTAAACTAGATTGCGTCCTTGGAGTAGCTCGATTGATTTCATCCGCCAGCACAATATTTGTGAAAATAGGACCAGGTCGAAACTCAAACTCTCCTATTTTCTGATTGTAAAAATGAATCCCTGTTACGTCAGAAGGTAATAAATCGGGGGTAAATTGGATCCTTTTAAAAGAACAGGCCAAGGACTTAGCCAATGTTTTAGCCGTTAATGTCTTCCCCGTTCCTGGTACATCCTCAAGTAAAACATGACCTGATGAAATAAGTGCCACAAGCAGTAATTCAATTGTTTCATCTTTCCCCACAATGACTTTTTGGACATTTTCCTTTAATTGATTCGCTAATTCTTTTATAGTGAGCAGTTCCATCTGTTCTCCTCCTCAGTAATCGCATTTATGTCACGAACAGTCTTCGGATTTTGGCATGATAGCTGATTCAGGTTAGCCCTTGTAAAAAATATATGTATGGTTAATCGTTTTCCTTTGTAAGCGGAACCATTCATTTATGAAAGGGAAACCACTCATTGGCGGTTTCAATCAAAATCTATTATTTATTTTTCAAGTTGACCAAAATAATATTTAGTCACAGATGAAAATGGTTTATTTTTCTCTAAAACCCAGGATGGGAATTCAGGTTGATTCACTGCATCTGGCAAGCCTTGAGTTTCTAAGCAAATCCCCAAATGTTTGCGGGCTGGAACCCCCAAAATTTCTCCTTCTGCTTTCAATTGATTGGCTGTATAAACGACAACCCCTACTTCATCTGTCTCTACCGTAAGCGTGCGTCCACTTTCAGGATCTGCAAGGACAATTTCATCGCAATGATGATTTTTCAATATAAATGGATGATCATACCCACCACCTACAAGTTGATTTTGTGGATGAGTCGACACTACGCCATTTTTAATAGGTTGTCCTTCACGAAAATCAAAAGCAGTCCCTTCAACATCCATAATTGTGCCAGTTGGGATTAATCCTTCATCTAATTCCAAAAATTGGTCACTTTCCATCTTTAGAGTATGATCAAGAATATCTCTCTTTAGTTCTCCACTTAAATTAAAATATGAGTGGTTTGTCACATTGAGCACTGTTTTCGCGTCTGACTTACCAGAATAATGGATCATAAATTCATTGTCATTGGTCAGAGTATAGGTTACCTTCATTGCTAGATTTCCTGGATAGCCTTCATCTCCATCATGGCTAAAATAAGCAAAATGTACTTTAGCTTGATTAATATCTTCTTCATAGGAAGAATTCCAAAGGACTTCCCCGAAACCCTTTTCACCACCGTGGAGGTGATTGCCATTGTTATTTTTGGCAAGATGGTACGTCTTCTCGTCTAGAGAAAAAGTAGCATCTTTTATCCTTCCTGCTACACGTCCTACTACACAACCAAAGTTACCAGTCCCGTGGACATATTCATCAAGCTGATTATATCCGAGAACAATATTCTCTAAGCGCCCTTCACGATCCGGCGTTACCATTTTGGTAATGATACAACCATAATCAATGCAAGTGATTTCCACGCCATGCGCATTTTTCATGGTGTAGGAATATACGGGTGTGTCTCCTAAATAACCGTATATACTTTTTGTTACCTCCATATCCATCCGCCTTTCCTGAGTTATACATACTAAATGATAGACCTCCTTAAGCAAACAGTCAATTTGAAATACAAGAATCGTCACATCTTTTTGAAAGTATTTGCCAAAAAAAGGGAAAAAGGGAAATATTTCGTCTTTTTTTGCGGTAAAGAAGGTCATTGAGATATTATAGCACTCTTAAATAAAAATAGCTCCCGGCCGTACACAAAAGGTTAGACGATGTCAGCGTATAATTGCACTAGAAAGGAGCTATAAAGTGGGCTGCCATTAGTTTGTTTCATCCACCACTAATGGTTAGTATTGTGCCTATAAATCCATCATTTGTATTGATCGGCTAAATCGCCAATAACCGGAAGTTTAAAGGTTTGTTTCTGGTAAGCTTTCACCATACAAACGATCCATATCGCCAATGCAATACCATTCACTAAAAGAACGAGTAACCAACCAATAAATGGGATAATGTCCAACACATTTTTAATAATCAACCATGCTACCGTTAAAATCGTAGATTGCAAGGCATGAAAACGGATAAATTTATTGTCCTTTTCCAAAAAGAAAAAGATAATGCCTGTCACAAATCCACCACTGTACGAAATCAATGCTGCAATATTTTCATCCAAACCGGTTGATGTTTTTGCATTGCTTTCAGATTGTTGAGAAGACTCTTTCGCAGAAAGATTCGCCCCTGGAGAATTTTGACTGTCTTCTGCTTTGTTTGTTTCTTCAGCATTTTCAATGTTCTCTTGTGGTTCATTACTTCCATCTTCGTTTTGGTTTACTTCATTCCCATCGATTGACCCCTGATTTTCTGGATTCTCGTCTCCCTCATTCAGGTTTTCTGGATCCTGACTCATACTAATCCCTCCTTCTCCTAAAATAAAGAATATTCACCTTTTTATTAAAGTGCAATACTCTTATTTTAGTAAAAAACTACACAACTTTCCCGTACTGAAAGACCTATGTATCTTTCTCCCTCTATTTTACTAGTTAAAAATCCCTCCCAAATTAACTGTCTGCATGATCACCAGTAAAAAATAGAATTAGGGAAACCCCAATAATTGGAGTTTCGTTTTATTTTAAGGTAACAAAAGCCACCCCAAGTGCAGGCACCTCAATGTCCAGCCTATTACTTTCTACTTGTATCTCATAGGTGCTTTCATTAAAATCACGAGGATTGTCTAACGTGTTGAATGCACCCTTTTCACCATAAATCGTATAAACTGCCGCTTGTACAGCTTCACAGGCAACATTAACTGTAATTGCCTCATCGCGTACATTTACAAGCTTCACGATTTTTGCTCCAGAAGCATCCTCAACAGCATTAATATATAATCCTTCTTTCTGCGGTAGCTTCGCTTCAATCTCATTGAAGAGTTCACCATCAATCCACGCCGAAATATTGCGATCTTTCACAGTTAATTTGCATTGATACAGCTTGTCTTGTTCAACGCTCCAAATTGTTTGCGTTAAATCACTAATCCGATTGTCACATACACTCCGAATAATTGAATCTTGATTTTGCCAGCCCCCTAATAACCAAGACATTGTATTCTTATCATCCTGATGGCTAAATAATAAGCTAAAGCCTTTATCCCATTTACCACCAGTTTTCTTGAAATCAAATGTAATGGTGTAATGAGTGCTCTCAATATTCGCTAAAATTGTAACAGCATTAGCAGAAATTGTGCCGTCTGGGATTGATGTAACCTCACCAGTTACATGATCAACAATCGTCATATTTTCATAGCGAATATCCGCCAAATCGCCAGCAAATCCAATTCCACCATGAATGGTTGGTTCACCATATACTTCTGTTTCAGGTAAATCGCTTGCTGTCCAACCAATATTGCGAACTCCTTGGTTTGCCATAAAAAATTTTTGAATATAATAATTTTGACTACCGTATACCTTTTCTTGATCAAACCAAACTAGATCTGGCCGCCAATTCACATGATCAATATTTGCTAGCATTGGAGCATAGCAGGCTAACGCCACTTTATCTGCATTTCTTTCAAGGCCAATCATATAACTCGCTTCGACCACTGCGTTAAACCATTCATTGCCCCAAGATGCATATTATCCTAAAAATACTTTAGGACCATTTGGGTCATATTCATCATAGCGATATTGATTTGCTAGTAACCAATCTGTTGTTTGATAATAATGCTCGTCAACAATATCTGATCCATGTTCACGTGCACTATCCCAGCCACGCTCGTACTCACTGCCAGCCGCAAATGGTCCTGCAGAGTTAATAATTCTAATTTCAGGATGCTTTTCACGTAGTGCCTTATGGAAATATACATAACGATCAAAGAATGGTTGTCCAACCTCTTCATTGCCAATTGCAATATATTCGAGGTTAAATGGCTTCCGATGCCCCATTTCTGCACGAAGAGCTCCCCACTTCGTATCAATGGGTCCGGTTGCAAATTCAACTAAATCTAACGCATCCTGTACCCACTCATCCATTCTCTCAAATGGAACTGCACGTTGATGATGTGGATCAAATCCTCCAGGTAAAACTGGAATCGGCTTCGCACCAAGGTCTTCACATAGCAGAAAATATTCAAAGAAACCAAGACCTAAGCTTTGATTATAGCCCCAGCTATTTCTACGACTTGGGCGATGCTCTATAGGACCAACTGTGTTTTTCCAACGATACATTGAGTCACGATCTTCCATATTTAAGCTTCCATCATGTACTAAGCATCCACCCGGAAAGCGTCGCTTCATGCATCTCTGCAATATCTTTACGGCAGCCATTTATGCGTCCCTTATATGTATCAACAGGAAAAACTGATACCATATCAATGGCTAGATTAGCTCCAGCTGGGAATTTAAGAATTAGTCTACCTGTACGAGTCGTTTTACTGGCGGTTAAAATCACTTCATATTTTTCCCACTCACGAGTTTTTACCATACACGAGCCTTCTGAGATTGTTTCACCTTCTGCGGTCACAAACGATATGCCCAAAGGTTGTCTGATTCATTGCATGTCGGGCAAATACAGAAAAACGGTACTGTTTATTTTCTTGAAAATACATCCCTTTAGTGAACAACGCCTCCTTATCAATCCTTACAAACTGCATGAAGAAGGGGCTTCCTGATTCACAGATCTTTGCGCAATGGAGGAATCCCCATTCCGTCTTACATGATCTCCACAGGCGTTGGTTATACTGTTCGGACATGACCTTGCCCTACAGTATTATTGGATTAGGCGATCTGGAGTTGTTCCAGGCCCTTTGCTAAGATATTCAGGGCGGCGTTATGGTCTCTGCCTAATACAGTACCACATCCCGTACAGATATGGGTGCGTACAGACAGGGACTTTTTCACACGGTTTCCGCAGGAAGAACAGTCCTGTGTTGTGTATTCAGGCATCACCTTCACAAGGAATCCACCATTCCGTCGACATTTGTAACCAAGCATATTCCGGAACATGCCCCAGCCTGCATCCGAAATAGACTTCGAGAGTTTACGGTTTCTGACCATCTGACGGATGTTTAGGTCTTCTACGCAAACGACAGAGTGGTCGTTCGCAATCCGGTAACTTTTCTTGTGAAGAAAATCCTTCCGTTGATTGGCAATCTTCATGTGAAGCTTCTCCACTTTGGCCGCCTGCTGTTTGTAGTTCCCAGAACCACGAGTCATGCGGGAAAGTTTCTTTTGTGCTTTGCGTAATTGCTTTTCAGTCTGCCGGAGATAGCGTGGGTTCTCAATTTCCGTCCCATCGGAAAGGACCGCGTACTTATTCAGGCCAACATCGATGCCAATAGCTTCTAAAATACGGAGGGGCTGTGGTTTCACTTGTCCTGCGACACTAAAAATGGCGAACCACCGACCGCCTTTCCGCTTGATGACGACCTGTTTGATGACTCCTTCGATGGGACGATGCATCTTAATGTCAACGTTTCCAAGTTTCCCATTGAAAAGCTTCCCATCTTCCGTGAACGATAAAGCCATCCGATTTCCTTTCTTGTTGTAACCGAATTGGGTAAAGGTAAGGCTATTGTAGTCCTTGTATTTCTTGATTTTTGGATACTTAGACCGTTGGTCAAAAAATCCATTGAATGCTTTTTCCAGCCGCACGAAAACCTCCTGAAGGGGTTGAGAAGGGACCTTCGTTTAAGAAAGGGAATTTTTTCTTATCTACGACTAATTGCTTCTGCATATCGTAACGAGAATAGTTTGTCTTGTCTTCCTGATACATACGATGCCTATCGATCAAGGCAGAGTTATAAAGATGGCGACAATAATGAATCCAAGTATCAAGTTTTTCTCTTTGCTCTTCATTTGGATAAATTTCATATTGATAGTTCACAACAAGCATCTCTGTTTCCGAAGCGAGCTTCTCTCCAACCTTCTTTTTCATGATTATCACCTCTCCACCCCTATACGTTATGTATAGTATACCAAACGTATATTCTCTAGAACAAGTGGAAATAGAAAGAAAATAGGAAGAATTCGGTTTACACCGACCGAAATTCATCCCCTCCCTGTTCGCTTAGCTCCCTGAGGAAGAGGACTTCTTTCGGAGGGCTGTTAAACATGGATCACGTATCCCTTCCTCGTCAATATTAGAAATTAATACGGATTTTCCATTGTGTAGATCATAGAAATGATTCCCATCTTTACTCTCTCCAATGAAATGTGCAAACAGAAAATTCGTCCTACGTATTCTCCTTATTTATTAGTAGTAAGAGCACTTTCTATTGATCAGCTAATACACAGCCTTACAAAAAAGCTAAATGAAATATAAATAATTCATCTAGCTTCTATTTTTTCAAAAGCTTCATACCTAACCAACGAAAATAAATGCGCATTCATAAGTACTTCTCTAAATAAAAGTTTCCCACTCGTCATAGTATTTTAATCTTAATTTTTCGCCTTCAAATTGTATTGGTAAAAGAACATAACTAGAATCAACATATTCATCTGCATTCCATCGATTAGAATAATACAATATTTTTTCTTCATTGAGCTTTAAAACAAATGCAGGCTGGGTATCATAGGTCGTTTTGTCACCAAAATCTTCCAGTATTGTCCAGTTACCTTCTATCGAATCGCTGATGGCGTATTTCCCTTGATTTGGCGCCCATCCCGTGCAAAAAGAAGATAACATATAATATTTTCCATTTCTCTTGAATACTGCCGGAGCCTCTCTGTATTCACCTTGCCATAATCTATGGACTAATTTGTCAACATTCAAAAAGTCAGTACTTAATCGATACACATGTAAATCAGCGTTATCTCTTGCTGCAGAGATAAAGTAGGCGGTTCCATCATCATCTTGAAATAATGTGCAATCCCTTGACATATATCCAAATGGATTCATATGTCCGTGATAGATAAAATCTCCATCCGGTGTATCACAAGTCGCAATCGCAGCTGCCGCTTCCTTATAATCTTTTCCGTTTTCAAAATGAGCCCATAAGATGAATTTTTTCGTCAGTTTATTATACAGAACCTTTGGACGTTCAATATTCACTTTCGATTGGTCTTCATTGATAAGAGAAAGTCTTGTTCGAACTCTAATTGGCTGCAACTCTGACTCTGTCGTTAACACATGGTTTCGAAATTCCCAATGAACTAAGTCTGTAGAACGATAACAACTTACATAATAATTCTTTCTACGATCTTCTCCATACCAATAATAATAGCCCTCAAAATATAAGATGTGGCCACCATGAGCATGGATCTCATTTCCATCTGTATCTGTCCATAATGTTCCATTCTTTAAAGTATTCATTTCCTATTCTCCTTTTTGATATTTTTTAATGAAGCATCCACTAACAAGCTTTCACTATTAAAGAAAATTGGAGGTATTTGTTTTGCACAAGTAGCCATTGTTGAAATTTGGCTATCATGAATGGTAATTAAATTTTTGTTCGTTAAATTAATATATCTTGTCATCTACTGATATTTTTAGAGGCAACAATCAAGAAAACCACTCTGATAGTTTTCGCCAACAAATCTTTCTAAAACAACTTTGATCATTTAGTTGAAAGCAGTGTGCACCAACGAAATTTGTATTCTTTACCGTTATTTCCATGTAATACTGATAAACAATCTCTTGTCGTTAAAATTGAAAATATTGTACAAAATAACTCCGAGCCTTTTCAAATCCTATTTTTTTAGCGACAGCATTGGAAGGGAGATTCTCCTTCATGCAATCCCAATAAGGAGTGATCCCCCTGCTAAAGCATTTTTGCACATAGGCAACTGCCACAGTTTGCGCTAAGTTTTTCCTCCTATATTCTTCTAATGTTTCTACATCCGTTACGGAAAAAGTATTTGTTATAAATCCTGAAAAACAAAAACTCACAATTTTGTTATGATGGGTGATGCAATATCCTTCACCTTTATCTAAGAAATCCTGTATAGAATCCCAAAAACTTAAAATTCTATCATATAGAAAGATAGTGTTTTCAATTGTGTTTGATTGTAATAAGGGGTCTGATATTTCATATAACCTGTATCCATTTGGCAAACCCTCTTGAGGTTCCATACACTTACTTTCATGTAGGATATAAACATGTTGTTCTTGGGTTTCTACATTTTTATGCTTGAATATATTCTCTATTTGGCGATCCCACGCTTCGTCTCCCCCACTCACATCAAGCCAGTCACATCCGATCTTTTTCGCTTCGGGCTTAATATTTTCATCAATGAAAGAAACAATTTCTTGATTAAAATTTGTATTGAAACAGTCACCAATGAAATTAAAGCCGATATCCATTGATTTAAACCAGATGAGTCCCGTAGTCGGGTTATCTTTATTATCAACAAATATTCTGCCAGGATTATTTCCCACAACTACAGCAACTGACTCAGGAATATTTTCATTTACCAAGCTTTTGCATTTATAAAATTCATCTTTTTTTAACTCATATATCATGTATCCAACGCCATCCTTAATTTTCACATGAAATCTGGGTCCCTTACGGTTGCCATTTCCACTAATGTTTTACTTGTAATAGTTTCTTTAGTAACCCGGTTTATCCGTTAAGTAGATCTTATCTTGATAAACCCCTTCTGTTTCAAATAAAATAATTTCGTTCATTCCCTTTTTTAATAACGGCCCCGGAATGTAAAGCTTTTTCTGTGGTCCGATCTTCCAAAAGCGGCCAATATTAAAGCCATTCACAAATGCAACACCCTTGCCCCAGCCTTGGAAATCTAAAAATGTATCACCAATCGCTTCAACCTCAAACTGAAATTGATGGAAAGCAGCGCTTCCTTCTTTAAACTCTTTATTAAAATCAACCAGTTCGATATTGTCTAATGGCAGGGGATAGTGCTGCCATTCACTCTGGTATGCTCCGTTGATGACGACACCATTTTTAATCCCTTTTCGCTGTTCTTCCATTTTAATTGAGTAATTGACTCTTCCCATATTTTCAACAAGAATATCTAATGTATTTTCCTCAGCAGTTAGTTTAAAAGACTCCTTTTCAGGGAGCTCCAAATCATATTTTGTACATTCCAGTTCTTGATTAATATAGATATGGGCGCGATCATTAGCATTGACTAAGCGGAAATCCTCAATTTCCCTCTGTTTCCCAATATTCGTTCTATATAAAATATAGCCGTCATTTTGATCCAGTTTTTCCATCGGCAATGTGTAATCTGAGTAGATTGATTCAGAGATAGAATCAAGTGTCTCGAACAGAGATACCCGGTTCTTACAAGAGATCGCTCCATACTCTTTTTTAACAATTTTCGTAGAATATTCAACCTCTGGAATCTTAGTTGTTTTAGAAATTACTTGTTTAAATGCCTCATATTTAGGAGTTGTATCACCCCATTCAGTTAAAGGCGAATCATAATCATAAGATGTTGTATCAGGTAATAATTTTTCATAATAATTCGCACCACTTGTAAAGCCGAAATTGGTACCACCGTGAAACATGTAAAAATTCACATGTCCTACCTCTAAAACATCCGCTAACTCTTGTGCAGCACTCTTTTCATCTCTTATGTGGTGTTCAGCATCTCCCCATGCATCAAACCAACCGATCCAGAACTCCATCACCATTAAGGGGCCTGTCCCCTTATTAAATTCTTTTAGTCTTTTAAAATGAGTTTTTAAATTTGATCCGCAATTCACGGTAGGAAAAGCGAGTTCCGGAATCGAGCCATTTTCTAACATATCATGCCAAGGACCATCTGAAGTAACTAAAGGAACAACACAGCCCTTTTCTAGCATCATATTCGCAAGAGCGCGCATATACTTCTTATCACTGCCATATCCACCGTACTCATTTTCAACCTGCATCATAATAACTGGGCCGCCATAATTAACTTGTAATGGCACTAATTGTTTAAATAATACTTCGAAATATTTGTCTACATGCTGTAGAAACGGCTCATAATGACAGCGTATGCGCATATTTTCGTCTTTTAATAGCCAAGCAGGTAATCCGCCAAATTCCCATTCCGCACAAATATATGGCGAAGGGCGAACAATCACCCATAAGTCTAATTCTTGGGCAATGGAAATAAATTCAGCAATATTATACATTCCCTTAAAATTAAACTTTCCTTTTATAGGTTCATGAACATTCCATGGCACATACGTTTCAACCGTATTGCACCCCATTGCTTTTAGCTTTTCGAGCCGGTCCCGCCAGTATTCAGGTACAACTCTAAAATAGTGAAGCGCTCCTGAAATGATTTTAACTTGCTCACCATTTAACAAAAATTCATCCTTAATCGCAAATTCATTTGTCTTTTTCATGTTTGTCAGTCATCCTTTAACGAATCTAGTAATATGTTTATTTATTGAAAAAATCGCTCTTTACTTTCTTTGCTTATTTCCAAAACTGGATTCTCTAATAATTAGCTTTGTATCGATTAAACGTTCTTTTTGAGTATCCTTCTTTTCAATGATGTTCTTTATAACCTCAATAATTTCAGAAGTTAACATTTCATAATTGTGATTGACTGTTGTTAAGCTGGGATAAACGATATCCGATGGAAAAATATCATCAAAACCAACAAATGAGAATTCGTTTATCGGTACGTTTTGCTCTCGACATTCTTTTAAAGCTCCATAAATCACCATATCGTTAATACCAATAATAGCAGTCGGCATATGTGAACTGCCTAGCAGTTGTTTCATTGCCGTCCGACCATCCTCGATTCCAAATCCCGCATAAATTTGCCATTCGTTATGGAATGGCAAACCGCGTTTTGCTAGCTCCTCTTGAAATATTGAAACCTTAAGATCTCCCGTTGAAACGCCTGCCACTCCCCCAATTAAACTAATATCTTGATGACCATGGGAAATAAGATGATCAACAATCGACCGCATTCCTTCTTCCTCGTCTGTCCGAATGGTATGACAATCGACTCCTTTCATCTGGCCGTTCACCATAATAAGGGGGACTCGTTTCATTACCTCGTTCATTTCCTTTGTTTCTCTTTCTGGTGGTTTAGATTTATTAATACGCCCCCCCATAAACACAATACATTCTACTCGCCTTTCTACAAACTCACGCAGATGGGCTGATTCCATTTCACTGTTATTCATAGAATTCCGTAACAGAATCGTATATCCTTTTTCAAAAGCCTTTCTTTCGACTTCTATGTAGGTTTGAGAGAAAAAAGGGTTAGTAATGTCTGGTAAAATAAAGCCAATCATATTTGTTTGCTTTTTCGTTAAGCTTCTTGCAGCTTCATTAGGGGTAAACTCCAGCTCTTCCATTTTTTCAAGTACCCGTCTTCTAGTACTCTCTTTAACCAGCGGATTCCCCGTGAGTACCCGAGAAACCGTTGTTGGCGAAACATTTGCTACCTTAGCAATATCGTATATCGTAATATTCTTCTTTTTCATATTTGTATTCGACCTCGTCTTTATTGGAAACGCATTCCATATTTATATATAGAATATCATAAGTGACCCTTTTATTTTCATAATTATAGCTTTTATATTGGTACCGATTTCATACATATAAAAATAGTTACTGTATTTCTACATTAGATAGAACAATCGTTGTCACTGACTCGCTTTCTACTAAAATTTTAAAACCATTACGATATACCGGAATTTGAGAATATGCTAGACCTTTTAGTAAGCTGGTTTCATATACGTCTGCTGAATCAGTATCAAATTGAAACGCGCATAAGTCATACTCAAGCTCTTCTTTCGAACATTCATTTCTTACTACAATTGTAAGCTGTTTTTCCTTTTGATCATAGGCCGCTATAGAATGCTCATTATTAGTCCTGATAATGTCACTTCCTGGTCGAATAAAGCGGCTGAAATTAGCCATTGCATAGTATTGCTTTGTCAGCTCATAATTTTCTTCGCCACGAAAATCAGAGTGAATAAACCCCCAATTGTTTTTTGCACTTTCATCCTCGACTGCTTGCCAATAGATCCAAGCAGAAGGTTGTAGTAATTTTAGATCAAGGATAATTCGTTCTGACAGTTCCATTATACTGCTTATATCTTCATGATTATGTGGTTCTGACCCACCCGTACCATATTCAGACATCCATAGTCTTTTCTTCTTCTCGGCAGCTAATTCATGAAGTTCCTCTAACTGACTGCCGTTATAGGAATGTGTATTAATTTGCAATAGTTTATCGATCGTTTCCTGATCATAGCCTTGTAACATGTCTATTGTCTCATCAATACTATTTTCATCAGGAGCACTGATGACCGTGTCACTCAAGCCTTTTTCCTCTAGTGATTCAGCAACACTTTTAATGATCTCCATTTGTTTATCTAGACTAAAATGAGCGCCTTCCTGAATGTTTCCCTTTATCCACCAATTAGAAGCAGGTTCATTTAACGGGTTTAATGTACGGAAGATAACACCGAATTTTTCTTTGTAGAACTTTACAACCTCGGTTAAATAATCTGCAAAGGCAGCATAATATTCTTCTTTTAAGTTATTTCCACCATCTTCTGCTCCTGTCACCGAACCACTTATCGTCATCCAGTATGGGGGAGAATTAGAAAATGCTTCAGCAATCGTTGCGCCGCGTTCAAAAGCGGCCAACAACACTGCCCTTTGACCTTTGTCAGCCTCCCAATTCCATACTCCTTCATCAGGTTGAAAACCAGGAACATCCCCACCAGGGCGCAAAGTGTTTGGGACAATACTTGGATTCTCCCCGCCCCCGATATTGTATCGTACAATATTAAGACCAAGGCCTTTCTTTGCATCAAATACTAAGTCCAGCAATTCGTTCATTTTTTCTGTATCTTCCCATTGCCCTATAATATGGGCCCACCACGCAAGTGAAGTTCCCCAACCTTCGAAATTGCTATCCCCATCATCTGGTTGAATTTGAATCGGGTTTTTATCAAACACCAATTGATCTTTTTGTTGCTCAAATGGTCTCATTACCTTGCCTCCCGTTAATAAGGATTATGATTACTGCTATACAAAAATGTCCCCACTCGTAAGTACTCAATCATTCATAGCTCCATTCTTTCTTCGTAGATTCCCTTTCGTCAAATTTTCCTCACAAATATGGAGCCGGTATTAACCTTTAGTATTTCAGCTATAATATATACTTCTATTTTTCTTACTCCAATATTTTGTAAATCATAACGCGAACGGAAACTATATCATCTGAAAATCATGCGAAATGAGCATTACCTCCAAACACGCTGTTAAATTTTTTTCTAACTAACTTTTTATTTATCAATCTCCAGCCAACGCATGGTTACTGTCTAGCTTTTTGAAAATACTCCATGCAAAATGTGTAATGACTAAACTAATCACACTTCCAGAAAAGAATAGAAGTAGTCCAGGGAAAATAAGAAATATAAATACAATCGGCACAATAATTATTGTTAACAATAGAAGTTGGAGTGGATGACTAATAACAATTAAAAAGGAGTACCTTAAATACTGTGCAATTTTAATATTGTAATGAGCAAACATCGGATACGTAAATAACGCGGTGAATAGATAGATAATCATGATACTTGCTAATCCAGCAGTTAATACTGTATATAACCATCCCTCAAAATGTATTAAAAATCTAAAATCAAAAAATAGTACATAGCCAATAACAAATAATATTGAAAATAACATATTTGATTTTATAAATTCGGTTCGATATGAGCTCCAAAAAGTAGAGAAAATTGGAATCTCTTTCCCTTCCATCACCCATTTTCTGGTAACAGCGAACATAGCCTGGGTTGAAGGGCCAATACCAAGAATGATTAAACCGATAAGGGTAAAGAGAATCCATAACAAATTTACATAAGCTAAACGCATGCACCAGTCACATATATAATGAATTTTTTCCATTATTGGGTTCATTTATTTACTCCTCTTAAAACATATCGTTGACATAAAAGGGACAAATGTCTTGACCTTATACTTATTTTGCAATTATTTAATCAAAGGTTACGATATCTAACGAGTGTCGAATTTCGTTTTCGATCAATCTATTTTCTTCCCTTAAAAGGTAGTATAAGGTCAAGATCGATAGACGCTCCCTTGAATTCTATTAATTATCGTAACATTCGGCCAATGCCATCAACCTTTGATTGAACCGCCTAATCTTATTCCACTTAAAATATGTCTTTGTAAAGAAAGAAATAAAAGTAGTGGTGGTACTAAGGCTGTCAGAGATGCAGCAAATAAAAGACTAAAATCAGTTTGTCCTTCGCGTTCACTTTCTAACGAATATAGTCCAAGCTGTAATGGAAACTTTTCTGGATCTCTTAAGTAAATTAGCGGCCCTAAGAAATCATTCCAATGAAAATTAAATGTCATAATCGCTATTGTAATCAAAATTGGGATACAGAGCGGTGCAATAATTTTAGTTAATACTTTAAATGAATTGGCTCCATCCATGTATGCTGACTCATCCAGCTCCCTAGGAAGACCCTTAATAAATTGCCTCATAAGAAAAATGTTATAAGGCGAACCGAATGCACCTACAATAATTAAAGGTAAATAAGTGTTGACCCAACCTAATTCAGTGAATAGTAAAAACTGCGGAACCAATGTCACATGTTCTGGAATCATCATTGTTGCAAGAACAATTAAAAACAAAGGCCCATTAAAACGACTCTTGAACCTTGCAAAACCGTAAGCAACAAAAAATGATGAAGCTGTTGTTAAGATGATGTTAAAACCAGTGATAATAGAACTATTTAAAGCATAGCGAAGCATTGGTACCGCATCAAACATTCGAACGTAATTTTCCCATCTAAACTCACTCGGTATCCATGTAATAGGAACACTGAAGATCTCTCCGTTCGGTTTTAATGAACCTGAAATCGTCCATGCCAACGGTAGCATAAATAAAATGGTTGCTCCAATTAACAATAAATATTTTAAAAAAGTCAAAAATGCTTTATTCATTTTTTTTCTAGTATTTTTCCGTACAACTTTACTATGATAATTGGTCGAATTCTCTACTTTATTCTGAGTCATAGTACACCCACTTTTTCGACAACTGAAGATTTATTAATGTTACGATTAATATAACGACAAACATAATCCATGCAAGTGCTGATGCATAGCCCATTTTAAAATTCTCAAATGCATTTTGATACAAATACACCATTACAGAGTCTGTCCATCTTTGATTCGTTCCTGGAAGAATCATCGGTTCTATAAACATCTTTAATGTACCGATAAGCTCCATCGTTGCAACAAAAAGAACTGCTGGACTAATTGTAGGGAGTACAACAGAGAAGAATTTTCTCCAAACAGAACCACCATCCATATCACACGCCTCTAACAGTTCTTTTGGTACACTTGCTAAGGCCGGCAAAAATATCAAGATTGTCCCACCAACACCCCAAATTTTCGTAAGAATAACAGCTGGTTTTGCCCAAGTTTCTGAACTCGACCATCCAGGTCCATCTATTCCAATCATATTGAGCATTGCATTTACTAAACCAACATTTTGTCCTTGGTAACCGGGAGCTAACATATAATTCCATAATAATAGAATCGCTACACCGCCAAATATTGATGGTAGATAAAAGGCTGTCCTAAACAACTTAATTCCGGGAATATTTTTTAATAAAAGTAGGGAAACAAGCAAGCCTAGTATGACATGTAATGGTACTCCGACAATGGTGTAATAAAAGGTATTCCCTAGTGCATTCCAAAAACGATCATTTGTAAATATTTTTATATAATTATCAAACCCTATCCATTTGGAAGGCGTTAAAATATCATATTTTGTAAAGCTTAAATATAAAGAAGCCAACATGGGGCCTAGAGTAAAAGCAAGAAACCCAAATATCCATGGGGATATATACATCCAAAATCTTCTGCTGTCTTTCTTCATCAAGTACACTCCCTTCAAATGGGGAGCATCAAAAATTATAAAATACCCCCCGAAACAATTATCTTGTACCTCTCAGAATGATCCAAAAATCCATCATTCTTGTGATTCTTTCAATTCCTCTGCTTCTTCTAAGAGTTCCTCAATTTCTGCTTTCATACTAGGCATGACATCTTCAATCGATTCATTTAAGTCAACTATTCTCGCCATTCCTTCATCCACTACTCGATTGACCTCTGTCCATACTAATGAAACCTCTGGGGCAAAAGCGGTCTCTAAACCATCTAGCATTATGGCAAAATTCTCAGGCGCTTTGCCGTCTAGATCTAAAAATAAATCTGATTCCGCTACTTCTTTCATAGTGGGAATGTCTCCATGGTCTTTGGCCAATATTTCCTGTGCTGTTTTTCCTGTCCAAAAACTAATAACCTCCCATGCAGCATCTTTATTTTTAGAGTCTTTTGCCATATGGAATGCATTCGAGAAAATAGGCGCCGACTCTTGGGTTCCAGCAGGAGCGGTCGTAATATCCCAATCAAAATCTGCATTTTTTTGACTACTAATAATCCACCATGGGCCATCAATTTGCATGCCTATCTTACCGCTAATCCATAAGTCTACCCCTTCCGGTACCTGGGTGGAGGTAGGGGCAACATCCAGATTCCATGATAATTCTTGCATCTTTTCAATAGCGGTTAGAGACTCTGGTGAATCTAGATTAAATTCAGTTTTATCTTCACTTAATACACTTCCACCATAGGAATGAAGAGATTGAGCAGTTCCTGCCCACCAACCGCCTTGTCCACTAACCCCAAACACGCCTTCTTCAGGGTCTGTAATGATTTTTGCTGCCTCTGTCACATCATCCCAAGTCCAGTCTTCGTTTGGATATTCTAAGTCATGCTTATCAAATAAATCTTTGTTATATAACATAATCGTTGAGCTAACACGCAACGGCATGCCGTAAACTTTATCATTATGCGTATATGCATCAATGGCAACATCATAGTACTGACTTAAATCTACATCATCATCCTTTTCAATATAAGGTGTTAGATCTTCTAGCATCCCGCGGGAAGCATAAGCTAATGATTGCTCTGCAAATTGTATGACATCATATGGAGTGCCAGCTGAAAACATTACTGTTTGTTTCTGGTCGTACTCTTCACCCTCAGGTAAAAGAACAAGTTTCACCTCAATGTCGGAATGTTCCTTTTCGAATTCCGCTTTAATAGCCTCCATTCTTTCCGTATCTTCGTCCCCACCCCAATAACTGAAACTAACAGTAGTTTTTCCATTTTTCTTACCATTACTACCATTTACTTTTTCATCATTACTAGAACAAGCAGCCATCCCAAATACAAGCAAACAAACCGTTAACAAAAATAAAAGTTTTTTCACTTCATAAACCCCCTTGTATATAATTTGCCTCTCATATATCTAAGTAAATTTTTCATCTAAAATATGACAACTAGAAAGGTAAACTTATATTCTTAAAATTTCATTCTTTCCACACTCATTAATTTCTCACCTCCTCAAAGTAATGGTACCGGTTGCATTTTATTGAAATAAATAATTCACTTATCCAACTAAGTGAATATTTTGGCAGTAAGACCTTCACTTCAGGAATTCGGTGAGAAACAAGGAGTGTAATATAGGATAAAGAAAACTCAACTGATGGAAGTCCTTGTTTATGTAAGTATCAATACATTGAAACGGGTTTCAATGTATTTAAAATCAAAAGTCTTTTGGATTTATTTCAAAAGACTTTTGATGTTTGTCTCCTTATCCCAATAAAAGGCTTACCTTAAAAATGAAACCGGTGTCAATATGGAACAAAAATAAAGGTTATTCCTTTTCAATGCATTTACGAATGTTCTAAAAGGGAACCGGTTTCCATTTTTAAGGATAACATCTCATAATTTGACTTGTCAATCACCTTATGAAAAAAACTACATTTTTTTACATTTTTCAACAATACCAAAAGTAAACGTGCTCCTAGAATATTTATGTTCTCCCCCTGTATGAAACAGGGGAGGTCGTTTATTGCCAGTGAGCAATCAATATCTGAGCATCTCGTTTAAGCACTTTAAACATATCATCAGAAACGAGCCCTTTTTCTTTCTGATGTTCCAATAGTTCTATAAAACTATTCATATGCTTCACGGTTTTTTCAGCCTCTTCTTGACGTTCATAATGTTGAAGTGCAGTTAGGTGCACTTGTAGAGAATGGTAAACAGAATCTTGTAAATCCGCTTTATATTCCATCAATGTTTCTAACATCTTTGAGACATTCACATCTTGTTTCTGTTCATCTCCAACAATCATAATCCAACTGATTTGTGGATCAGGGGTATTTGTTTTGCGAATGGTCACATCCAAGAGGTTATCCGCAATTTCCACATCTCCTCCAGCCACATCATAAGCATCAGTGAACACATAATCCTTCGTATGGACTTCTTCGTTGAATAAAATATCCACTTTTCGACTTCCTCGCGTTGAACTATACCATGGATCGTACAACCCGAGATAAACAGTATACTCGCCATTATCCAGATTAAATTTATATGTCAGATCTGTACCGGAATTAGGAGTCAGATATCGCAGTGCGGAGAATAAGTCACCATCTTCACTTCCCGAGGGACTCGTCCGATCGCCAACATATCCCCAGTTTTGGCCGTTTTCCGGATCATATTGTTGATCAATCCTATCTTTATTCAAAAGCGTTTCTGGCATATAAGAGGCCCAAAGCTTGTAATCTCGGGTTTCGGCACCACCAGCATGAACAAAATATTCCACATTATTAGGGAGCACAAGGATCTCGATTCTGACTACCTTATCTGCCAGCTCTGGTAGTTTTCCTTCAACTGTCATCATTCCAGGCTGGGAAAAGTCTTCATCATTTATTTCCCATATAACCGATGTATCCATTTGCTTCCCTTCAGTATTTGTCACATTGATAACATCGGGTAAATCTGGTGTTTTACCTAATGTTACTTTTTCAGGTAACTTGCTGTTAATCGTCACTCGACCCATTTTATCTAGAATAGACAAATCCCATTCATCATACCACCTTAAGATCATCTCATCTTCTTGCCCAAATTCAATAGGGAGCCATACATATGAGGAGTTTGCTAGGTCCTCTTTCTTCCACCGATCCCCCATATAAATAAATTCACCATTTTCAGGATCCACAGGGATGACATGGGTACTCTGCGAATCAAAAGTTGTTGAAGCCTTTTCACCAACTGCTGGATTCCGCATTGGCTTCCACTCACCAAAGATATCATCGGCTACTGTGTATCTGGCCGGATTAGGGTCCCATCCGGTTGCACCTGATGTTATCATATAATATTTTTCTTGATACTTAAAAAGAGCTGGAGCTTCTCTTTGAGCACCTGGGAATACCCTTATATAGTCCTCTCCATGCACTGCTTTATAGGTCGAATCCCGTTCTTCCTTGCCTTCTTTATGCCATCCAACCACATCTGTGTAACTATCATTTAGTTTGGAAATATAGATGGTCATATTTTCTTCGCTTGAATAGATTAAATAAGCGGTTCCATCGTCATCCTTAAACAATGTCATATCCCGCGCCATTCCTGGCTGATCTGGCTGTCCATTATAATCAGCATCTTCTGGTGCCCTATCCATTCGATTACTTTCTTGGTACACAAAAGGACCTGCAGGAGAATCACTAAGTGCATAGCCAGCATGTGCCTTCGCATACATTGCATCAGAAGTTTCAGATGGACCATCAATATGCATCCACATCACATATTTCTTCGTTTTTTCATTGTAAATTACTTTCGGCCTTTCAATGACCCGATCTGTCCCAATATCATTCAAAATAGCTTCCTTGTCGTCTCTTCCCGTATAAAGTTTGGAAATAAGTGGATCATCTGCAAATTGATCCATCGACTCAATCGCTGTTAAGGCGAGACCCTCGTCCTCCCAGTTATATAGATCTTTAGAGGAATAGACTCTAACTCCCCTTGCAGGTAAATAACCATGCGTCTTATCTTCTCCATACCAGTAATAGGTTTCCATTTGTTCGTCATACATAATCCCGCTGCCATGAGATTGGATAGGTTTTCCATCCGTATCCTTCCATGTTTGCCCCGGTTTAAAAGATTCATTTTCTTTATACAACTCTAGCCCCCCTATAGCAGTGTCTACATCATGAATAGTCGTATAAATATCTTCTTGGACAGCTCTTGATTCTACATCCAGCCTTTCATTCGTGATACTATCCAGCAATTTAGCTCCCTGATCAATGGCAGCCTGAAGTTGTTGAACACTATAATTTGTGTATGGATTGGGCTCCTCCACTTTTTCCCTAGCGTCTACTATTTTGGCTATTAGGTCAGAAAGGGGAATGAGTACGCTCTCCTTAATAAAAATATAGTTTACTAATGGATCATTATGATTGGTTAATTCGGCGCTTTCAGGGCCTTGAATTTTCAGAGTCAATTCTCCGTCTTTCACTAATAGCTGACGATAATTGAATTCTTTCTCTGCACCGTATTCTCCAATATCATAATCTCCATTGGACAAATTTTCCCCTTCAGCGATAATATTGACATTTCGTCCACTCCATTTATTTTTAAATCCAAGTGTAAGATCATAATTCCCTTCCGGAAGTTCAAATTTGTATTCAATCGCTTTATCACGAGATTGTGGACCGTTATAATATCTTAAGGAAGAATACTTGTCTGACTTCCCCTCGTCAAAGTTACTTGTAGCGGTCGTTTCAGTGACTAATCCCCACTTTTTCCCTGTTCCTTCATCGGTCCCATACATCTGTTCCGTTTGGCTTTGATATATACCTAATTGATCATCCTCCCCCACCTTTTCTGGTGTTGGATCACCTGCATTGACAAAATATAGGACATCCTCGACCTTTCTTAAATCATTATCTGCTGCCTTTGCTGTTATAGGCATATTCATGATCAAACCGGAAAACAACATCATGGCCGTTACTAATAAACACATTTTTTTATTCGTCACCAAAATATACACCTCCAAGTAATAATCATCGAAACAATCGAATTTTCCATACTTATCTTCATAAAGTTCCAACATTTAATTTGCTGAATTCATTAGCCATGCAATTCAGTTCTCGGTCTAACTACTTTAAAGCTATCTTCTGTTTCTTCCATCTCGTAAATCTTTGCACGTGATTCAGGTGTACTAAATGGATGATGGATAATCAACATCCAAGTACCCGCAAAAGTTTTAAATAGCATTCCATGTCCACTGTCATCATCTACTAATGGTTCAAGTTGTTCCCAAGGCCCCTTTAACTGACCAGACTTCGACCTGGCAATTGTTTGGACATATCCTTCTTTGTTATAGCTTGACCAAAGCATAACAAGATGATTGCCTTTTGTACGGTATAATTGGCATCCATCAGAAACGTATACTGAAGGTTGCACACTGGGTACCCGTTCAGCATTGATCCATGGGGCATCGGATGCCTTGAAAAGATGTTGTGGCGGGCCAGTTACTGCGGACAAATCATTCTTTAAAGGAATGGCCTCAAATGTACCATCCACCACCTGAATCCATTCATGGCAATAGACCATCCACGGCTTTTGCTCCTCATCCACATACAATGTTCCATCTAATGTCATAAAATTTCTAGGTGTTATTGGTCCATCTGTTTTAAGTAATGTAAAGGGGCCTTCTGGTGAATCAGCTACAGCAATGCTTGTCCCCCGAAGATGATTAGTTTTCCATACCTCTGGTGGTTCCACCAATATTTGCTCTCTATTATGCAGGGTAACAAACAGATAATATTTCCCATTATACTGATGAACCTCTGGTGCCCATGTGCCATGCTGTGGGTGGGCCCATGTGCCATTAGGAATTGTAAAAACGACATAGGGGCCGTCCCAATCCAGTAAGTCTTTACTTTTATAAACTAGCACTCCATATCTATCTAAATCTGTTAATTCTGGAATTCCCGTTGTATATAAATAGTAAGTATTTGTTTTTTTATGCACCAATACATACGGATCATGTGCAGGAATATCGCGAAGTCGAAGTCCCTTCCTAGGATGAAAAGGATCAGACGCATTGTTATATGGCATGTAAGCATCTCCTACCAATTATTTTTGTCAATTCACACCTCTTATTGAAGTGAAATAGCAAATCTCGCAGTGCCATTTTTATTGGACCTTTTGAACATGCTCTATAGGAATTCATCAGACTACCGATTATTTCTTTGCTTTTTCTTCTTCAATCCGAACTAATTCCTCTTCATACTTTTCTCTCATAAGAGTATTTAAATCCATCTGATCACCGTCAATATATTCATATAAGGCATCATAAACTATGTCATCATTTTGATATTTAGATTTTTCCTCAAGCGGTTCCGCTACTGGAAGAGAGAAAAGTGCTTCCATATTCCGGCCCTCCCATAAATCTGGAGATAATTCTAAGGCTCTTTCTACTGCTGTACCATCGTCATAAAGATGGGCATATGGAACAGAGAGGGGACCACCTGTAAAAGTGTTATTCATTAGTTGCTCATCTGAATACCAGAAGTCAAAGACCTTCATTACTTCTTCTTTATATTCACTTGTAGAACTAATCCCCATTGCCCATCCACCGGCAGGAACACCATTTTCTGGCTCAGGATAGGTTGCGACATCCCAGCTTACATTTGATTCTTCCCCTGGGTGCATAAACCAATGTGCCGCCATGGCTAATTTTCCTTGTGCAAATAATTCTGGCCAACCCTCTTCTTCCCAATGCTCAGGAATATACGGGTTTCCTGGGATGGAGTAAACTTCCTTATACAATTCGAAGTAATTTCTAACCGTATCATTATTTGTCCATATCGGTTCATCCGTTTCTGGATCAACTAGATTACCTGCTGTCCAGGCAATAGGGGCCCCAGACTTTGGCATATATAAACCTTGATATTCCATTCCATTTCGTTCACCAGTTACCTTTCTTGCTAAGTCCACAACCTCTTCCCAGGTCATCCCATCTGCTGGATACTCAACACCAAACAGGTCAAAAATATCCTTATTATACATTAATGCAAAGCGATCGGAACTCATGGGCAGAACCCATAATTCTTCCCCAGAAAACTCCTGCCATTCAGCTAACTGATTAGGATTGAACCGCGAAATATCAAATCCTGTCTCTTCAATTATCTCCCGCATATCGTAGGTCATTTCAAGCTCACTCGCATGCTCAAGCCACCCTTGGTCCCAGAACCACAAAATATCCGGAGCCTTCCTTGCAGCAATCAATTCTTCTAAATCTCCCTCTACATGTTCAAATGTAATATAAGGAAACTTTTCTTCCGCTGGCTTGATAAACGCATCGATAAATGCTTCATCTTCAGCAAAATGAATCTTTAATGTGATTGGGTCAGGCTCACCATTGTTTGCTGAATCTGTCTTCGTTTTAGATGTACAAGCTGACAACACAGCGATGCCGAAAAGTAATATCCCAATAAATAGTATGTTGCGATGTCTTAAAATTAATTTCATAAAGATTCCCCCATTAATAGTCAATAATACTGCTTCTCCACTTAATGACACCGGTTTCAAAAAGTGAAAGAAAAAGGACCTTTTGATTAAACTATCAGCTAACAGTCAGAAGCAAGCGGTTTACCTTCATCTATAGCCTTCTTCTTGTAGCTCCCACAAAATTTTGTTTTATCATCCCCCTTAGAAATTGGTTTCAAAAATCTAACAACAAACATTATGTCTCTATTGAAACCGGTATCAATTTAAAGTATGCTAAATATTGGTACTTATAAAAATCTTACAACCCATCGCTATCATTTGTCAACGATAATTATTAGAAAAATTTAAATATACAAGGATTATAGAAACAGCTTCAGACCATCATGCAATAATGACTTCATAATTAAATAGATTCAGAGAGGGATTTTACATGACCCGTTATACAATAGCCACCAAATTAACGAATGAAATAGTAGAGGAAGCAGCAGAATATCGCGTTGAAAACAAGGTGGAACCAATTGATTTATTTGGATACAAAGAGTATCTCGAAACTGGTGAGCGTTTGGCTTTTGAACAGCAATATTTCGCTCGAAGAAAACAATTAAGTGTATTAGCTTTAGATGTTTTCCTTAGAAAAAGTGAGGAGAGTCTTCCACTATTGGAAGAGGTTATTTTTCAAATTTGTAATGAATATTCATGGGCACTTCCTGCACATATTCCGATTGTGAATCATAGTTTTAGTCGTGAAGGTAAAATTGTAATAGATCTATTTGCTGCTGAAACAGCGCAAACTCTCGCGGAGATTACCGAAGTTAATGGTGATCAACTTTCCGACTTTATTAAACAATTAGTTTCTGAAGAAATTGAATGTCGAGTCTTTACTCCATTTGAAGAGCAAGACTGGCATTGGGAGCGTTTAGAAAATAACTGGAGTTCCGTCATTGCCAGTTGCATCGGCCTAACAGCCTTGTCTGCTTTGCCCCTGCACTCTACAAGACAAAAACAGATTTTGCAACGGCTTGAAACATCCTTTGCTTATTATTTAAGAAGTTTTGCTGAAGATGGAGTATGTGCGGAAGGGGTAGGGTATTGGGCCTACGGATTTGGCTATTACTGTTATTTTGCAGAAAAATACACCCATTTATATCAGGACGATCGATATATAAATGATCCAAAAGTAAAGAGCATTGCTGCCTTCCCATTTTATGCCATGATTTCTAGGGATCAATATATTCCTTATTCCGATTCTACTAATCATTTGGTTTTGCCAAGTGGCTTGCTCTGTTACTGTGAAAGAACATTTGATGTGGCCATCCCGCCAGTGACTGAAACAAGCTCACTGTATGATGATCATTGTTACCGCTGGGCACCAATGTACCGGAATCTAATCTGGACAAAAGAAACAAGCCATTCCAATGTCGTATCCTGTAAACACTACCTTAAAGATGCTCAATGGGTGATCATTCGGAATTCAGAAAAAAAATTTGTTTTTTCTGCTAAAGGGGGAAGCAATCAGGAAAGCCATAATCATAATGATGTTGGACACTTTATCATTGGGGATGGTTGTGATTTATTTTTAACAGATTTAGGCTCTGGAGAATATACAAGAGATTACTTTGGAGAAAAACGTTATACATTTTTACCAAATCGAGCTCTCGGACATTCTTTACCGATTATTCAGGGGAAAGAACAAAAAGATGGGAACTTTCAGGCGAGAGAAAGCCATTTTCAGATGATTGATGAACATACCAGTACGTTCTCACTTGAGATGGCCGAAACATATCCTGATGTGGACGGATTGCAATTTTTCAAACGCAAATGGATTATAGATGAGCAACAGAAATATATTCTGTTAGAAGATAGGATGCAATTTGATACAGATGAACAGGGTATCATTACGGAGAATTTTGTCAGTCTCTTTAAACCATCGATACTGGACAATCAGATTGTTTTGCAAGGAAAGGACAATACATTCATTTTGCAATTCGATCAAAGTATCGATACACCGAAGATCATAGAAGAGATTTTTTCCAACCATCAGGGCGTACAAACAAAAGTTTATTTGATACAGCTTGAAAATAAGAAAACAACCAAGTTTTACATCCGGCGCTATTCATTTAGGCTACAAAAATTATGGGAATTTTCACCAAGACAATAGAAACTTCATTAGCTATACTTATTGTAGTGTTGGAATACACTAACTGGAGGTGCGCTGTGATAAAACATAAAAGTATTTTTTGCTCATCTATATTTTTATTGATAAGTGCATTAATCATGAATGCTGTATTAACGAATTATAATTATTTCCAAGGTTACACTGGTACAATTTTGAGCATCCCTATCTGGAATACGGGAGGGTACTTTGCCATCGGCCTTTACTTATTGTTTGCAGGTGTAATAGGGTTGGTTTTATTGCCGATATCATTAAAAGAAAAGAAAGTTAGACTTACGCTTATTGCAATCATCATATTTATTATCATTCCTCCAATATTAAAATAAATGGTTAAAAAAGTAACTCATCCTCACTCTCCATATCACTGGTAAGGGTGAGTTACTTTTTTCTTGTAACTTGGAATATTTTATCGAACTACTTTACTTCTTCCCTTCTAAATCAGCGACAATACTCGAGATCTTTTCTTCTGTTTCTCTCATATAGGTGTTTACATCAAGATCCGATTTTATGAGATCAACAAAGATACTATTGCGGTCAATCTCATTTTCAAATTCAGATCTTTCAATGGGGGCGGCAAATTCCTGAGCGAATAAAATATCATAATCCACATTTTCAAAGATTGGATCTGGTTCAACATCTTCTCTTAAACTTGGACTATCTAGCGGGAATCTCGAAACATCTCCGAAAATACTGTAATATTTTACAAGCTGATCATCTGATAACAAAAACTTCAATACTTCAAAAGCTGCCTCTTTATGTTCACTTGTGTTAGATAAACCGTACGTCCATGCTCCGCCCCCGGCAACTCCTGGATGATCTTCAAATTCGGGAATTGTCGTAATCCCCCAATTTTGGAAAGCTTCATTAGCTTCCTTCAGGGCATCTGAACTAAAGGGATGTGGTGTCATCGCAACGGCTTGATCTTGAACAAAAGCCTCCCAATTCGAATACCAATAAAAATGGTCTTCCCCCGTAAAATTTCCCGGAATCGCATAAATATCTGCCACATATTCCAATGCTGATCTCCATATCGGATTTGTAGTGATTTGTGATTCGTTTGTATCTGGATCTAACACAGGAGTATCTAGCGTCATAAATTGTCCTAAAAAAGCATCAGCAATATCCATTCCTCTATACTGAACACCATCACGCTCAAATGTTAATGTTCTAGCTAATTCGATTGCTTCTGGCCAAGTCATGCCTACTTCAGGGTAGGGTACTCCAACCATATCAAATATATCCTTGTTATAATACATCACGTTTCTAGGAGATTGAAATGGTAGGGCTTGAATGCCATTATTAATTGAAAACATGTGAATATGGTCAATATTCCCCTCAACAAAACGAGTCAGCTCATAACCAGATTGCTCTATCAAATCGGTCAAATCATAAGCCAATTCCAATTCTGTAAATAAACGAAATTCATTTGTTGTTAATGATACAATATCAGGGATCTGGTCCGTCAGAATCCATTCTTCTAAATTTTCTTGATCCCGGGGTTGCCCATCCACTCGTTCCATTGTAATATTTGGAAACTCTTCCTTTAAATCTTGAACAAACTCATTCCAATATTCATCCCCTTGATACCAGCCAATCGATAGAGTAACAGGCTCGTCAATGGTCACTGGATTTTCTTCATTTGAGTCATTCACATTGTCATTTTTACTAACTTTTTCGTTCGTGTTACTGCATGCATATAATACGAAACTACAAACAATGATCAACCCTACAAAGATCAAGGAGCTCCATCGATTTTTCCTTTCTCCCACAATCACTCTCAATACCCCCTCTTCAAGCTTGTAAAATCCCTTCAGCTCAACAATATAATCTAAATCTCATTCAATAGATGAGGGAATACAGGACATATCTGCCTCACCTGTATTCTCTCCTCCACTAATGGCTAAATATTTGATTTATTGCCGATTGATTTCGCTTCGTCATTTGTCTATTATTTTTTCCCTTTTTCATCCTTGATACGGTTAATTTCTTCGTCGTATTTTTGCCTTAAAAGGGTATTTAAATCAGTTTGGTCTTCAGTGACTAATTCGTATAACGCTCCATCGATCGTCCCGATTGCGCCTTCTTCATAATCAGAGATCACTTCTGGCGAATCCGCAACAGGAAGAGAGTATAGGGCATCCATATTGCGATTTTCCCAAATCTCTCCATCTCTCTCTAGCGCTTTTTCTAAGGCAGATCCATCCTCATATAGATGAAGAAACGGGACATAAAGAGGTCCTCTTATAAAGGTGTTGTTGAGTAGCTGTTCATCGGAATACCAAAGGTCAAATACCTTCATTATCTCTTCCTTATGTTCACTTGTTGCACTGATCCCCATTGCCCATCCTCTGGAAGGAACACCATTCTCCGGCTCTGGATAAGTTGCAATATCCCAATTTATATTTGCATCTGGATTTGGAGCACCGAAAAACTGGGCCACCATCGCTAATTTCCCTTGTTCAAATAACTCTACCCATCCTCCCTCTTCCCAATGCTCGGGAATATACGGGTTACCGGGAATGGAATAAGCTCGCTGATACGAGTTAAAGTATTCCCTAATCGTCCCGTTCTCCGTCCAAACCGGCTCGTCCGTCTCTGGATCAACAAGATTTCTGGCAGTCCAAAAAATGGGCGCTTCATGTTTTGGCATATATAACCCTTGATACTCTGTACCATTTCTTTCACCAGTTACTTTTTCCGCCAAATCAATCACTTCTTCCCAATTCATTCCATCTTTAGGATATTCAACACCAAATAAGTCAAAAATATCCTTATTATACATAAGTGCAAAACGACTTGTCATAATTGGAAGAGCCCAGGTCTCCCCATTTGCGGCCGCTTGCCATTCGGCTATATGATTAGGATCAAACCGAGAAATATCAAATGCGGATTGTTCAATCAGCTCTGTCATATCATAAGCTAGTCCATATTCCTCTGCTTCAGCATATCCCCCTTTATTCCAATGAAATAATATATCTGGAGTGCTTCCCGCCGCATTTAATTCTTCATAGCTTCCTTCCACATGTTCAAATGTAATATACGGAAATTTTTCTTCTGCAGGTTTAATAAATGAATTAATGAAATTCTCATCTTCTCCAAAATGGATCTTTAAGGTAATTGGCTCTGGTTCACCATCAGCTGATACCTTTTCCTTCTCCTTTGCTGTACATCCAGAAATAATTAACACACAACATAACAACAAACTAAATAGTAGAGAAATACGATTGCTAAATATTGATTTCATATGAACTACCTCCCTTTGATATTTTGATAAAACTTGGTATTGATTAATCGTCCTGTTTTTTTCACCTCCTTCGACTCGAAACCGCTTCCATTACTGAATTAAATTAGTCATAAAGAAACCGGTTCCAATTTATTCATAGAATTACTCCTCTTACCTATGTTTATTGCTCTACCCACTCGTGCCCCTTGTTTCTTTCATAATTCCCGGCATAATCGCTAGGAATGTTATCTGGGACAAAGATTTTTCAATTGGAATACATTAACTCTATATTTAACACCCATTAATGGTATTATTTTTTCCCTTTTTCATCCTTGATACGGTTGATTTCTTCGTCATATTTTTGTCTTAAAAGGGTATTTAAATCAGTTTGATCTTCAGTGACTAATTCGTATAACGCTTCATCAATCGTCCCGATTGCGCCTTCATCATACTCAGAAATCTTTTCTGGCGAATCCGCAGTAGGAAGAGAAAATAGTGCTTCCATATTACGATTTTCCCAAATCTCGCCCTCCCTCTCGTTCGCTTTATCTAAGGCAGCTCCATTTTCATATAGGTGAGGAAATGGAACATATAGAGGACCAGATATGAAGGTATTGTTAAGTAACTGTTCATCAGAAAACCAAAAATCAAACACCTTCATCGCTTCTTCCTTGTGTTCACTTGTTGCACTAATTCCCATAGCCCATCCTCTAGACGCAACACCATTCTCAGGTTCTGGATAGGTTGCAATATCCCAATTTATGTTTGCTTCTGGATTCGGAGGAGAGAAAAACTGGGCCACCATCGCTAATTTCCCTTGTTCAAATAACTCTACCCATCCTCCTTCTTCCCAATGTTCAGGAATATATGGGTTGCCAGGAATAGAATAAGCTCGCTGATATGAGTTAAAGTAATCCCTAATTGTTCCGTCCTCTGTCCAAACCGGCTCATCTGACTCTGGATCAACGAAATTTCCTGTAGTCCAAAAAATAGGTGCCTCATGTTTTGGCATATATAGTCCTTGATATTCCATACCATTTCTTTCACCAGTCACTTTTTCCGCTAAATCAATTACTTCTTCCCAATTCATTCCATCTTTAGGGTATTCAACGCCAAACGCATCAAAAACGTCCTTATTATACATAAGCGCCCAACGACTCGTCATGATCGGAAGAACCCATGTTTCTCCATGTGAAGCCGTTTGCCATTCTGCTAACTGATTAGGATCAAACCGAGAAATATCAAATCCAGATTGTTCAATTAGCTCTGTCATATCGTAGGCTAATCCGTACTCTTCTTGATCTGCTAATCCGCCTTTATTCCAATGAAACACTATGTCTGGAGTACTTCCAGCCGCATTTAATTCTTCATAGCTTCCTTCCACATGTTCAAATGTAATATACGGAAATTCCTCTTCCGCAGGTTTAATATAGGAATTAATAAAATTCTCATCTTCTCCAAAATGGATCTTTAAGGTAATTGGTTCTGGTTCACCATTAGCTGATACCTTTTCCTTCTCCTTTGCTGTACATCCAGAGAAAATTAACACACAACACAGTAGCAAACTAAATAGTAGAAAAATACGATTGCCAAATATTAATTTCATATGAATTCCCCCTTTAAAATTTTAATAAAGCTTTGTGTTGATTAAGCATCTTGCCCTTTTTCACCTCCTTCAACCGGAAACCGTTTCCAAATAAACATATAAGGAAACCGGTTTCAATTCAGCCGTAGAATTACTCCTTTCCTCTAAGTTTATTGTTCTTCCCACTTATAACTCTTAATTCTTTCATAATCTTCCATTGTAATCGTTAGAATCGTTCCATGTTTAAATCCATATGGAAAATTGAATGCCTGATCAGAGCGTACAAACTTCCCTTCTGCTAGACTATCAGCAATGAAAGGAACATAGCCTTGCCCTGCTCCAGGTACGCCATAATAATCAAGAAATAGACACCATTTTCCATCTTCCAGACGAACTGCTGTTGGCGCTTCATAAAGTCCAGACTCCAATACTTCCATGCTTCGATCAAATTCTTCAACTCGACTATATGGTCCATGAACATGATCTGCCTTCAAAAGTACAATCCTTGCTGGCTTATCTTCACTTTTTAAAAACATATAATACTTGCCATCTTCCTCATAAATTGCAGAATCAATCACACCACTGTCTTCTTTCCTGTACAGAAGCTGAGGGGCAGAAAAATCTTCAAAATTCTGCGTACGGCTGCAATATATGCCTTTCCAGCCAAAATTATTTTCTTTATGGGATGACGACCAGTGGAGAACATAGTCACCATGCTCTCGGTCGTAGATAATGTCTGGCGCCCACATACAACCAAAATCTTCATTTCCTATCTTTACAAGACGTTGCTCTGTCCAATTCACTAAATCCTCTGATTCCCATACAGAGAAGCATTTGCTTCCTTTTTTTGAGATTTCGTTCCAAGACTGGTGATACTGATTGCGCATACCATAGGCAAGGCTTAAGTCTGTTGCAAAGATATAATATTTTCCGCTCCTCTTACAGCGAGTGATTGTAAAATCCCGTACACCTTTATCTCCATAGTACGCCCATAAGAGCGGTCGACCTTTATTCACTTCTTCCCATTGGAAGCCATCTTTACTAATTCCAAAATACACCTGCTCCCCATCTGGACTAGTCTTCTCCCGAAAATGCACAAATAAATAAGCTTGCATTTATTTCTTCCTTTCTCTTATTTTTATAGAATTAATTTGAAGTTGAATATTCAGAATTTCTTTGAAAAGGTATCTGTTTTTCACCCCCACTTCCATTTATGTCTCTCTTTGAAGTGGGGGCATGTTATCCGTTGATTCGAAAATAAATACACCAACGAAATAATAATCTATTCTCACCGAATATTATGGCTTTTCAACATCGTAAAACGATTTCTTAATAAGTAGGCTTCTTTTAAACTTCTATTCATAAGGTTTTCCTCAATCCCTAATTGCTCAGGAGTGGTAGGCCCACCCAATTGTTCCATTAGCTTCGTTAGATATGTAGCATCAGGAAGGGATTCAATAATTTCTTCAACTTCAACCTTCTGGTCAAATTCGTTAGAGAGCAACTCTCCCTCTTGGTACCATTTTGGATAAAGAGAAGACAATAAAATGGTACTGACACCAACCTTTGCTCCATGCAAAACCTGTTGTCTTTTCTTCTGAAGGAATTCCATTTCCCAGTAATGGGATAGATGGTGTTCTCCACCAGAGGCAGGATGAGACTGCCCAAACATTAACATTGCTAATCCAGATTGAATAAGGGCATTCATTAAAATTTTCAGTCCCTCTTCTTCCCCCCTAGCAATTGTATCTACTGCGATTAGGCAATCGTCCAAAGCCGTTTTCGTTATTTCTGCTGCAAGTGAACAATATGGTTCCCCTCGCATTAGATGACCAAATTTCCAATCTGCTAAAGATGTAAATTTCGCCATCATATCGCCAACCCCGGCGGCAGTCATCTTTTTTGGAGCTGCCACTAATACCTCAATATCAGCGAATAAGGCGATGGGCGAGGCAGTTGGAAAGGTCTTCTTCACCCCTTTAATAATGAGGGGAGCGCCAAGTGAAGTAAAACCGTCGACAGAAGCCGCTGTTGGCAGCGAAATAAATGGTTTACCCGTCTTCGCTCCGCAAAACCTCGTAATATCATGGATCGTGCCAGACCCAACAGCTAACAAACAATCAATCTCAGCTTCAATTGCTAGTAAAGCTTGGACAAGTGCTTGTTCATCTGCGACCACATCGCCGATTTCATTTGGTTCGATCAAACAGATTCTATAGGTAAGCTCTAATTTTTCCAAGTATGTGACTACTTTCTCCCCTGCTGCTGTAAAAGTATTTTCATCCGCAATCATCAATACATTTTTATATCCTTTATCGGTTACAAACATAGAAAATTGATCATAAGCATCTGAATCCACAGTCATTTTCTCGATTGTAATAGGGGAGTGTGCGTGGGTACAGGAACAATTTTCATCCGCATGATTAACGAGTTCAATTACTTTTTCTGTCTTCATTGCAGTCATCCTTACATAAAAATTAGATTTTCTCTTTCATGGAAACAACATCTTCTAAGAATTAGGGGGCGGCCCCTAACCCTTATTGTTTTTATTTTTTCAAACGTATAACGTTCCAAGACAATTTTGGCAATGTCGCAGAAATATGACCATTATCGAGAATTGCATCTCCGTTAGTATGTGGGACAACTGCTTGTTTTATCGCAGTATTAACCTGTTTCAAATCATCATTTTCAAGCACAATATGCTCAACAATCTTATAGCCTGTAAAGTTACGAATATCGCAATCAAGCTGTAGACGTTCTTCAAGATCACGGTTCACAGCAAAGATCGTTAATTCCTCTTCTTCCTCGTTATAAACAGCCGTTGTGTCTAGTACCGGAACATCTGTAAAATCCTTACTATCATATTTTGGACTTGAAACGATTGGATTTAAAACTATTCCTCTTCCGTATTTAGATGCATGCATATAAGGATAAAAGATCGTTTGTTTCCAAGCTGATCCGCCATTTTCTGTCATAATAGGCGCAATAACATTGACTAGCTGGGCCATACAGGCAATCTTCACACGGTCTGCATGTTTTAATAGTGTAATCAGCATGGAACCAACTAATAAAGCATCTTCAAAATTATAAATATCCTCCAATTGAGATGGTGCAATCGACCATGGTTCAATTTTTTGATCAGCTGCATTGGAATGATACCAAACATTCCATTCATCAAAAGATAAATTGATGGTCTTTTTACTACGTTTTTTCGCTTTTATATAATCGGCAATTGAAATGACGGACTGGATAAAATCTTCCATTTCTAACGTTTTCGCTAAATAGTTGGCAACATCATTATCGTGATTTCCATAGTATTGGTGAAGGGAGATGAAATCGACTTGATCATAAGATAGATCAAGCACAGTCGCTTCCCAATCTGCAAAAGTTGGCATTGTTCGACTGGAACTCCCACATGCCACAAGTTCAATGGATGGATCCACAAGCTTCATCACTTTTCCAGCTTCATTAGCAATACGGCCATATTCTACTGCTGTTTTCTGGCCCATTTGCCATGGACCATCCATCTCATTTCCCAAACACCATGTTTTAATATTATGGGGATCCTGATAACCATGAGAGCGGCGCAAATCACTATAATATGTTCCTGATGGGTGATTGCAATACTCAACAAGATTCCTTGCTGCATCAGGTCCTCTAGTACCAAGGTTTACCGCCATGTTGACATCAGCATTGACAAGCTTAGCCCAGTCCACAAATTCATTTGTCCCAAGTTCATTTGTTTCGATTGTTCTCCAGGCTAGTTCTAGTCGATGGGGACGATCTTTTTTCGGACCTACACCATCTTCCCAATTGTAACCTGAAACAAAATTCCCCCCAGGGTAACGAACAAGTGGTACATCTAATTCCTTAACCAGCTCAATGACATCCTGCCGAAAGCCTTGCTCATTGGCTGCTGGATGCCCCGGCTCATAAATACCGCCATAAACTGCACGTCCCAAATGCTCAACAAAAGATCCGTAAATACGCTTATCCACTTCTGATACTTTAAAATCCTTCTCCACAATCATCTTTGCTTTCTTGCTACTCATCGCTTCTCTCCCTCTCTTTACTCTCGGATAGAGTTGATTTACTCTCGGATAGAGTTGATTTACTCTCGGATAGAGTTGATTTACTCTCGGATAGAGTTGATTTACTCTCGGATAGAGTTGATTTACTCTCGGATAGAGTTGATTTTTCAGGCGTGTGACACGCCTGAAAAATTTATGCTCCAATCCATTTAGATCCTGCAGGGCATGGGCATGTTCCACTTAATATTTTTGCTTTATATTGAACAAGACCTCCACTATATTTACAGGTTGTTCCGTATTGAAGGGCGGGGCATGTTTGACAATGCCGCAATCTTTCTTGATAGCTTTTTGGAGAGACCATTTTTATGCCTTTCTTTTCGGCATCCAGAAGCAGATCCTCCACAAGTTCATTTGAAACGATTACACTTTCCGTGCAGCCCTTACACAGTAATTTCACCATCGTCTTCTCCTATTCCAATGTTAAAACGGCCACAGACATAGCTGGTAGTTTAGCGGTAATGGCTTGACCATCAATCCTCACATCTGTCCATTCAACTGGTTTCACTTGTTCTGGCTGGTCAAAAGTGTTATGTGCATCTATCTCATCTGCAGTAAGAATTTTCCCACTCAGCTTGCTAGCGGATAAGTCAAGGCCACGCAAGTCTAGATTAAGATTTGCCCCGTTCTGGTGATCTAAGTTACATAGACTGATATGAACTTTCCCATCCTTATCCTTTGAAGCAGAAATACTCACCTGTGGTAAAGATTCATCCCCAAATTGATATTGATTAATTTGACCATCCACTTGTAGCAAGGAGGCATCATGATGCACTTTAAACATATCAAACACATGATAGGTTGGCGTAAGAAGCATCTTCTCTCCTTCTGTTAAAATCATCGCCTGCAGCACATTAACTGTTTGCGCGATATTGGTCATTTGGACACGTTCTGCATGTTCATGGAAGATATTAAAATGTAGGCCTGCCACAAGTGCATCACGAATTGAATTCTGTTGATAAAGGAAACCCGGATTTGTCCCAGGCTCAGGATCAAACCATGTTCCCCATTCATCAATGATCATACCGACTCTTTTCTGTGGATCATATTGATCCATAATAGCGCTATGTCTTGATATTAAAGTATCCATATGGTGGGCTTTTTTTAATGTAATAAACCACTGATCCTCTGGAAAGTCTGTTGCAGACCCTTTATGATGCCATTCACCAGGAACTGTATAATAATGAAGGCTTAATCCATCCATCATCCAATGGGCATTTTTCATCAACACTTCTGTCCAGCGATAATCGTCCACATTGGCTCCACCAGCGATCTTGTAAAGCCTGTTGTCTCCATAATTCCGCACATAAGTCTGATAACGGCGATAGAGATCTGCGTAATATTCAGGACGCATATTTCCACCACAGCCCCAGTTTTCATTCCCAACCCCAAAATATTTCAATTTCCATGGCTCGGGCTGGCCATTTTCTTTTCGCCAATCAGCCATTGGAGACTCTCCATCAAAGGTCATATATTCAACCCATTCGGACATTTCCTGAACGGTACCGCTTCCAACATTTCCACAAATATAAGGCTCTGCTCCAAGCATATCACAAAGCATCATAAACTCATGTGTGCCAAAATGGTTATTCTCAATCACACCACCCCAGTGCGTATTGACCATTCTTTTTCTATTTTCTCGCGGGCCAATTCCATCTTTCCAATGATATTCATCTGCAAAACAGCCTCCAGGCCAACGCAATACAGGAATTTGAATATTTTTCAATGCTTCAAGCACATCATTTCTAATCCCATTGGTATTTGGTATAGAAGAATCCTCTCCTACCCAAATTCCTTCATAGATTCCACGACCTAAGTGCTCTGCAAAATGACCATATATATTTTTATTAATCTTTGCTTTTTCTACATCAGTGTTAATGACAATTTTGTTATTCAAATTACAGCTCTCCCTTTTCCTGCTTTTTTATAATAATAGAATGGAGCCAATCTAGCCAAAATCCCTAACAAACAACTAGCATATTAGGCACGAGATTGATGACATCACGTCCTGTGACGTCATCAATCCTTAATAAGAAGCAAGTTTGGTTGTTTAAAAGACTGATTCCTGTAATTTTCACTTATAAAAAATTTCATTTAAGCGCAATTCATTTTCAAAGGCATGAGTATTCGTGTCGTTATTAATAAGGACTGATTCGATTCCTAGCAAATCAGCAAAATCCTTTAATTGCTCACTTGTCACCTGATATGAGTAGCAAGAATGATGGGCACCGCCAGCCATAATCCAATTTTCAGCTCCTTGTGACATGGAAGGCTGGAGCTTCCAAAGCACGCGAGCGACAGGCAGCTTCGGCATATCTTTTTCAATTTTTACAGCATCTACTTCATTAATGACTAACCGGAAACGATGACCAAGATCAATAATGGAAGCATTTAAGGCAGCCCCTTCATGCCCATTAAAGACCAGTCTTGCTGGATCTTCCTTCCCGCCAATTCCTAGTGGATGAACTTCAATCATTGGTTTCGCTTCAGCAATCGTTGGACAAACTTCAAGCATATGTGATCCAAGAACCATTTCATTGCCAGGTTCAAAATGATATGTGTAATCTTCCATAAAGGATGTATCTTTACCATCTGCTATAATTTTCATAAGGCGAACAAGAGCTGCGGTTTTCCAGTCCCCTTCGCCACCATAACCGTACCCTTGCTCCATCAAGCGTTGAGTGGCAAGTCCCGGAAGCTGATGCATTCCATGTAAATCTTCAAACGTATTAGAGAAAGCTGTATAACCGCCCTCTTCCAAAAAGCTCTTTAAAGCTACTTCCAATTTAGCTTGATAACGAATGGAATCTCGAACCGCTCCGTCTTGAAGCCCTTCTGGAACAATTGAATACTGTTCTGCATATTCATCCATAAGCTGATCAATATCTTGTTCAGATACAGCTTCAATTTTTTCAACTAAATCACCAACACCATATGCATCAACGGTCCAGCCCAGTTTGATTTGCGCTTCGACTTTATCTCCTTCAGTCACTGCAACATTACGCATATTGTCACCAAAACGGGCCACCTTCAATGTGTGACTCTCGGAAACTGCCACTGCCGTGCGCATCCAGCTTCCGATTCTCACACGTACTTCTTGATTTTCCCAATGTCCGACAACAACTTTTCGTTTAATATTCATGCGACTGCCGATAAAGCCAAATTCACGATCGCCATGTGCGGACTGATTTAGGTTCATGAAATCCATATCAATACTGTCCCAGGGGATATCCCGATTAAACTGTGTATGTAGATGTAGCAGTGGTTTTTTCAGTACATTCAAGCCTGCAATCCACATTTTTGCTGGTGAAAAGGTGTGCATCCAAGTAATAATTCCCGCACAGTTCTCATCTGCATTGGCCTCAAGAAACTTTCTACGAATGGAATCTGCTTCCTTGACAACCGATTTAAATACTAATTTATACGTGACCGCTGGATCCTGATCAAGACCTGCAACCATTTTTCGAGAATGTTCCTCCACCTGCTTTATAACATCCTCACCATATAGATTTTGACTACCTGTAACAAACCAAAACTCATAGTCTTTTACCTTTAACATAAACATTCACTCTCCTGTTAATATTCGACATGATCGCATTTATTTATCTCGAATTAATTGGCAATAAGACCCCCACTTCAAGAATTCGAGGTAAAAACAAGAATTGTAAGTGGGGAACAACTGCCAGTAAATCCCCGATTGGTTCAGGCCTGCTGGACGCAGGTCACAAAGGGGTTGCAACGTATAAGATGTACTAGTGCAAGACGAATCGACAGGACGTCGCGTTTGAGTCTGCCAACAGGGTATTGCGAATTTAGCCTTTGATCCTTACTAATCAGTGGGGGATGAAGTTTCACTTTATTTTTGCCCGTAGTAAGCATTTGGGCCATGTTTGCGTAAGTAGTGCTTATCTAATAAGTATTGGTCTAGTGGCTCGACATTTGGAGTGAGTTGGAATGAGTGCAAGGCCATTTTGGCTACTTTTTCCAACACCACAGCGTTATGAACGGCTTCATGGGCATCTTTTCCCCAATTAAAAGGGGCATGGCCGCCGACCAATACACCTGGCATCGCTATGGGATCTAATTGTAAGTTTTTGAACGTTTCAATAATGACATTTCCTGTTTCAAGCTCATACGCTTGTTCAATCTCTTGTTGTGATAAAGGGCGAGTCACTGGAATTTCTCCATAATAATAATCTGCATGCGTTGTACCCAGAGCAGGGATCGACCTTTTCGCTTGTGCCCAACTTGTCGCCCATGGAGAATGAGTATGAACAACTCCACCGATTTCTTTAAAAGCTTTATAGAGTGCTAGATGAGTAGGTGTATCAGAAGAAGGGCGTAAATCCCCTTCCACGATATTTCCTTCTAAATCCAAAACAACCAAATCATCAGCCTTTAATTCAGAATAAGCAACTCCACTCGGTTTTATAACGACAAGACCTTTTTCACGATCTATCCCACTAACATTTCCCCATGTAAATGTCACAAGGCCATATTCAGGTAATTGTAAGTTGGCTTCTAATACTTTTTGCTTTAATTCTGCAAGCATGCTTTCTCCTCCAATCCATCCTCTATCTCTATGTGATTTACATCAGGTTTTTTGCACATCCATTTAAAGACTCTGCTTTTTAATATTTTTCAGTCGCTTCATCACATCATTTTCACCACGACCAAAATAGTTATATAAAGTTTCATATTCTGAGTAAAGTTGTTCATAAACATTTACATTCTCGGAATTTGGTTTAAATGTTGTCTCTTTCACGCCTCCCATTTCTATAGCAGCATCAGTAATATCATCATACCCGCCACGGTCTTTTCCAGCGGCAACTGCGCCAAACATCGCTGAACCTAATGCAGGAGTTTGAGAAGAGGCAGAAATTTTGATTTCTGAGTTCAATACATCAGCATAAATTTGCATCATTAGCGTATTTTTCTCTGCAATCCCGCCACATGCATAGATTTCGTTTACCGGCACATCACTGTTACGGAAAGCTTCCACAATCGTCCGTGTTCCATAAGCAGTTGCTTCAATCAGGGCACGATAAATCTCCTCTGGTTTTGTTAAAAGTGTTGCCCCTAGCAATACGCCTGTTAAGTCCACATCTACAAGGGTGGAGCGATTTCCATTCCACCAATCTAACGCGAGAAGACCGCTTTCACCAGGTCGTAGTTTACTAGCTTTCTCTGTTAATAATTGATGGATATTGACTCCCTTTTCTTTCGCCTCTTTTTCATAAGCTTCTGGGACACAATTTTCAGTAAACCATTCAAAGTGGTCTCCAACACAGGATTGTCCTGCTTCATATCCCATTAATCCAGGTAATACACCGTCTTCAACTACTCCACACATACCAGGGACAATCTCTTCTTCTTCCCCTAGTAAAATATGACATGTGCTTGTTCCCATAATCATCAATAGTTTACCTGGTTCTGTAATCCCCACAGCCGGAATGGAAACATGGGCATCGACATTCGCTATTGCAACAGCAGTTCCTTGTTTTAGTCCTGTTAACGCAGCCGCTTCAGCTGTGATTTCTCCAGCCTTGGACCCAATAGAATAAATATCATTCGATAACTTCTCTTCAACCACATTTTCTAAACGCGGATCTAATGCTTTAAAGAATTCCTTTGAAGGATACCCTTTTTGCTTATGCCAAATCGCTTTATATCCCGCTGTACAACTATTCCGTTTGATTTCACCAGTTAACTGAGAAATGACCCAATCGGTTGCCTCGACAATTTGGTCTGCCTCCTCATAAATTTCAGGTGCCTCATTTAAAATCTGCCAAACCTTTGGAAAGACCCATTCTGAAGAGATTTTCCCACCATATCGCTTTAGAAAATCCTCTCCACGTTCCGCAGCAATCTCATTTAAACGATTTGCTTCCTCTTGTGCTGCATGATGCTTCCACAATTTTACATAGCTATGTGGATGTTCTTTATATTTCTCTAACATACAAAGAGGTGTGCCATCCCCTTTAACAGGCAGGACCGTACAAGCCGTAAAATCAATTCCAATTCCGATCACGTCCTCTGCTGCAACATTTGCTTTTGTTAACACAGACGGGATCGTCACTTGCAACACTTCCAAATAATCCTGCGGGTGCTGCAATGCCCAATCGTCTTCGAGCTTTATCTTATTCCCTGGTAAAAATTCATCCATGACACCATGGGTATATTCCTTAACAGAAGTTGCAATCTCGCGACCAGAGCCAATTTCAACTAGAACCGCCCGACCAGATTGGGTTCCATAATCTACACCAATCGAATATTTTGCCAATCTCCTCACCCTTACTATTAGATATTATGTTTTTTCAAATGATACACTTTTTAAACATAACTTGTACGTATAACTTATTTTTCATTTTATCATGTATAGATATTTTTTCAATACATAAGCAAACTTTTTTCTTTAAACTTGTATGCAACAGCCAAATGATTATCTTTCCTTTTCTGCTCATTTATGATACTTTATTTTCATGTAGGTGTGTGACACCCTACATTATTCTACAATTCACCTCATACATTTTCTTGTGGAAAATTGTCAGTACAATCAAGTGAAATTTAAAAATAAAGCTAGAACAGACAGAGAACCCCATGGAGGCAAAGATTTATGGCACAACCCGCGAAATATATAATGGTCATTAACAAAATTAAAGAATGGATAGAAGCAGGAAAGGTCAAACCTGGAGATAAAATTCACTCCGAAAATGAACTTTCTAAAATGTTCCAAGTAAGCAGACATACAATTAGACAAGCAATTGGGGAACTTGTTCATGAAGGGTTATTGTATCGAGAACAAGGGGCAGGAACATTTTGTGCAGAACAACCGGAGACTCTTTCTCCCTCCTTTCCCAAACCAACAAGTTCTGGTAAAAATATCGGGATTATTACAACCTACATCTCTGATTATATTTTTCCATCGATTATAAGGGGGATGGAATCCTACCTCACATCGAAAGGCTACTCCTTATTTATTTCTAGCACGAATAATGAAGTGGAAAAAGAAAAGCAATGTTTAGAGGCGATGTTGGAGCGGAATGTAGATGGACTTATTATCGAACCGACGAAAAGTAGTGGCTATAACCCCAATATTCCTTATTACTTAGAACTAGAACAAAAAAATGTTCCGTATTTAATGATTAACCAGTATTACTCCCAATTAAATCCTCCCTATATTTTAATGGATGACGAACAAGGTGGATTGATGGCAACAGAACATTTAATTGAACTTGGTCATAATAAAATTATTGGGATTTTTAAAACAGATGACTTACAGGGGATTTACCGAATGAAGGGGTTTATCAATGCTTTCCGTAATCATCAAATTCCGTTTCAAAATGATACGGTTATTTCCTATACAACCGAAGATTTACCAAATGTTTTTCAGGAAAAAATCGAAAATCTATTAGCTGATTCAGAACAAACTCCAACAGGGGTTGTTTGTTATAATGATGAAATTGCTCTAAAGATTATTCATATACTAAAAGAAAAAGGATACCGTGTTCCGGAGGACATCTCCATCATTGGTTATGATAACTCTGCCCTTGCAGAAGCATCAGAGGTGAAAATCACTTCGATTAACCATCCAAAGGCCCAATTAGGAATAGACGCAGCCAAGTGGATTGTCGAGGCCATTGAACACCCAGACACATTCGAAAAACAGAATGTGACGTATGAACCGGAATTAATTATTCGTGAGTCAACGAAAGCCATTTAACCGAAACAATCAAGGAAAGCGCAGGGCGCCCGCCTATCGGCGACAAGCAAATGTTCCTGAACCTAGGAAGGGGGCTTTTTCCCTTCATAGATTCAGGGTTATTTGACCTCGAGGGGCTAGGCGCTGGAGCTAGACGACAAAACTCAAAATGATAACTTATCCACAAGCCAAGAATTTTATAGTTTTCTTAACAAAAATAGTAGCAAACAGCCATGAGAACATATTCTCATGACTGTTTATTTTTTAAATATCTTGATTTAACCACACTCGAATCTCACCATAGCCGCGATTTCCCCACATAAAGTATGGAACAAAGGTTACTTCCATTGCTTTAAAGCTCGGTTTTTGGTAACTATAAGTAGCATTATCATTAGACACTAATTTTTTCCCAGCCGTTTTTAAATAAACCGCGTGAGGTAAAAGTTCTTCGTTTTTTTCTGTTGTAATGGGGGCATCTGCTAACCAAATCGTGCCTAAATCACGGCCATTATCTGTCTCTTCCGCAACATATACAAGTGGTCCCCGCATTATAGCAGTCTTGCCAATATCCTCAGTAATGTTCGTATTGGCAAAAACTCGTCGTGGTTCCATATCTAATCCTAATTCAATAATGTCGTGATTATCCCAAGTACGGTCAAGTAGTACATACCCATTGTGTATATGAACTGGTACCACTTCACCATTTACTTTAAGGTTTGTCTTTTCTGACCAAGCAGGAATGCGCAAACTAACTTTCCCTTGAACTGATTGATCGCTTAAGAAAGTAATTTTAACGTCACCGGAAAACGGATAGTATGTTTCCTGCTGCAAAACAACTTTTTGCCCTTGCCACACTAAACTCGTTTCACTTTCGCCATACATATGAAGATGTAAGTGATCTTCCTTATTGCTGACAAAATAGGCGCCGATAGAACCAATTAAACGCGCTAAATTAGGTGGGCAACATGCACAATTAAACCATTTTTTTCGTTCTGGCGTAACATGTGAATGATCGCGTCGTTTACAGGCATTTTCTCCGTTAATTTCTAATGGATTCACATATAAGAAGCGCTCGCCGTTTAAATCCATCCCACATAAAGAACCATTGTAAACAGCATTTTCCAAAACATCAGCATATTCACCGTTTACTTCTAGCTCTAACATGCGCTTAGCCCAAAATGCTAATCCAATTGATGCGCAAGTTTCATTATAAGCAGTATCATTTGGTAAATCATAGTTTTCTGCAAAGGCTTCTCCCCATGCACTAGCTCCAATTCCACCATTAATAGACATTTTTTGCTTGACGACATTATTCCATAAAATTTTCACAGCCTTAGCTAACGATTCATCCTGATTTAAGCGTGCTAAATCAGCAACTGCCGTATAGAAGTACATCGCCCGAACAGCATGACCCTTCGCTTCCTTTTGCTCACGAATAGGCGTATGTGCTTGAGAATAGTCATGATTGCCATGCCACCAGTTTTGCGAATTCCTTCCATGCGTTTCCGCTTCTAAATCGAAATAATGCGGTTTTTTTCCTCTTTCTTCAACAAAGAAAGTAGCTAAATCTAGAAACCTTTTATCATTCGTCACTAAAAATAGGCGAATAAGCGCTAATTCGATTTCTTCATGTCCTGGATACCCCTTAATTTGTCCTTCATTTGGTCCAAAAACCTCTGCAATATAATAAGCAAATTTTTTAGCAATTGTTAAAAAAGCATCTTTTCCTGTAACTTCAAAATATGCTACTGCAGCTTCAATCAGATGTCCAGCACAATATAGTTCGTGGTTGTCTCTCACATTTGTCCAACGGTTTTCTAATCCTGCTTTTACTTGATAGAATGTATTTATATAGCCATCCGCCAACTGGGCTTGCCCAATTAAATGGATCACACCATCTGCACGAGTTTCTAATTCAGCATTGGGATGATTATTCAGGCTATATGCGACACTCTCTAACCATTTGTATACATCACTATCTTGAAAGACCATGCCATAGTACTCATCCTCTTCCAACCCTGCTGCAATGCGGAAATTTTTAAGGGCATGGCTAGGATCCGTATCATCCAATTGATCATTTAACGCTCGCCATTGATAGGGAATTACATTTTTATTTACAACATTTTGATAGGTATTCCAAAATCCGTTTGTCATCTTTGTTTCAGCCTTCATTTTTTCGTCCCTCATTTCCTTAATTGTTTACCCTATCTTAATTGTTACGGAAGATAATGTAGTTAGAGAGAAAAACAGAAAAGGTGGATAAAAACTAGGTGTTGTACTTTATCTAAGTTTTTATATAAAAAAAGAGGACGCTACTCTTCTTCAGTAACGTTCCTCCTGCATCATTGCTTCACATTTTTTCAATCCGTCCATAACACTTTCGATAAGCGAATGGCGATCGTTGATATTTTTTCGAAAAAATTCGACTAAAATATTTTTCATCTTCGAAGCCATTTTGATTAGCAATTTGTTGTATGCTGGCATTTGTCGTTAATAAAGACTGTCTAGCAGCCTCTAAGCGTATAGTATTTAAATACTGGGTTATTGTTTCCCCGGATTCACGAGAAAAAAGATTGGAAATATATGCTTTGTTATAACCAAAATAATTAGCAATTTCTTCCACAGAAATCATTCTCTGATAATTCCACCGTAAATAATTTTTGATGTAATCAATTAAATAATGTTTGTCTTTTTTTACATACAATGGTTGCTGGAATTTTTCACTAATACTCAATAACAAAGTGTGTAAGTATGCATCAATAAGTGCAGAATCGGAAAAGTCCATCTGCTTAATCGTTTGCATTTGCTGGATTAACAGTAACTCATTATCAAGAAGTAATTCTTTTGAAAAAACCGGTAATTTCCATAATCTTGTTGCATGGTTTGAAATAGAGGACTCCGGCTTAGTTGCTTCAAAATGAACCCAATAGAAACCTAGATTTGTAGCAGCACCAACGCCTACAAAATATGTATTTGGAGGTATTAATAGCATGTTTCCAGGGCGTAGTTCTATTTTTTTGTTTTCTACTACTAGTTGAAGTACACCTTCAGTAGCAATCATTAATTCATAGTCAGAATTGATTCGCTCGTCATGTTTCCAGGGCCCTTTAGCTTGAAAATATCCACACCAATGAAAGTGGACATTCTCTCGTTTCAAACATAACACATCTGAAAAATTCAGCACAACCACCTCTTTGCGACCTTTTCTTCTATCTAGTTAAAAAGGTAATTCCAAAAAGCCTCGGTGTTTCTTCCTCAATCGCTTTAAAAGTTAATTTGATTTTCCCTTCATTTGATAAAAGGGCTTTATCCAACAAGATTTGTTGGGATATAAATTCACCTTCCACATTACCGCTGACAATCATTGTCCGTGCCTTATGCTCATTCAAAATTAAATCCATTTGTTTACCAGTATCTTCCCGATGAAAGTCTAGTTGCAAATAAAAATCATCCTTTGTATGAATAGTAAATTCATAGCTAAACCAACCATTTTGAAAAGCTTTCCGATAACGCTTGCCCCAAAATGCTCCTACCTCGGATTGATGATAAGTAAGCTTTTTCGCGTATTCACTATTATTTTCATCAAAATTATGTAGTTCAGCTAAAATCCGCTCTTGTTCTCGCAACAATTTCCTTTTCTGTTTAATTGCAACCTGAGCTGCTTTAGAACCTGCCTTTAATAACTTAAAATAAATTCCATAGCGTTCCCCGTGCATTTCATAGTAGGGAGTAAAAATAATTGACTCTTCAATATTGTTCATTTGAAAAGCGAAAAGCTTATCTTCCCGTTCAATATGTTGCATATATTTTGGAAAGTTTTCCCGCCAATCCTCTACAGTCATCGTTAATGTATCGGATAATAAGCGTTCCTTCGTGCCCACACGAACAATAATTCCATTTGGGTTATCAGCAGAAATGTTTTTGGTCCCAAGGCCACCAGCTAGTACATATGGGCCGTATTCAAAAGCCACATAATCGGGATTATCTTTGGTCGACACTACTTTTAAGTAAGGAGCAAGCTTAATCATGATGGTATCATTTTCTCCAACAGGCTGTTCTAGAAAGACAAACCCATTTTTCAATTCATAATTTGCCTTGACATCATTATGAAAAAGTTCAAATCCATCCGTCCAAGCGGGAATCCGTAATGCTAGATAGATTGGCTTCACTTCTTCTCCACTTATGGAACTTGTCGTAAGCTTAAATATACTATTCTTCCGATCAGAATTTTGAACTAGACGAATATTCTTATCCGTTATACTTACCTCATTTGAGAAATAAAGATGAACGAATACATGATCATCCTCTTGAAAATAATAAGTATCAGCTAGCTTCGCGAAGCTTTCTATCCCTGTTCCTGTACAACACCAAAATTCATCATATGGACGGTTGTATACTTTATTATAACCAGCTCCCATTGGCTGAAAATACATCATCATCCCATTTTCAGGATTTTGCGATGCTAGAATGGCATTAATATATGTTTTTTCATAGTAATCCAAATACTTCGGTTCTTTAGTGAGAAAATACAAATTGCGCGTTAACTTTAGCATATTATGAGTATTGCAGGTTTCACATGTACAATCCCCCTTCCGAACTTCCGCATCATAATAAAGGGTGTTTGGTTCATGGAAATGTTCACTTTGACTGTTTCCACCTGTACAGTATGTATGATTTTGCACGACAATATCCCAGAAATTTTTTGCAGCCGCAAAATAGACTGAGAGTTTTTCTTTTTCATCCTCGGGAAGGAATGAAGAAAATTCATCATTTTGAAAAACTTGATATCTTTTTAATGCACCAATTAATTTTGGAATCTGCGTATTCGCATGCTTTCCGGGAAGGACATTTTCATGCTTTGCTAATTGCTTAAATAATTCATCCTCATCAAAATAAGTAGCCGCAATCATATGTTCTTTCTTGCTTGTTAATTCAAATAAATGATAGAGCGCATCATTCATTCCGCCATATTCAATTTGTAACATTTTGTTTTTATCCACTAATTTCATCATACGATTATAGATATAATCACCAAATTGACTGGCAACTTTTAGTGCCACTTGGCTTGCCTTTTCTTCAATTCCTTTTAGGGATTCATGAATATCTAATAAACCAGCTAAAATTTTATGCAAATTATACCAAGGGACAAGAACATTCTCTTTATCTTCAGGTGCAATGCTCTTTCCTTCTACCTCATCAAGCGCGGATTCTCGAAAAGCCGAGATATAACCGGCGCTTTCAGGATGAAGAAAAGCATAGTTTTCCTGTGCCTGGGCGAGACCAGTTATCGCAATCTGCATTTGTGTCAATATTTGTTTTTTCAAGGAATTATTTTTCTCGGCATGATAAGCTAAAGCTAGAGCTGACATATAATGCCCAAAGAAATGCCCTCTGAAATTAATTTGGTCACTTCTTTCCCACCCTTGATATCCCTTCTTTGTCAAAGGCTTTAACTCCGCCACTTTAAACACTTCAAATAAAAATTTTTCCGATTTCATACTCAATAGATATTGCACAAGATGATCCTGCGCTCTTTTGACATATGAATCTGTGATCGTAATCGCATTTGTTTTAATCGTGTTCATCTATAAAACTCCTTTAGACCAGATAATCAATGTCTTTGTTGTACATGCTTGACTATATAGCTACTAAACCTTATTTGCGAACAAGTAGAACTCCATGACTTGCAACGTTTTGATTTGGCATAGTCATTTCTTGCTGGCGCCATAAGTCTTTGACTATTTCCTTTGGCTTCAGAAGTTTTGACCATATTTCTTTTGGTACTTCCAACTCTTCCTCACTCACATTAAAAAATGCAAAATACTCGTTTTGATCATTTCTAGCATGCCAAACAATCCAACTATCATCTCGATAATATTGACGACGATCGGTTAATGTTTGATACATGTCTAAAACATCACGATTCGTGAATAAGCTCAATGTGAATTCGTCGATATCTGGTAGCGTGCCGCCATACATTAACGGTGATTGGAAAATAGTCCATAGAGTCATCAAAAGATATTGTTCTTCTTTTGTAAAACGTGTCCAATTATCTCCTCCTCCACCATCTACTGCACGAATACCGATGTGTCCAAGTGGCAACATATCACAATCCGGCCAATTTCCTTGACGAACAAATGGTGCCCATTTTTCAGTTCTATCAAACATATGATAGAGTGCTGGCCAATGATCCCAAAAGTCATCCGTTAGGCTCCACATATTGGCATGTTCTTGCAAAAATGATCCATCTTCTAGTTGTGCAGGACCTGGAGATAAAGATAAAACGATAGGCCGTGAAACTTTGTCGATTGCTTTGCGGATCGCTACGATTTCTTTACGATGGGCACCACCATATAAATATGAATTCGCGATATCGTCAACTTTAATAAAGTCAACACCCCACTCTGCATACAATTCAAGCAAAGAATCATAGTATAATTGACCTTCCTCCATATCAACATTCACACCATACATATCAGAATTCCATGGACAAATATTATTCAAAGCAATATCCCGAGCCCGTTTATGTGTGCCTTTAATCGCTGTATTTTGATGAACTGCCTGTCTCGGGATTCCTCGCATAATATGGATACCGAATTTCAAGCCCAACTTGTGAATATAATCGCCTAAAACTTTAAATCCTCCTCCTTCACTAGCACTTGGAAAACGATTTTCAGCAGGTATCAAACGTGAATATTTATCCATTTCTAATGGAAAAAAGCATTATAATGTGTCGAGTTCGCTTGTGGCTCTGACCATTGGATATCGACGACAATATATTCCCAGCCAAATTCTTTTAAATATTTTGCCATAAAATCAGCATGTGCCTTTACTTCTTCTTCACGTACAGATGCACCATAACAATCCCAACTATTCCATCCCATGGGTGGAGTTTTAGCAAATTCTAAATGTGACATTTTTTCCCTCTTTCTATTATTTGATTTTATATAACATTACTTATGTACCTTCATCTTTCCTTACCTATAGATTCGGCTTTCTTTATCTTCCATCGGTCTCTTAACCTTTAACTGAACCAATCATAACACCCTTCTCAAAATACTTCTGCATGAATGGATAAAGAACTAAAATAGGTAATGATGAAACAATAATGACTCCGTACTTAATCTGATCGGCATATCTTTGTGCATAGCCTCCACCAGTTCCTCCACTTCCAGCTCCTTCTTGAAATACTTGGTTTGATAATAGAATATCTCTTAAAATTATTTGTAATGGTTGCAGGCTATAATCTCGAATGTAAATTAAACCTGTAAAGAAATCATTCCAGTGCCAGACCAAATAATAAAGACCAATTACAGAAATAACAGCCTTGGATAAAGGTAATACAATAGAAACAAAGAACTTAAAGTGTGAGCATCCATCGATCGTAGCTGCCTCATACATTTCTTTCGGTATTGTCGTTTCAAAGAAGGTGCGAGTAATAATCAAGTTAAATATATTTACAGTAACAGGATTGAATATAAATACCCACATTGTATCAATCATACTTAGATCCTTCATTAATAAATACGTTGGAATTAATCCGCCACTAAAGAACATCGTAAAAATGAAGAAAAACATTAAAATGCGTCTTGCCCTAAACTCTTCTCTAGATAATACATAAGCAGCTGGTAAAGTGAAGAGCAAGTTAATCAAAGTACCTCCGATTGCATAAATTAAAGTATTGCGATATCCAATCCAAATTCTAGAGTCTTGAAATATTTCTTGATAACCAAATAGGCTAAACCCTTTCGGAAACAATAAAACTTTTCCTGTTGAAACAAGCGTGGAATCACTGACAGATGCTATGACAATAAAATAAAGTGGATAGGCCACAATAAAAAACACTAATATGCAAATGAAGTATATAATAAAATCAAACATTAAGTCTGACTTTTTCCTGGTTTTTAATTTTTGCAAAACAGCAGTCATTTTTTATCTCCTTTCGACTCTTCCATATCCATATACTACCAATTGATTGGAAATTAAATAGGTTTAGCAACACAATTGTGTAAGTTACCACAAACTTATCTTTGATGCCCGTTTTGCAATGTAATTCATTACTAATAGTAATGAGAAGTTAATCAACGTATTAAACAATCCGATAGCAGCTGCGTAACTAAATTGGTTTGAAATAATCCCAATTTTATAGACATACGTCTCAATCACCTCGGAGATCGGCAAATTTAATGAATTTTGCATTAGAAATATTTTTTCAAATCCTGTACTAATAATTGAACCCATATTAAGAATTAAGAGAATAATTATCGTAGGGATAATTGCAGGTATTTCTACATTTTTTATAATTTGCCATCTACTTGCCCCATCCACTTTAGCAGAATCATATAACTGAGGGTCTACACTTGAAAGGGCCGCTAAGTAAATAATGCTATTCCAACCAACGTGTTGCCAAACGTCGGAAAGAACATACACAGGTACGAAAGCTCTAACAGATGCAAGTAGATTAGAATTCTCAAATCCAAGAGCACTTATTACAAGACCAATAATTCCAGTATTTGGAGAAAGCAAAACATTCAATAGCCCCACAAGCACTACAATCGAAATAAAGTGAGGTAAATAAACAGTTGTTTGCAGTATTTTCTTCCCTTTTTTCCACTTAATTTGATTGACTAATAAGGCTAAAGCAATCGGAGCAGGGAATCCAACTATAATTGTGGTGATACTAATGAGAAGCGTATTTCTAATTAAATCCCAAAACATATGGCTATTTATAAACTGCGAAAAATATTTCAATCCAACCCATTCACCACCTGTTAATCCAGCGGTGAAGTCATATTCTCTAAATGCTAATTGGATACCATACATTGGAATATAATTAAATATCAAAACACAAACAATCGCAGGCAAAATTAATAACCATAACTGATAATCCCGCTTAAATGTATTTCCAATTGTCGGTTTATTTCTTTTCACATTAATGATTGAATCAGTAGACGATTGCCTTTTAGTTTGGGAATTTATAACTGCCATAGCATGTCCTCCTTTGTTTAAGGAGATATTTTTCAACTACAAATATCTCCTTAAAAACGGGTTAGATTGCATATCTTCAATTTATCATTTATTCAAGTCATTGCTTACTTTTATATTCATCATAATATTTTTGTATCACGTCAATATTTGAATCAAGCCCAATATTTTTCATCTCTTGTACGTACTGCTCCCATTGCTTTTCAATTCCGCCTTTTGTTATCCATTCTCCAAATTTCGACATACTTAAATTCATTAAATCAGTATTGACCAACGCCATTTTATTATTATCCTCAGTACTATATTTTAAAAACATACCAGGCAACACGTTTTCCTCAATATTTAATGATTCAAAAGTTTTTGTAAAAGGTTCCTGTTGTTCTCCTACGGCTTTCATATCTTCCCCAAGTTCAAGTTCAATTGAATCAGCTATATACATAGGACCATTATCAGCCCATGTTGACGTCCATTTCCAAGTCCCAGGATCCATGGTTTCGTCTTCAGGAGGTAATACTTTATACGTCCCATCACTATTTTCCTGAATATTAGGACCAATTGAGCCAAAAAGCACCTGCATACTCACTTCAGGATCATACAATTCATTAATAAATTTCATTGCTGCTTCTTTATCCTTGGTTTTCGATGACATTTGGATAAAATTTACCCCATAATTCAATTCATTATAATCATATGTCCAGGAAACTTCTCCTGAATAATCGGCTGATTTTTTCATCGGAGCAAAAGATTCATACTGATCTGCAATATCTAAGCCAAAACGATCTGTCCTTTCCCATCCAAACGTATATCCTACTTTCGCTACATCTCCCTCGCCGCGAGCAACAGATTGATATTTTGTATAATCCTGTGTAAATGCTTCCTCGTTAATCAACCCATTTTTATATAGCTTATTTAAAAAGGTTACAACTTCTTTATAACGCTCGTCGACAAAGAAATTCTTAACCTCACCATCTTCAAGAAAATATCCTTGCCCCCCACCACCAGTAATCGTCATGCCTGTACTACCTAATAAAACAGTCGGTTGAAAATAACCAAAACCACCTGTACCAACAGGGGCAAAATCCATAGGTATCTCGTCATTTGGATCTCCATTTCCATTTGCATCCTGCTCTTTAAACGCCGTTAATACATCAAATAATTCATCCCAATTAGTTGGAACATCAAGATTTAAATTATCAAGCCACTCTTTGTTTATAAATTGCATCGTAGCTGTCTCCGGCCAGAATCTTTGGTACTTAGGCAATCCATAGATTTCTCCACCTGACTGAGTAGATAATTCTTTAGTAAGTGGCTTTTGATCAAACATTGCTTGTATATTGGGTCCGTGTTCCTCTATTAATCCAGACATATCTTCAAATAAACCAGTAAACTTTGCAAAATCCGCATCCGTAATGGCATTCGGTCCAATGATTAAATCTGGTATATCCCCACCAGCAAGCATTGCTCCCTTTTTCTGGTCCCAATCGGCAGAAACTTCTTCCCATTTAATCTTCACACCTGCGCGCTCCTCTACCTCTTGCAACCATTCCATATCTTTAACACTTTTAGTTAATGGGTGTTTAGTAATAAGAGCTGTAAGCACAACTTTCCCATCATCTGTTACTGCACTTTTTTTCTCTTTATTGCACGCTGTTAAAAAAAGCACCCCAATTAAACAAAATACAACCAACAACATAAACGTTTTTTTCATTCAATCTCCCCCTGATAAATTTTAATAACCTTACAATAAGTTAACGCTTTCTTCTTTGAGTGAAGCTATCGAATTTTCACCAACCCCATTACTAAATTGATCCTAATAAATCAAAAAGGAGATTCCAGAAAGTCAGTAAAATAACTTTCTGGACAACTCTTTTTAGATAACAGCAATATCTACTATTTTTGCATGTAGAGATCTGTAGGATCAACTTCCTAGTCTTCTGATAAAATTTTGTTCACTTCTTCATTTGCTTTATCCATTAATTTCTTAGGATCTTCTCCTGCTAATACCTTCTCAATCATTGGGTTTATTACGTCATTATTAATACTCGGGATTTTATAGGATCCTGGCATAAATGGTTCAGCATATTCAATCTGTTTATATAATTCTGTGATTATTTCATTATCTTTTATCTCTTGATCTTCAGATACCGATTTTAAATAAGGTGGGAACCCATTTTCAAGACTCCACTTTTTCCCTATATCTGTAGTGTTCCAGAATTTAATAAATTCATAGATCGCATCTTTTTTACTAGAATCTGTACTAGATGGAATACCAAATCCTACTCCATCCAGTATAGCTTGCTCTTTGCCATCACTTCCCAATGGTAGTGTCTTTACACCATAATTAATTTCATTTTTCTTTAACCCGTTGTTTAACCAAGGACCATTAATTTCGATTGCAAGTTGCCCGGCGTTCATCAGATTGTCCACCTCAGCACCTGAAATCGATTCAGGACCGACCTTTTGATCATGAATCATAGTTTGAATCTTTTCTAACACTTCTAATGTTTCATCAGAGGCAAAGGCCGATTTTGTACCATCATTATTGGCAAGTTGTCCACCATTATCTAGAATCCAATTATAAAGAATTGGATTTCCCTCTTTTGGTAGGGCGAAACCAGATACATTTTTTGAAGTATCTGTTAATTTAGGAGCCATTTCTACTAACTCGTCCCATGTTTCTGGCGGGGATTCTGGATCTAATCCAGCTGCTTCAAAGAGATCTTTATTCCAAAATAAATACATCCCTTGTACTTGCATAGGAATAAAATATTGTCCACCATCAATTTGTCCTAATTGCATGGCCGTGTCACTAAAGTCCTCTTTATTGACTCCATCTACTTCCCAGAAATCATCTAAGGGTTGTACAGCACCATTCTTTACATATTGTGCAAAATCACCATAATTTAATAAAATAAAATCTGGAGCTGATTTTGCTGAAATCGCAGATGGCAATTTCTCATTAAGATTAGCCCAAGTCATAATATCCATTTTTACAGTAATACCTTTATCATTGCTTTCATTAAAATCCTTTACAATCTCCTTAAGAATTTCTCCATCAGATGCTGTAAAACCATTCCACATAGTGAGGGAAATTTCTCCTTCCTTCTCAGCATTTTTTTTATCTTTCCCTCCACAGGCAGCAACCCCAAAAACTAAAATGCAAATACATAATAAGGTAGTTAATCTTTTAAAGTTTTTCATTTTCACATCTCCTTAGTTTTTTCAACTCTGAATTATTCCTGACAGGTTGACCGAACTTTGGATAGCCATATTTATCATATTCAAATGCCTGAACACATGCATGACGACCAGCATCATGTAAGGCATCCTCAGTATCTTCGTCATTTTTTTGATCGCGTACATGGTACACCAAGATATCTTCTGTGCCATCCTCTGATACTGTAAAGCTATTATGACCTGGTCCATATTTCTTGTTTTCTTCACATGTTCGGAAAACCGGTGTTTTTGATTTTTCCCAGGATGTTCGGTCTAATAGATTACTATCTGCATCAGCTACTAGTAAGCCAATACTATAATTCTCATCTGTAGCACTTGCTGAATAGGTGATAAAAATTTTTCCATTTCTTTTTAAAACAGCTGGACCTTCATTCACAAGAAAGCCGATTTTTTCCCATGGAAATTCTGGTTTCGTTAATAGTATTTGTGGCCCCTTTAATGTCCATGGATTTTCCATTTCTGAAATATATAGATTCGAGTGTCCCGCAATGTTTGGTTCCTTTTGAGCCCAAACATAATAAATCTTCTCATCATGTTCAAAAACGGTCGCATCAAGAGCAAACGTTTCCCAAAGGGTTTTAACCTGCCCTTTTTCCGCCCATTCTCCTTCCAGCGGATTGGCATGCCCATTTTCAAGTACATACATTCTATGTTGAAAAGTATTGTGTTCCGGATGAGGATCTTTAGTCGCAGCAGCCGCAAAATAAACATACCACTTTCCGCTTATATAATGGATTTCCGGCGCCCAAATCAATTCACTCATTGGTCCCGATTCATGTTTTTCCCAAATAGTGATGGAATCAGCCGCTCTTAGACCTTCGATCGTTTTTGCTCTACGAAGATCAATACGATCAAATTCTGGTGATGAGGCGGTAAAGTAGTAATAACCGTCCAAGTGTTTATATATCCATGGATCTGCTTGTTTCTTTAGAAGTGGTGTAGGATATCTATTTGAAGACATTATCTATCTCTCCTTTCTATCCTTTATATTTTGATCCGAATCACATTCCAGGAATAAGCAGGTAATTCACTTTTGACTATCCCATCTTCAAGTAGAGAATTTTTTATTCGTTTTGGTGATACCTTATCTGGGCAATCAGAAGCATTACAATCATCTAGATCTTGAGAAGATAAGATAATATGCTCAATAACCTGCTCCATTTTAAATCCATATAAATCTGATTCTAGTAGAATACTTTCTTCAGTACGATTAATAGCAAAGATTGTTATATCCTCTTTATTTTTCACCACTACATGATCAACGGTCGGAATCTCATTAAAAAGACTATTACTATATTGATCACATGAAAGTTTTGAATCCATTAAAATTCCTCTTCCAAATTGGGATGCATGTAGCATCGGGTAATAGGTTGGATTCACCCATGCTTTCCCACCAGCGTCTGTTAATATAAGCGGAATTGTATTGACCAATAATGACTGACAACTAATTTTAATCCGGTCAGCATGACGTAAAATGGAAAGTAGCATCCCGCCGAATAGAAGTGTATCTTCCATGGTAAAATGACACCAGTCAATGGGGCTGCCTGTCTTCCACTCTTCATAATCTTGTTCAGGATAGCGATGAACATTCCATTCATCAAAAGAAAGATACATTGTTTTATCGCTGCGTTTCACTGCTTTTACATAATCACAGGTGGCAATTACCTCTTTTATTTGCCGATCAAAGGCTAATGATCGAGATAAATAGGTAGGCGTATCATCTGGTTCACGCTTTTTGTAAACAGCTAAATCTTCATCTTGTGAACGATTAATATAATTGTGTAAAGATAAATAATCTACATTTTCATACGACTGCATCAATACCTCTCTATCCCATTCAGGATAACTAGACAAACGTGGTGTCGAGCTTCCAACAGCAACGGTCTCAATAGTAGGGTCAATCAATTTCATGGCCTTTGCTGTTTCGTTTGCTAACCTACCATATTCCTCTGCCGTTTTGCTGGCGATTTGCCAATGCCCATCAAGTTCATTTCCCAAGCACCATGTTTTTACATGATGGGAACTAGTATAACCATGCTGCTTTCTTAAATCACTCCAATACGTCCCACCTTCAAAATTACAATATTCAAGGATATTACAGGCAGCCTTAATCCCTCTAGTGCCAAGGTTCACGGTCATAATCGGATCAGCTCCAACTTGTTTACACCACTCAAAGAATTCATTTAAGCCAAAAGTATTTGGTTCAATCTGTCTCCAAGCTAACTCAAGACGCGTTTTTCTCTCCTCTACAGGGCCAACTGTATCTTCCCAATTGTAACCAGATGTAAAATTTCCACCGGGATAGCGAATCACCGATAAATTCAATTTTTTCACAAGCTCCATAACATCTCTCCGAAAACCATTCTCATCTGCTTGCTCATGACCTGGCTCAAATATCCCTGTATAGACAACCCTCCCCATATGTTCTACGAATGACCCATATATCCGCTCATCAATCGCTGAAATCTGAAAATCCTTACCTACTTTTAATCTAGCTGTTTTCAACCAAATCCCTACTTTCTAAAAATTAAATTACCAGTTGCTCAACTTTGATACTTTTGACTGCTTTATCGCTTATTCGTACTAACAAATAACCTGTAAAAGAAGCGACTAAGAAAATCATGAAAGGAAGAAATAAAACGAATAAAATATCAAGAAAGACAATTCCTAATCCTAAAATCGTCCAATGAAAACAAGAAATCGTTAAAATAATCGTATTTTTAAAAATAAGCCTAATTTTCTTTTCTTCTGAACGGACATAAATATTAAAAAAGTGAACAGAGAAACTCATCAATAAAAGGAAAGATAGACCTAACAACAAAAAGAGAATAAAGTTCGCTGGATTCTCAATCGGTGTGATGAGCTGAATGTTTTGATAAAGTACAAAAATAAAGCTAACTAAAAAGAGGCTTAACAATGATTTTTGCAAAAAATGTTGTTTGAATTCTCCAAAAAACAAGACAAGCAGTCCTTGACTTGTTCCCTTTCTCCAAACCCTAATGACTGTAAAAAGAGAAATTGTAGCTGGAACAATCGTAATAATGGGAAGTAAACAAATTCCCCATAAAATACTGAGAAAAATATAATCACAGAATTGAATAAGCTGATAATAAAAACGACTAGAATAAAACCCCATTACATTACCTCCAGTCTTGAGAAGAAATACTATTCTTTTAATCCTGACATAGCTACACCTTGAACGAAATATTTCTGCGCAAAAATATACACAATTAACAAAGGTAACATTGATATGACCGCGCCAGCCATAACCGGTCCGTAGAATGAGATATTTTGACCCGTAAATAGCGCGAGTCCAGCCGGTAATGTCCTCATTTCTGCGGTACTTGTAAGAAGTAATGGGTACAACAAGTCATTCCAGTTATTCATAAGCGTGAAAATCCCAAGTGTTAACATAGCTGGTTTACAAAGGGGCAACATAATCTTAAAAAATATTTTAAATTCATTTAATCCATCCACACGTGCAGCTTCCTCGAGATCCTTTGGAAGGGAAACAAAGAAGGATCTCATCATAAAAATTCCAAATGCGCTTGTCATCCGAGGTAAGATTAACCCTATATAGGAATCAATCATATTTAATTTATTGACCTCAATAAAAAGCGGGATCATAAAAACCTGAAATGGAATCATCATCGATAAAAGCACAAGATAAAATAAAAATGTCCGACCTTTAAATTTCATACGAGCAAAGGCGTATGCTGCCAATGAATCAAAGAAAACCGATGTAATCACTACACCGCCTGCAAAAATAACAGTGTTTTTTATATAATCTAGCAAAGGAATTGTAGACCAAACTTGAATATAGTTTTCAAATGTATACTTATCGGCAAATACCCTAGGTGGAAAAGAGATAATATCCTTTTCAAATTTAAAGCTCGAGACCAAAAGCCAAAAGAACGGAAACATAATTAGGATCACAATTAAAATCATGAAAATTTTATAACTTAGCCTTCCAAAAGTATATTTTTCCAATTTCTTCCCTCCTACATCATTTGGCTTTCTTTTTTATTTAGATAGAAGTTAATTGAAATGGCTATTACTGCAATTATGATAAAAAGAATCGACGAAACCGCCGATGCATAGCCTAATTCATACGGCGCTGAAAAGCCTCTATTATAAATATATTGAACAGCTGTCTCGGTCTTAAATTGTGGACCACCATTTGTTGTCACATATACTTGGTCAAAAACCTGCATTGAACCAATAAAATTTGTTAGGATACAAAAACTTAAAGAAGGAATTAACTGTGGAATCGTTATTTTAAAAAATTGTTGTATTTTTGTTGCGCCATCTATTTCAGCAGATTCATATAAAGAGTTAGAGATCCCTTGTATCCCCGCTAAAAGAATCATCATTGTGACTCCGAAATTTTTCCAAACAGTCAGAATAGCAACGGTTGGCATAGCCAATACAGGGTCACGAAAAAATTGTGGAATCGTCATACCTAATCTTGAAAATAGGTAAGGAATAGAACCAATATTCGGATCTAATAACATGGACCAAACAATTCCAATTGATGTAAGGGAACATACAACGGGAATGAAGAATACTGACCGACAAAACTTATTAAAGAAAGTACTCTTTGATAAAACAACAGCAAATACTAAGCCTACAATAATTTGAATTGGTGTTTCTAAAAGAGTGAAATAAAGCGTATGTACCAGAGAATTAATCGCTCGTTCATCTGAGAAAAATTTAATAAAATTATCCATACCAGTAAACATTGTGTTTGTGAAAAAAATATTAATATCAAAAAATCCTAATGCAAAGGTACCTAGAAGTGGCAAAAATATAAATGCTACTAAAATAATTAAAGATGGCAGTAAAAAGAGATAGGCTGCATGATTTGGTTTATTCCAATATGCTCCAAGACGCTTCATATACAACATAGCTACTCCTCCTTAATAAAGTATAAATCTAGCTTCATATATAAAAGTAATATGCAAACAAATCCTTCAAGGCTACTTTATAATCTAATCATATTCCCATAGGTTAATTGAAAACGCATTCCAATTATTTAACTATAAATATATTATACATATACGTACATGTCAATAATGCATTTCGAAAAACTACACAAGTTTCTCTCTATTACTGCAAATTTCGACTTAAACAACCGATGTTGTTGTTCGCTTTATCTAAACCTTACGGAATATGTATGTACAACTTTTATTAACCTTATGGAGAAAAAAACCTTTTTCTCTAATTTCGTTAACAAAAGTGTTAGGTATTTGTTTGTTTTTCTCCTATATAAGAATCTAAATATTCTTTTAGGATCGGAATGATTGAGGAGGAACTAAGTGAGGATGGTGCTCCCTATGAGGTCAGATGATGGATCACGATCTAGAGAAAACAGGTGTTGAGTGAAGAAAGAATCTAAGAGAAAAACGACTCTACCTTTGCGATAGAGTCGTTTTCTCTTAGATTCTTTGCCTACTATTACAAATAGTACATTTTAAAGACAATATCCTGATCATGATTTCCAAATTTTTTCCCGAAGATCGTGGCTCCACCAACATGCTCAGCATCTTCTTTTACTTCGATTCGAAATGTCCAGCGATCGCAATCTGTTTCTAAATCCCCTACAACTACATCAGATAATGGGTCTCCATCAATATACGTACCATGTTCTGTAATTCGTATCGTCTTCAATAAACCATATTGATTAATATTATTGGGCCACCAGTCAGGTGTGAATTTCCCCCTCGTATCAGCAAAGTCTCCAGGACTTGTCCATGTCCCCAGTTGAAGGCCATTCAATGAAAAGGTAATGTCAGAAGGCCATACATCATTAGAGAAAGGAAATTCCGATGAAATTTCCAAACTAATTTCAAATTGCTGTAGCTGTTCTTCTTTCTTAAGAAAGTTGGCTACATTGTATTGAACGAATCCTTGAGTAAACCATAAAATTTCGGCATCCACCCTTTTAGGGTCCATAAAATACTTTGGCTCATCCACCGGGCCGATAAAATCCTTTTCTGTTGCTAATCCACATGTTGGCTTAAAATCAAAATCAGTATAATGCCCTATCGGTACAGATGTTTTATATGAGGCAAAGGAATGATAGATTTTCTTCGGAAAGTTAATTTCAATATGATCCACTTTTAAAATTGATATTTTTTGTCTCCCTGATTTTCCCGGAACCTTCTCCGTTCGAATTAGTCCGGCTTCCTCTAACTTTTGAATATGCTTTGTCACAATCGGACTGCTAATCTTTAATTCCTCGGATAGTTCTTTAATATTCATTTTGTTTTTAGATAACAATTGAATAATTCTCAGTCGCACATCACTCGCCAATGCTTGATAAACAATCAACGAGGACTGATCTATTTCAAGTTGCAAAGGATTTCCCCCTCTTCCATTTTTTAAAATTAAATCTCTACTCTTTTGCAAACATTTAAAATAATGAGTACGTATATATCATAATTTAATCATTAAATATAAGTAAAAACAACAATATTTACCACCAATATAGTTAATTATTTAACTAATAAAGTAACAATTGTATCAAATGGAATTCACATAATTATTATTGACATCGTTCTATACTAGATTTATACTAAATCCAAGTTAATTATTTATATGGTTTATAGTTTTATGAATAATAACTAAGTAATCTATGAACTAGATGGAGGATAGAATGAGAAAAAGCGTTATATCAATAATGTTGAGTATAGCAGTCATGTGATTAACCGGTGGGTGTAGTAATGATGATAAAAACATAATTACCTATTGGACCCCACTAACGGGAGACCGATGGTGCGTACAAGGGACAAATTGTAAAGGAATACAATGTGACAGATCCAGAATTGAAAGTGAAGATGTCATTACGTCTGATATGTATAAGAAATTGTCAACCATTTTAAACTCTGGTAAGGTAGTCGCTGATTTAACGATTATTCATGCAGATCGTGTTCCTTCATATGTGAAACAAGAGGTTTTAGAACCCATGACTAATCTCATTGCAGAGCAACCAGAATTAAAAGAAGAACACTATTCACCACAAGTTTGGTCTGTGGGGAGCATTGATGGAACTCAATATACAGTTTCACTTGATATTCCTATTAATGCCTCTGTACTATAACCAAAATTTACTTTTTGTTTCTAAGCTTAATCTACGTTCATTTCGCCATGAACCATATCGATTACATACTTATCTAAGACTTCTTGTACGTACACATAATATTCATACGCCTTTAAAAACCGCTGTCGCACTTGAACATAAACAAGTGAAAATGAAGAGTTTCATTCAATCGATTATTTATATTCCGGCCTTGTTTCTAAACTTTTGATTATCACCGTTATATTAATTACGGGTATGATTATTCAAGATTGAAATATACAGAAAGAGATACTCCTTTTTCACATTGCCTGGAATTTCTTTTTTCTCGCGGTCGTCAATCTGATTCCATCCTATAAAATCATTGATGTTCTTGGATGGGTCAACACCGCATGGGCGATGTTCATTCCTGGTTTAACCGGGATAGGAAATATCTTTCTTGTGCGCCAATTCATGAAGGGGATCCCATCAGAGTTAGATGAATCAGCGCGTGTAGTGATTTCCGTATCTTTATTTCGGTTATCCTCCCGCTTATTAACCGGTTCTAATTGTAGTGGATTGTTTTCCTTTACTTGGATCCTGAAACGATTTCCTATGGTCGATTATCGTCTATACAGATGTTGGTAAAATGCTAGTTACGGCTGGCTATTACTATTGCAAGATATTTACGGAAATTATTAGATGATTGGCCAATTGATTGGATCGGCGATACTAGCGATTTACATTTGTTCATTATCTTGCCAAAAACAAAGCGATTAAGCTATCCGAAGAAAAAATAGAAAGTCTAACACAATAAGGGAGACTTTTAAAACAATATAAAACACAAAATGTATAGGGGTTGACATCATGTCTACATTCAAAGCAAAAAATCCATTAATCGAGCAACGTGCAGATCCTTGGATCTATAAACATACTGATAGTTATTATTATTTCACAGGGTCCGTTCCTGAATATGACCGCATTATTTTACGTCGCTCCAAAACTATTCAAGGACTAACAAACGTGGAAGAAAAAGCGGTTTGGTGGAAACATAATACTGGACCAATGAGTGCCAATATTTGGGCACCTGAGATTCATTACATAGATGGTAAATGGTACATTTACTTCGCTGCTGCTCACACCTCTGAAACCCACGAAGGATTATTTGATCATCGTATGTTTGTGCTTGAAAATTCTTCTATTAATCCATTAGAAGGAGATTGGGTGGAAAAAGGACAGGTTAAAACGGAATGGGAGTCGTTCTCGTTAGATGCAACTTCTTTTGAACATAAAGGAGTTCGCTATTATGTATGGGCACAAAAGGATCCAAAAATCCCAGGTAACTCTAATCTTTATATTTCAGAAATGGAAAACCCTTGGACACTAAAAGAAGAACAGGTTTGTATCTCGACACCAGAATACGAATGGGAGAAAATTGGTTATCTTGTCAATGAAGGAGCTGCTGTTCTTAAAAGGAATGGTCGTATTTTTATGACCTTCTCCGGTAGTGCCACGGATGCCAACTATTGCATGGGCTTATTGACAGCAGACGAAAACAGTGATTTACTTGATCCCCAATCTTGGGTCAAAACACCGGAACCTGTTTTCCAAACATCGGAAGAAACAGGCCAATACGGACCTGGTCATAATAGCTTTACTGTTTCTGAAGATGGACAACAAGATATTCTTGTCTACCATGCCAGAAGCTATAAAGAAATTGAAGGAAATCCATTGTATGATCCAAATCGTCATGCACGTGCTCAAGTGATTCAATGGAATCCAGATGGAACACCCAATTTTGGAGTTCCAAGAGCTGATACTGACTAAGACGATTAATTTTTTTAAAAATAGAATTCAAAATAAGAAGACAAGCAAGTTATTCCAGCCTGAGTTCCCTATTAGTGATCTCAGGCTGTTTTTGTTTGCTTTCTTTAATACTCCCCCCTTTATTCTTCCTATTCATGATAGTTTCCAGAAACTTCTACTACTTTAACCAAATATAATGACCTGCTCATTCTTTTAAATCAATTACGAGGATTGGCAATCACAATTTTTTCGTCTTCCATTTTGAGGTGAACTTTGTTGCTGTTCGTAATTCCAATTGCCTTTAAATATTCCTCAGGAATTTGAATTCGTCGAGCACTATCTAAAACAGCTAATTCGACATGAGTTTCTTCTTCCGTGTCTTCCTGATCTTCTTGATCTTGATGAAGCAATTGGGAACGACGCAAAATTTCACTTGACGTTTTACCATCGCGAATCGCGACAATCCGATCCATTTTACTTTTAAGTTGAGTATCATGTGTAACGATCACAACAGTCACACCTAATTCTCTATTCAAATGATGTAAGACATCTAAAATGGTATCAGCTGTTTTCCCATCTACACTGCCGGTTGGTTCATCTGCCAAAATAAGGCTAGGTTCGTTCGCAAGGGCAATTGCAATTGCAACCCGTTGCTGTTCACCTCCTGAAAGAGAGCCTAATTTACTTTTAAACCGATGCCCCAATCCGACAATTTCTAATAATTCCTTAGCCCGTGATCGTTTCTGGCCCCCTTTGAGTAACATCGGCATTTCCACATTTTCCACCGCTGATAAATATGGGATTAAATTTCGCGCATTATTTTGCCAAACAAATCCGACGCTTTCTAACTTATATTTCACAAGCTCACGGTCAGATAAGCGCAGCAAATTTTTACCATCGACAATCAATTTTCCAGCGGTCGGGCGATCCAGCCCACCAAGCATATTCAAAAGGGTAGATTTCCCACTACCACTACTGCCAATAATCCCCATCATTTCGCCTTTCTCTACATGTAAATCCAAGCCTTGCAAAGCAATGACTTCATGTTCCTCATCAATTTTATAGATTTTCATTAAATTTTCGCATTGTATCATCTTAATCCTCACCTAGCTTGATCGCTTGATCAATTTTTATTTTCCGTAAAAATCCGATTAATACCGCCGAGCCAACCAGAAGCATGAGAGCTGAGAACAGATAAATCTTTGCTTCATCACTCGCTTCTGAAACGACGGAAAAGGGTGGCATTAATTGATCAATGCTTAATGATATTTTAAATAGGGGAACATAGAGAAAACTTGTTAAGCCACCAACTAGAATCCCAAGCCCGCATGCTGCTCCAGATGTAAACAATTGTTCCGATATTAAAATTCCCATTAATTTCGGCATTGAAATTCCCATAGCTCGATAAATACCATACTGTAATGTGCGCGCTTTGATTGTCAAAATCCAGTAAAGAAGGAAACCTATAAAGGAAATCAATAAGGAAATTAAAAATCCCATCGTCATCATCCCATTGACACCAAGCAATAAAGCACTATTTTTTAATTCGGTTATTTGCGGAACGACATCACTCATAGCAGCCACCGCAATGTCCGCTTCTTCGATTTCTTCATACAACTCGGCACGTGAGGAATCTGGTTTTGCTTTCATCCATACCTCGTATGGTTCCAAACCAAGCATCGTCTGTACATATGGAAGGTTTGCGACGACTAAAGCACCTACCTGCCCTTCCTCTTCGTCTTCATCTATTTTTTGCAATGGGTTAAACGTAGGCCAATAATCGACAATCTCATAGACAATAAATTCCCCTGTATCTGAGTCCTGCCAGTTTAGAGAAATTTCATCGCCTTTTTTTAGATTTAAGGCATCCGCCGTCTCTCTTGAAACAAGAACCGCACTTGGATCTTCTGCCAGCAAATTCAGATAATGATACCAATGGTACGGTAAAAGTGACTCTTTAAACCAAACCGCTTCTCCAAAGTCCTGTGTCTCGATTGCCATTAATTGCCCATTAGAGATGCTTCTTTCCTCATCCGCTGACACCGTCAATCCCTTTTTTTGGAAGACCTTTGCTGTTTTATCTACATGTTCTAATTTTTCTATAGGTTCAAATGGCGGTTCAGTATAAACAACTTCCTGCACTTCTGGTTCCGTAGTCTCTTCTTCATCTGCTTGTTCAACACCTGGAGTTGGATAGCCCATCGCATTAGGAGGCGGTAAATTATCTTGCCACCTCACTTGCATGCGGATTTCTGCGCCCTGCTCATACAACAATTGTTCTTCTAAATTCGTGTTAATTGTCCGCGCCGCACTTGCACTGAAGACACCCATCCCGATCGTCATCACTAAAAAGAGCATTAAAAATTTATACTGTTTGGAGGAACGGCTCACTTGCAGCAGGGTACTATAAAGTGGTAACGACCAAAAGCGTTCACCTATTTTAAAAATCATCTTCATAATCCATGGATACACCCGTAAAACGATTAAGCCAAACCCAACAATAAAGAGAGCCGGCAGAAAAAATAGCACTGGGTCAATCGATACATCGGCGCTATCAATATTGAATGTAAGTAATTCTTTCTGTCTTTTATTAAACGTTACCAATCCATAGATTGCAGCACCTAACAGGACAAATTCCAAGATTGCCAGTGACCACAACATCTTCCCCTGGTGTCGTACTTTTCTTTGCTTATGACTGACAATACTACTCCCAGAAGCATGGATGACCGGAATCATCACCATCACAATCGAAGCGAGTACCGTCCATAATGCATAGAGAAATGCATCCCCTGAAAGTTCAACAGGTAAAGTAGATCTTTGTACAAATTCTAAAAAACCATTGGAAGCCCCTAGTATTTTACATAGTTGTAAGGCGATTAGCGGTCCTAGTATAAAAGCGAGTCCACCTAAGATGGCGACTTCGATAAAATAAATAAATACAATTTGCAAGCGGCTTGCCCCACGGCTAAAGAAAACAGCAATTTCATTGAGCTGCCTTTCAATAATTAAGCGCGAAATCATAAATAAATAGATCGCAAGCATGATTAAGACAGGAACATTAAGAGACCATAGCATAGTCGTCATTTGTTTTCCCTTTTGCTCATACGTTTTCAAAATACCGTTAATAGGAAAATCAAAGAGCATATTGGTTTCCTTGTTCCCATTTATTTCTCGCTTTATCTTCCCTGGCAATTGCAACAGCGCAGGAAAATCTAGAGGGGTGATTTGGTGGTAATCAAAAGCTGTATTGAATCGGGCGAACCATAAAGCATCTTCATGATTTTGCAAAATTTCATCGCGAAACCATTTTTCTGAAACGATAAAGTCTTGACTCATATTATTGGGAATCAACGTCCAATAGGGGCTTTCTACCGCTTTTGGACGATAAACGCCAACAGGCTTCACTCTATATTCTAAGTTCAGCTCTTCCTTAGACAACATAAACGTTGTCCCCAGTACCATATTCCTTTTTAATAGAGCTTCTTCTGTTACAAGTGCTTCGATGACTCCATCAACAGGTTCAGCTTCTGGAAGCTTACCGTCCACAAGCTCTATTTCATCCTCGATCCCTGCGATCATCATCAATTTCCCATCTCTTTGCTCTTTTTCCTCTTCACGTCTCCCTTCGTCTTCATACATAGCTTTCAAAGCGATCGTGCCAAATGAAATATTTTTAGCTAAAATTGGTAATCCAACCTGCTCCGTATAATCAGCGTTGACCTGTTCAGCTTTTAAAAAGGCTTCTGTCGGCTTGTCGGTTACAGATGAGGCAAAGGAGTCTGTAAAGGTAAAGCTTCCTGGAAATTCACCTGTTTTCACCTGATGATCTTCCAATTCCTTAATCAATAATTTTTGCATGACACCAGATGTGTAGATCGGGATACTTGCTACAAGCGACACAGTAATCAGTAGACCAAGGAATAAGCTTCCTGTTAACCAGCGATTATTCAACATTTTATTAATAATTAATTTCAAAATGGCCATAGCTTATTCCCTCCTCTACTTAGTGATAATCTGATCGCCTTCTTCAAGCCCTTTTAACACTTCTACTTCAGTAGAGGAAACAATTCCTGTTTGAATATCCACCTCTCGTTTTGCATTCCCATCGATCAATTGCACATAATTTCGCCCAGTAATCGAACGAAGTGCATTCTTAGGAATAATGAGCGTATCATCCTGCTTCGCTGTAATCACTTCAAAATCAATCATATCCCCAACCTTTATATCTTTGGGTATCTTTTTTATCTCCAACATCATCGTTCTTCCATAGAACTCAGGATCTTTCTGTGAAACATCAGAAGGAACCGTTTTCGGAGTTTGCACCACTTCTCCATTCACTTTTTCACCATCAATCTGGAGAGTGGCCTTCATCCCGATCTCTACATCAGATAAATCTGCCGCTTTATTCGCTGTATATTGCAGCTTAAGCTCTGTAACTTCTGCTACTTGAAAAATAGATTCATAGGCTGGGACTTCGGCTCCCTGATTTAATTCAGCTACAAAGGTTACAACACCATTAATCGGGGAAGTAATTGTGGCTTCCGCCATTTCATTATTCAACCGAGCAAGAAGATTTGTCCCTCCTTGTACATCTAACTCCGCAATCTTAATATCGTAGGAACTCACTCCTTCCTGTGCCTTCACCTGCTGCAAGCGAATTTCCGACTTTTGCAGATCTAATCTAGCTTGCTCAATGTCATAAGCAAGCCCCCCTGTATCTAATACAGCTAGAACCTGTCCTTTTTCGATCGTATCACCATTATGAACCGAAATTTCCTTCAGACGCCCTCCTTCTTTCTTATAAAACAAATCAACATTATTTTTAGGGACCATTGTCCCTAATCCCTTCACACTTTTAACGATTTTCCCCTTCGTTACCTCCACCGTTTTATAATCCAATTGAGCTGGTTCAGTAAGTGGAGGTGCAAGGACGGCCTCCTCCTTCGGTAAGAATGTACAACCGCCTAAAACAATAAGCGGAAGAGTAAATAAGGTAATATTTATAGGAATCTGACTATTTTTACACAATATTCTTATTATTTTGATAAACAATATTTCGATCCTCCAATGTATAGACATGTTCAATCATTTCTAAAATAACAGGGTCATGTGAAGTCATAATAATTGTCGCCTTTTGACTTTTTACCAATTCCTGAAAAATGTCCATAATGCGAAAACCAGTTTGACTATCTAACTCTGCTGTTGGCTCATCAGCCAAAATCAACATAGGGTCGATAGCAATTGCACGGGCAATCGCAACTCTTTGCTGTTCTCCACCTGAAAGCTCATATGGATAATGCTTTCTTCTTTTATATAGCCCAACAATGTCAAGTGCCTCTTTTATTTTCGTTTGCCATGTTCCTCGCGAGGTTTGAGTGATCCGTAAACCAAATGCGATATTTTCCTCCACAGTCATAAAAGGAACCAAACCGTAGGATTGAAAAATAAAGCCCATTTTTGCCTGCCGAAGCTTCGAGCGTTGCTTTTCGTTAAATTCCCCGATCGCTTCACCCCCTATACATATTTCTCCCGCAGTAGGATAATCAAGTGCCCCTATCAAATTTAATAAGGTTGTTTTTCCAGAACCAGACCTGCCACGAAAAGCAACTAATTGATATGTTTCAATCGATATATTAATATTTTCCAATAGATCAACCTTGTTATTTCCACTTCCAAACGATTTAGATACCCCCTCGATCGTCACAAGTGATTCCATGTTCTTCCCTCCCCTAACATTGATAGCGTTTCCATTTTTTTATAAAGATAAATTAGAGAAATTGCCACTTCAGACATACGTATGTATATAAATCTCTTTTTAGCAGTTGTGCATATAATTGTTTTCGTTCATTATAAATAACTTATCCATATTTTACAAATCAATTTCAAATATTTTATTATAATATTATCCCTAATCAACTATATTTTTCAAAAGTTCACTACATCATCCCTCTACTAAAACCTTCTTTCCTGCTCCATGCAGAACTTGACAGTCTTCTATAATAGCATTAATTTATAATTATATCCTATCAGGATATAACTGGATATATCAGGATTTACTTGGGAGGTGGAGAGCGTTAAGAAGACAATACCTTTGTATCAACAAATCAAAACATACTTAGAAGAAAAAATAGAAGGTGGTGTATACGAGACCCATGATCGCCTGCCCTCTGAGGCAGAACTAGCGAAACAATTTAAAGTAAGTAGAATTACAGCAAAAAATGCCATCAATAAACTTGTTGAAGATGAAAAGGCCTACCGAATACCTGGAAAAGGCACATTTGTTGATGAACCTTCTAAAATTGTACAAGTAAATCAAAAGAAAGTGGAAAATGATTATGCCTATCCTCCATTTATTGGCCTAATTATGCCGGAAGTAATTGAAGAGCACTCAGCAAAAATTTTAAGTAGTATTGAGAACGCTGCCACTGATATAGGATATGGCTTAATTCTTAGGCAGTCCAATCATCAAATTGATGTAGAGAAAAAAGCAATTAGATCATTGTTGCAAATGGGAGTAAAAGGACTAATTGTTTTTCCAGTCGATGATCAATTATACAACGAAGAGCTCTTAAGGTTGAAATTAGACCATTTCCCTCTCGTATTAATTGACCGTTACCTGAAAGGGATTAAAGCATCAGCTGTTTATTCTGATAATGTACAAGGGGCATATCAGCTGACGAAAATGCTTCGTCCTGATCATAAACAAGTGAGTTTATTTACAGTACCACATTTTGAAACCACAACAATACTTGATCGGATGAAAGGATTTGAACAGGCCCTTGATGAGGTCGGTATTTCTATTAACCGCTCTAATTGGTTTACAGATATTCTTCATGAAGAGGCTGTAGACAAAGCTGTTACTCTTTTACAAACGAACCCTGATATAACCGGGATTTTTGCTATGAATGCTTTTGCAGGGAAAATTGCCTATCAAGCAGTCCAACAGCTGGATAAACAACTCCCAAGAGAATTTTCGATTGCCTCTTTTGATCAAGAAAGAGAATTGAAGAGATATCCCATTTTTACTGCTAAACAAAACTCAACGCAAATAGGCAAAGAAGCTGTACGACTTCTGCAATCACAATTAAAAGATAAGAACGATATACATCAAATCGTCTTACCTGTAAAAATCTATTTTCAAACAAATGAAGTAAAGCTAGAAACTAGCGAGCTGTAGTCTTCTACATATTTGATATCGCTCTCTAAAATTAAAACATATATAAATCGGGGGATCAATAATGGAAAAAACGATTAATAAAAAATGGAAACGGATACTTTTCTTACTTATTCTACTCTTCACTTTTCTTTTAGTAGCTTGTAATTCGGATAAATCAGCGACCAAACCTGAAACATCCGATAAAGAAACTGGAAATGCAACAACAAAGGACGAATCAGAGCCAGTGACATTAAAGGTTCATTACGGCTGGGAAGAGGAATTTATTGAAGATATTAAAGAGCCTGTTGAGGAGAAGTTCCCCAATATTACATTAGAGTTTACCGAGGTGGATTTTGATGCAATGGACGATGATATTGCGAAAGGAAATATACCCGACATTTTTTATTTATCAGGTGGAGGGCAATTGAAGGTTTTAGAAGAATATGAATTAAGTTACGACTTAGATGAGTTAGTAGAAAAAAACAGCTTTGATTTAACTAAAATTGACAAGGCACAAATCGATAAAGTACGGAGCTGGGGGGAAGGAAAGTTATATTACTTTCCTTATGTAAAAAGATGGGATGTCTTATATTATAATAAAGGAATCTTTGATTTATTTGGAGTTAACTATCCTCAAGATGGGATGACTTGGGATGAGATAGCGGATCTTGCTCGCAAGGTCAATGGGGAAGTCAATGGCACTAATTACCGTGGAATTGATATATCTTCAACTGGAGCTATGTTGAATCAACTTGGTGTACAACATGTAGATCCTGAAACGGATGAATCTATGTATCTGGAGGATGAACGTTTTGCAAAATTCTTAAACAAAATTGAGAGTATTGCGTCCATTCCTGGTGTAATTCCGGAAGATGAGGGTGATTGGGGTAACTTTATTAACGAACAGAATGTGGCAATGGTTCCATTATTCGATGTTCATATATGGTTAAGTAATGTAGAAGCAGAAACAGGATTGGACTGGGATATGGTTTCCTATCCCGTATGGGAAGACCAACCGGAAATAGGCCCAAGTGCAAATGCTGCTGGTTTATCGATTTCAGAAACAAGTGAACATAAAGATGCAGCTTTTCAAGTATTAGAATATCTTATGTCAGATGAGTGGCAAATGATGCGTTCTAAAAAGGGATTTGCCACTGTATTAAACAATTCAGAAGTACAAGAAGCTTTTTCATCCGAAATCGAAGGCTTAAAAGATAAAAATATGCAAGCTGTCTTTGATCTTGAAGCAGCAGAGGCACCAGAAAAGGTCTCCGCTTTCGAAGAAGATGGTGAAATATTAGATGCCATGAAGTTCATCGAAAAAGAACAAGATGTCAACACATATTTGCGAGAAACCTATGAAGAAGCAGAAGCCAAAATTAAAGAAGCTAAAGGTAGTAGCTAATAAAGATATGGCCAACCCTTAGGTAGAAGAAGGGGCTGTCCAATAAGTATTCAGCAACAAAAAAGGAAGGGAGAAATGAAATATCCCTCCTTCTTTTTCAATCGCTAAGAAAATCTCCAAAAACGGCGACACGCCTGCGGGAATAGCATCAGCTGAAGACCCCACGAAGCGAGGAGGCTGAAGCGATGCCCGCGGCAAGGGAGCCTTTTTGGAGATTTTCGACTTTGGGGACAGCCCCTTCATTTTAACTATATAATGCTTTCCTTATTTTAAACGTGTTTGAACCATCCCCATCACTTCTGCTTCAAATTGCTCACGTTTTTTAAAGCTCTCTTTCATGGTTTCACCTTTCACGGCAAAATAAAATTTAATTTTTGGTTCTGTCCCTGAAGGACGAAGGCAAAACCACGATCCGTCACCTAACTTAAATTTAAGAACATTTGATTTCGGCAGCTCAATTTGTGTTTTCTCTCCTGTTTGTACATTTACAGCTTCACTAATCGCATAGTCTTCCAAAACAGCTACTCGCACTCCTCCGATCGATTGTGGAGGTTCCTGACGGAAAGAATCCACGATTCCAGCAATTTGTTCAGCTCCGTCTTTCCCTTTTAAAGTTAACGATTGAAGAGATTCTTGGTAAAACCCATATTTTCCGAAAATTTCCAGCAATCCATCATAAAGAGACTTTCCTTGCAGTTTATAATATGCAGCAATTTCTGCAACAAAAACTGCAGCTTGCACAGCATCTTTATCACGAACGAAATCGCCAATTAAATAACCGTAGCTTTCTTCATATCCAAATAGAAATTGATGTTCATTTGTTTCCTCAAACTCCTTTATTTTCTCGCCAATAAATTTGAAGCCAGTTAAAGTGTCAAGGGTCGAAATTCCAAAGCTTTCCGCTATCGTTTTGCCAATTTCCGATGTCACAATGGTTTTAACGATCGCACCATTTTTAGGCAAACGACCAGTTTGTTGTTTTTGTGTCAAAATATAATCAGTCATTAAGGCTCCAACCTGATTGCCTGTTAAAACGATAAAATCTCCTTGATCATTTTTCACAGAAACTCCAAGACGATCGGCATCAGGATCAGTGCCTAGCAAAATATCCGCATCTATTTTCTCCCCGTATTGAATTGCCAGTTCAAAGGCGGCATGTTCCTCAGGATTAGGAGAGGCAACCGTTGAAAAATTCGCATCTGGTAATTCCTGCTCCTTCACAATCGTTACATTTTCAAAACCAAATTCCTTTAATCCTTCACGTACGGGTAAATTTGCGGTCCCATGAAGTGGCGTAAACACGATCTTCAAATCTTTTCCAGCTTTTTGCACGGCTTCTGCATTTAAATGAATGGATTTCAAAGATCTTTGATAAGCCTGATCTACCTTTTCCCCAATAAAAGTGAGGTATCCCTGCTCTTGCAGTTGTTTTTCATCAGCCACCTCAATATTTAATTCATCCCCTGCTTGGTTCACATAGTGAGTAAGCTCATCAGCAGGCTTTGGTGGGAGTTGCCCGCCATCTTCTCCATACGCTTTGAGACCATTGTATTCAGGGGGATTATGACTAGCCGTAATCATTACGCCGGCAAAGGCATGTAAATAACGAACAGCAAACGACAATAGGGGTGTCGGACGTAAACTCTCAAACACATACGCCTGAATTTTATGATTCCCAACTGTCTTTGCTACTTCCAAAGCAAATTCCGGGGACATATGACGACAATCATAAGCAATGACCACCCCACGGCTTTTCGCTTCTTCTCCCTGGTCTTCTATGTATCCTGCTAGTCCTTCTGCTGCTTTTCGTACAGTGTATATATTCAACCGATTTGTTCCAGGTCCAAGCTCTCCACGCATTCCACCTGTACCGAACTCTAACTCCTTATAAAAACTATCCTCTATAAGCTTCTCATCCTGCTCAATCTGTCTCAACTGTTCCTCAAGCTGACGATCAAGCCCTGAATGCTCTTTCCATTGAGAATACTTCTCTCTCCAACTCATTTCCATACCTCCTCTTCGGGTGCTCCAGAAGGCCCATTTGTGGTGCCTGACACTCCCCGAATTTTGTCAAATTCCATCGAAAAATATTATTTTATATCTCGCTATTACTTTATTAATCATACCTGTTTATGTATTATGACTCAACTCCTTAGTCGTAACGTTTGAAAAAAGAAATGGCTCAATAACAGAGGACGTTTAATCACTTTAAGCGAGATAGTTCAAATAGTAGTGCAGACTCATTTTTATCCAATTGGGCATATTTACTTTCAGCATCAATTACAGGTTCTACTTTGTCCTTATTTGGACTTATCCAAAATTCATATAACACTGCTTTTGCTTCAATATTTGGATTTTTATAGTGAAAACTAAATCTGTAATCAGGCAGATGTTCCATTTCCACTTTTGCATTCAAATTAGGTTTGACTGGGAAAAATGTCGATGATATAAAAAAGACACCGAAGTGTCTTTTGTTTTCCAAATTAAGCATACGATAAATTGAAATTTAATTACTTAACCTTATGCTTATCTTTGGAAAGAGGTATTTTATCGGTGAGTGTATACAAACCATGTAATGCTTGCTGTTAATAATGCTGACGAAATCAAAACTGTAAGAACACTATATGTTTGCCAAATAAGTATTGTTGACCAATCGAAAGCACAACACAGTATACTCAGGGCAATCGTAGCGATCAGGAAAATAACTGTTACGATTATTCTCTTTTTTGTCATTGGCTGCCGTTCATTCGTTTTCCTTCTGCGTAATCCTAAGAGAAATAGCAAAACAGCCAATAGGCAAAGAATAATTGTGATAGACGACAAAATGATATCCAAAAGCTGTGTGCCGCTTATTTCATATGACTGGGTTAGATTTCCGTCTAATATATCTTTAATTTTTAGTACCATGTTTATATTGGTATTTGCGCCGTTGCTCAGCAAGCTGACGGCTGCTCGTTCATTTGGAAATATGGTTACTTCGGTTCTGAAATTTGGATTGCCTCCAGTGTGTTCTATAATCGTTTGTTCGGCGTCTACGGACCAGCCTGCCGCATAATACATACCGTTGACAGCCGAAACAGACATATCACCCCTATGTGATTTTTCGATAACCTTGTGAAATATTTCGGGTATGTCCTGCACGATACCCATCTGTATGCCCATCCAACGCGCCATATCTTTTGTATTAGAAATGATGTAGCCTGCGGGTTTATTCCCAGCATAATCCGGGGCTTTAAATGGAGTTGTCATAAAAAAGGAAGAACGGTAGCCCTGTGCCAACTGTCCAGTGGCCTGAGCGTCTTCTTTATAAACATACGTCTGGTGAAGACCTAATGGCTGAAAAACTTGTTTCTTCATAAAGTCTTCATAGCTTTGTCGCGACACAATCTCAATAACCAAACCCAATACGTCATAATTAACGGTTCCATAGTTATACTGTTCACCGGGAGGGAACGCCAATTCAGCATCCACGAGCATTTCCACAGTCTCTTGCAACATATCCGGTGTATTGCCCTGTGGAATATTTTGAGTATGCCTCATATTTGTTAGACCACTGGTATGGTGAAGAAAGTTATTTAGTGTGAGACTTTGCATATCAACAGGTTTCCCTTGATACTTTAACGTAAACCAAGGTAAATATTTTTGGACAGGGTCAGTCATTGAGAGCAGCCCTTGCTCTTCCAACAGCATAATACCCATACCGGTAAAAGCTTTACTGACCGAGGCTAACTCATAGAGTGTATTTTCACTTGCAGACAACCCCTTTTCACGGTCTGCATACCCTGAAGAAAAGTAGAACACTTCATCATCAGCAAGTATTGAGATTGACATTCCCGGCACACCTGATATTCGACAGGCATCATCTAGCAATGCTTGTATTGCCGCAGATTGCGAATCTGACAACGCATAACTTTGCGTTGCGAATCCTGAGGAGAATAATATAAATATCGTTAATACAAAAACAATAATCTTTTTCATAAACTCTCCTTTTGAAGCTTCCCTTTATTATAAGACGGAAGGTGTCTGAAAAAGGTTTCAAATTTATCCCGCATTAATACCCCCACCACAAGGTTTTAGAGAATACGGAGATGCATAGGTGGGGGATGAAAGAAAACCCCACTGATTGAAGGTTCACTTTATCCTTTATAAAAATATCTTTGCAAAATCATACAGATCACTCCATTTCTTTTTGCAAAAAAATTCCGATCTATCTAAGATAGATCGGAATAATAGTAGAAATCTATTAATCAAAGTATACTGCTTTTCCAGTTTTCGCTGATTCATAGATAGCTTCAAGAATTTGTGTCACCACAAAAGCTTGTTCTGGTTTTACAAGTGGCTCTGTATCATTAATAATACTTTCAATCCATTGGCGTGCTTCGATATCAGAATCGCTTTCTGCTTTTCCACCATAGAATGCGACCCCACCAACACCTAAATCCACTTTTTTCGTATACAAACGGCTAAACTCTTCTCCATTAATACGGAGACCATCCTTCATATCTGCACCAGCAAGTGTCCCACTTAAAGAAACCTTTGCTTCATCCACATCTAATGTGTTAAGGGCCCAGCTTGATTCCAAAACAATTGTTGCGCCGTTTTCCATTGTAATAAAGCCAAAAGCAGAATCTTCTACCTTAAACTTTTCAGGGTCCCAAGATCCAAATGCATTTGCAGCGTTTTCCATATGTCCAAGTTTATGGTAAGTTGTTCCTAATACCGCCTTTGGTTTATAATTGTCCATCGTCCACAATGTAAGATCCAATGCGTGAGTACCAATATCAATTAACGGACCTCCGCCTTGCTTTTCTTCATCAAGGAAAACACCCCAAGTTGGAACAGCACGACGACGGATTGCATGGGCCTTCGCATAATAAACCTCACCCAAATCTCCACGAGCACTAACATTATGTAAATGAAGGCTGTCAGGTCTGAAACGATTATTATAGCCAATTGTTAACTTTTTACCTGTACGTTTAGCAGCTTCAACCATTTGCTTTGCTTCTTCCGAAGTTTTAGCCATTGGCTTCTCACACATTACGTGTTTGTTAGATTCCAATGCAGCGATCGAAATTTCGGCATGCGAGCTATTTGGTGTACATACATGTACAACATCAATAGACGAATCCGCTAACAATTCTTTATAGTCTTCATAAACTTTTGCACCTTCGACTCCAAATTTAGCAGCCGCTTGTTCCGCTTTTTCCACAATAATATCGCAGAAAGCAACTAATTCTACCTGCTCTACTTTAGATAGACTAGGCATGTGCTTACCGTTTGCAATGCCACCACAACCAACAATTGCTACCTTCAATTTCTCTGACATCCATCTCATCCCCTTATTTTAAACTTCGTCTATAATTTAAACGTTTCTACCAAAATAGTCAAGGAGATTTTCACTGGACATTGGAACTCTCCGAATTTTATCGACTGAAATTAAAACAACCAATCTATAACCATGCGTTACAGATTGGTTGTTTGTTCATCATTTATTCTTTCCAGAGTAATAAAAAGCTTTGATTATACTTTTTCTTCTAATGATCCTTCGAAGTCATTTAGCTCAAACCGAGATGTTCTTTTAAGTGAGTTTGGATGTTTGTACGTTCGTCATCGGCAACGATATAATACCATACGCCACCGATCGTCGAGCCGCTTCCCTTGATTTCTAATTGCTCAATTTTATGACGAGCACCAGCATAGTTCTTCTGAATATCAACCATGTCATCCATCGCCAAGTTTGTCTCGACATTATTACTTAACGCTTTTAAAACATCATCGTATTTCCAGAGGGCTGAGATATTTGCGCCTTTATTCATTACACCTTCAATTACTTGACGCTGACGCATCTGTCTTCCAAAGTCTCCTCGGGCGTCTTGCTTACGCATTCTCGCGTAACTTAGCGCTGCATCCCCATCTAAATCAATTTTCCCTTTAGCAAATGGGTGACCGTCTTGCGAAAATTCTAAATCGTTATTCACAGTAATTCCGCCTACTGCATTGACAATATCTTTAAATCCATCCATATTCATTTTAATATAATAATCAATAGGGATATCTAGAAATTTCTCCACTGTGTTCATCGACATTTCTACACCACCAAAAGCATAAGCATGGTTAATTTTATCCGTTGTTCCATGTCCAACAATTTCAACTCGTGTGTCACGAGGAATGCTTAACATTTCCATCGAATTCGTTTCTGGATTTACTGTTATCACAACCATTGTATCTGATCGGCCTTTATCCCCGGCTCGTTCGTCTACCCCAAGCATCAAGACAGAAAAAGGCTCCTTTTCCTGTAAAGATAATGCTGAGGGCCTTTTTACCTCAGGTGTCCGCTCAATCGGTTTATGAACTGTGTTCACGGCTTTATTCACATTATGAAAAATTGAATACCCATACCCTACGATTCCTAATACTAATACAATAAGGACAGAGAGAAATATCTTTAGACCTGTCCTTTTCTTTTTTTGTTTTGCTCTTTGCATTTTTTTGTTTTCCTTTCCCTTATTTAATTTTTCTTTTACCTTCTCATAAACTACTGCGAATAATACATAAAGCTGTCTATAATAATAGACGTTTATTGACACAAAAAGTTACATTCTGACCTTTTTTTAAACATTACAAGCACAATCTTAATTATACGAAACATTTCAAGGCGAATTCAATATTAATTTTGTCTAATTTATGTCTGGACAAAACTCATCAATTGAACAACTGTTCTATCATCTCATTCAACTGTCGGCATGGTCCAGAAATACAGGCAAATAGTACAACAGCTTTTTCTTATACCGTTGTGGAATTGATGGGAAAACTCTCAGGAAGTGCATAGTCGAGGTTCCGAGGATATAATACAATAAGCGTGGGCAATTGATGCAGCAATTCAATTCATATAGAATGAATAAAGCAGTTCATTACTTTAGTAGCGTTTGCTTCATACTTTTAACAGCCTCTCCGAAAGAGTCCTCTTCCTCAGGGAGGGGATGAATGTCGGTCGGTGTAAACCGAATTCTTCCTATTTTCTTTCTATTTCCACTTGTTATAGAGAATATACGTTTGGTATACTATACATAACGTATAGGAGTGGAGAGGTGACGATCATGAAAAAGAGGGTTGGAAAGAAGTTCTCTTCGGAAACAGAGATGCTTGTGAATTATCAATATGAAATCTATCCAAACGAAGAGCAAAGGAAAAAACTCGATACTTGGCTTCATTACTGTCGCCATCTTTATAACTCTGCCTTGATTGATAAGCATCGCATGTATCAGGAAGACAAGACAAACTATTCTCGTTACGATATGCAGAAGCAACTGGTCGTAGATAAGAAAAAATTTCCTTTCTTGAGCGAAGTCCCTTCTCAACCCCTTCAGGAGGTTTTCGTGCGGCTGGAAAAAGCATTCAATGGATTTTTCGACCAACGGTCTAAGTATCCAAAAATCAAGAAATACAAAGACTACAATAGCCTTACCTTTACCCAGTTCGGTTACAACAAGAAAGGAAATCGGATGGCTTTATCGTTCACGGAAGATGGGAAACTTTTCAATGGGAAAATTGGAACCGTTAACATCAAGATGCATCGTCCCATCGAAGGAGCCATCAAACAGGTTGTCATCAAGCGGAAAGGCGGTCGGTGGTTCGCTATTTTTAGCGTCGTAGGACAAGTGAAACCACAGACCCTTCGTATTTTAGAGGCTGTCGGCATCGATGTTGGCCTGAATAAGTACGCGGTCCTTTCTGATGGGACGGAAATTGAGAACCCACGCTATCTCCGGCAGGCTGAAAAGCAATTACGCAAAGCACAAAAGAAACTCTCCCGCATGACCCGTGGTTCCGCGAACTACAAACAGCAGGCGGCCAAAGTGGAGAAGCTTCACATGAAGGTTGCCAATCAACGGAAGGACTTTCTGCACAAGAAAAGTTACCGGATTGCGATCAACCACTCTGTTGTTTGCGTAGAAGACCTAAACATCCGTCAGATGGTCAGAAACCGTAAACTCTCGAAGTCTATTTCGGATGCAGGCTGGGGCATGTTCCGGAATATGCTTGGTTACAAATGCCGACGGAATGGCGGACTTCTTGTGAAGGTGATACCAGAATACACGACACAGGACTGTTCTTCCTGCAGAAACCGTGTGAAAAAGTCTCTGTCTGTACGCACCCATATCTGTATGAGATGTGGTGCTGTGTTAGGCAGAGACCATAATGCCGCCCGGAATATCTTAGCAAAGGGCCTAGAACAACTTCAGATAGCCTAGTATCCAATAAAACTGTAGGGCAAGGTCATGTCCGAACAGTATAACCAACGCCTGTGGAGATCATGTAAGACGGAATGGGGTTTCCTTCATTCCGCAAAGATCTGTGAACCAGGAAGCCCCTTCTTCAAGCAGTCTGTAGGGACTGGTAAGGAGGGGTCGTTCACTTATTCCCATATGTAGATTTTCAATTCATATGAAAAATCATCATATCCCCTAAAGTTCTCATCCCTAAAAAAGATTTTTTAAGTGGTTTATCAAGATGAGCTCTACACGCTTCTTCAATGAAATTAGGTTGTTCTTCCAACTGCTTAATAAGCATAGCCATTGATGGAGGTTGTTCTGTCCAATTCTCCGGTTTACTCCCTCCTGGGAACATTAAGTGATAAGGGATGGGCATTTGTCTCTCCTTATCAACAGCTGGAAACATCATGTTGTCCCAACCTACTAAAATATGCCCAGCATTCCAACGAATACTGTTATTATGACCAGAGGGAATTTGATCGACGACTTCCTCGGGAATTGTCCGTAGAAACTCAACCGTCCAGTTACGCCACATTTTCATTTGTTCAAATAATTGTTCTTCACTCATCAAACTCATTCCTTTTATATCAATTAAATATAGCGCTTTGTTCTACGTAATAACTACCACCCTTTTATTATACTTAAATTTTTAATGGTTAAATTATATATTTGTTAGTTTATTTCTATACTTGCGTCATTTCAGTTCAATATAAGAAAGATCTGGGAGTCCCCCAGATCTTTCCGATTTCCAGCTTTTATTTGTTTTCTAAGTCAGTAGTTCCACATTTCCCATTAATTCGATTAAACAATGATTAATTGGCTTCGTAACGCTCAAAGGCTTGCTTTTGAATTTCCATGTATTCCTCCAAGCCCATTTTTTCAATGTTTTTCACGAAGCTATCCCATTTATCAAAGGATTCTTCCCCAACAACAAATTTATCTTGCATTTCATCTACGTATTTTTCAATATCTGCAGAGAGAGAAGATAATTTTTTTGCCTCATCCTCCGTATAAGTGAATTGCGGCCATACTTCATCCAGTAAATAAGGTTCAACTTTTTGGGCAGCATCAATAGCTTGATCAGATCCTTCCGATCCATCAAAGTAGTCCTGCATCAAAATACCAGGTGCGCCAATCCCAACCCAGGCAAGATACTTAACAATTTCTTGCTCCTTCGTTAGTCCTTCGCTACTATTTGTAATCTTTTCCGCATACTTAAACTTCCCATCATCTGTTTCTTCATAGGTCTCACCTTCAACACCCATATAGAATAATCTTGATCCTTCATCACTATAGAAGTAATCAATCCATCTCATGGTCGCTGCAGGATCAGGATTTTCACTCGTTAAAATAAATTTTCCAATATGTCCTACTGGGTGCGCCACGTTGGACCATTTATGTTCCCCCTTCGGTCCTTCAAGTGGTAATCCACCGACATACTTTTCTCCTACATCTTTACCAAAAAGTTCTTCAGGTGCATAGAAAATCATGCTCGCATATTTGTCTTCTACTCCATTATTTAAAAATTGCGCCCAGTCAATCGTATAGATATTAGGTTCAATTAATTTTTCGGAATGCAATTTATTCATATATTGCAATAATTCCTTATAACTGTCTGTTATAGGGTAAAAACGGATATCTCCTGTTTCTGGATCTTTATCAATGTAGCTTCGTCCAGTTGTTCCAACTCCGAAAGCTCCCCGTAAATAATTCACCATTAAAGTTCCGTTATAAGAGCCATATGGAGTGATATCTGGATCTTCCGCTTTCACTTTCTTTAAGTATTGATAAAATTCCTCTGTGGATTCTGGCACTTTCATTCCATATTTATCCAATAGCTCAGAGTTATACCACATAAGTGGATGAGTTCTTACAGAAGTAAAATCTGGATCATGAATAACAGGCAATGAATATATTTTCCCATCCGGGAATGTGATCGCTTTGCGAATATCAGGATTTTCTTCCATTAGCTTTGTTAAATTAGGGGCATACTTTTCAATCAAATCATTTAACTCTAGAAAAGAGCCCTGCTGACCATATTTAAAAATATCTAGAGTAGGCATATTTGCTGCATAGAAAGCATCCGGCAAGGAACCACTGGCCAATGCTAGGTTTCGTTTTTCCTCGAGAGCCTCTGCATCATTCTGTTCCCACTCAACGTGAATATTTGTCATATCTTCATACGTATTCCAAATAAGAATATCATTCCAATTCTTTTGTGTATTGTTTGCCATTCCAGCAAACATCTTAAGTGTAATCGGTTCGTTGACGATCGGCATGCCTGTTTCGTTGAAATTTTCCGATGCCTCTTTTCCCTCATCCGTTGTGCCAGCTTTTTCTCCTGAATCCTTACTACATGCAACGAGGAACAGCAATAATGACACCATACACACATATGCTATCTTTTTCATTTTCAAAGAAAAAACCCCCTATATAGATTGTAAGTTTTAAAAAAGGGTAAAAACATTTCTATCAACGAATTACTTGCCGATCACCCCCTTAAATAAGGATTATCCCGTTAAAATAAAGCGTTTTCATAAAAAATACATTTAAAGAACTTTTTGTATAGCCTAGAGCATTTAATATAGATTAATTTCCCTTTCAATATTTTAAGCGTTTTCAAACAAGTCGTTATTTGAAATTACATTTTATTTATTAAGTACTTTTAACGTATTCCTCTTTCATTCAAATTACACTATCTCTATTTTTCTGTCAAGATATTTAATAAAAAAACAGTTTTCTAGATAAAGCAAAGCTATCTTCGACCATCGATGACTTATATTTTATCTTAGTATCGGCACCCCTCCTTAACTAGCAAAATATGTAGAATAGTTAAAGATTAAAATACAAAAAAGCGAAAATTGCGTTTTTTATTGTTCGCTGTGAAACATTTTTTATGGAAAGGCTGAGACATAGGTAAATCCTTAATCTCCGAGGACAAACAAGCATTCCCTTAGCTCTGGAAATATACGTAGACTACTGCTGCAAGACTCCAGAAAGCAAAGCGTAGCAGGTTTGCCACTCGCCCTTGAAAAACGAAGTATATTTCCGGAGCCGGGGAAACCTCTTCATATCAATTATTTTGATATCTTTTATAAGCAGTCTTTTGAATCTCCATATATTCAGCTAAGCCCATTTTTTCAATATTTTTTATAAAAGTATCCCATTTTTCAAAGGATTCTTCTCCTACAATGAATTTGTCTTGCATTTCATTCACATATTTTTCAATATCAGCTGATAGGGCTGCTAATTTTTCCGCTTCTTCATCCGTGTATGTGAAAGGTGGCCAAGCTTCGTCAATAAGGTACGGTTCAACCTTCATTGCCGCTTCTAAGGCCTGTGGAGCAGCCTCTGAACCATCAAAATAATCTTCTTTTAAAATTCCTGGGGCGCCAACTCCAAGCCAAGCTAAATAATTGGTGATTTTCTCATCCTTTGATATTCCATCTTCACTGTGAGTAATTTTATCTAAATATTTATAATCCCCATCATCCGTTACTTCATAGGTTTCTCCTTCTACTCCCATATAAAACAATCGAGAACCTTCATCACTATAGAAATAATCGACCCATCTAATTGTTGCAGCAGGGTTAGGATTTTCATTTGTTAGAACGAATTTGCCGATATGACCAACGGGATTCGCAAGCTGCGCAAACACTTGATCACCATTAGGACCTGCAAGCGGAAGACCGCCAACATAATTTTCACCAGCTTCCTCCCCGAACAGCTCAACTGGCGCATAGAAAACTGTACTTGCATATTTTTCATCTTTACCATTCGCTAAAAAACTTGCTAATTCAATGGTATAAATATTTTGCTCAATTAATTTCTCGCTATATAATTTGTGGATATATTCAAGCATGTCTTTATATTCATCCGTTATTGGATAGAAGCGAATGTCACCTGTTTCAGGATCTTTATCAATAAAACTGCGTCCTGTCGTGCCAACAGCAAAAGAGCCTCTCAACCAACCGATCAATCCATTCATATCTCTTCCACCAAATGGGGTGATATCAGGGATTTCCTTCTGGACGGCTTTGAGGAACTGATAAAATTCAGTTGTTGATTCAGGTATATCCATTCCTACTGCATCAAGCACTTCTTGATTAAAGCAGGGCAAGGGATGTGTCCTGACAGATATAAATTCAGGATCATGGATAACAGGCAGCGAATAGATTTTTCCATCTGGAAAAGTAATCGCCTTGCGAATCTCTGGGTTTTCCTCCATAAGTTTTTTCAAATTGGGCGCATATAGATCAATTAAGTCATTTAATTCTAGAAAAAGGCCTTGTTGACCATATTTAAACAAATCTAAAGTTGGCATATTCGCCGCATAAAAGACATCCGGGAGATTCCCTCCTGCTAAAGCTAGATTTCTTTTTTCATCACCCCCCTCCTGTGGTACCTGTTCCCAATCAATATGAACATTTGTCATTTCCTCGTACGTATTCCAAACTAAAATATCATCCCAATTTCTTTGTGTCTTAGCCGCCATTCCCGCAAACATTTTGATCGTAATTGGTTCATTGACAATCGGCATACCTGTCTCATTAAGATTTTCATCTGTGCCTACCTCAACTTGGTTGCCCTCTGTCTCTTTGCTACAAGCTGCTTGAAAGATAACCAGTAGAATCATGAGTGCATACAACCATTTTTTCATCCTATACTCCCCCTGCTTTTTGAATAAACTAGCCACTTTCTATCAACCTCACTATAATGTATTCGCTATTGGCTTTCTTATCACTTTTTCATCGCTAATAAAAAGCGGTAAATCCTCCAACATTAAATTCATTACAGTAAGAGCCCTATACCGGCCCACTAAAAAAAGAAGGGCGTCCAAAAAGTCAGTTCACTGCTTTTTTGGAAGCTCCTCCAATTCCTCTAGCTATTATTTAATTACTGTCTTTATATCTCTTAAACGCTTCATTTTCTATTTCCATTAAGCGATCTTTTCCCATTTTTTCGATTTGCTCGACAAAGCTGTTCCATTCACTAAAGGAGGTTCTCCCTGTGATAAACTCGGCTTCTTTTTCTGAAATAAATTGGGCAATGTCTTCTCCTACGGAAGATTTAAAGTTAATTTCTTCTTCCGTATAGTTAAATGCATTATATGTTTCCCCAATATAATCTTGCGCTTTTTCTGCTGCTTCTAAAGCATTAGGATGGGATTCAGACCCTTTAAAATACCATTCTTGGACATAACCTGGGTAACTTCCCCCATTCCAGCTAAAGTACTTCTCAATTGCTTGTGCGTAGGTAAGACCATCTGGGTTATCGGTAATTTCTTCTACATACTCAAGTTCTTTTTCGCCCTTTTTCTCAAAGGTTTCTCCTTCAACTCCCATAAAGTAGAAGGTTGCACCTTCATCACTAAAGAAATGATCCATCCAACGTACGGTTGCGGCAGGATGTTCATTTTTGTCTGTAATGGCAAAGGCTCCAACATGCACAATCGGCGTTTTTAATTGACTATACAGTTGATCACCATGCGGACCTTCCAATGCGCTTAAACCAATAAATCCATCTTTATCCATCACAGAACTTGGATTTGGTACAATCACAGATCCCAATAAGCCCTCTGCCCCTTTGGCATTTAATTGTCCACTCTCAATTTCGAAAATCTCCTTATCAATTAGGCCTTCACTATATAATGTATGGACATACTCCAAGACTTCCTTATATTTCGGATCTGTACGGTAAAAGCGGAGCTCATCCGTTTCAGGATCGAGGTCAATCAGTGGATGACCATTGCCCATATTTCCTAGCCCCCACGCTCCTTTTAATTGATATAGTAATGGACTAATTCCATTACCACTAAACGGAATTTCATCATCTTCGCCATTGCCATTTAAGTCCGTTTCTTTTACAGCTTTTAGATATTCGTAGAAATCCTCTGTTGTTTGTGGTTCATCCATATTTAATTCTTCCAACCATGGTTCGTACACCCATAATGGCGTTCCAATTAACATGGCGAGGAAGTTAGGATCATAATAGGAAGGAAAAGAATAGATATTCCCATCTGGCATTGTTAATCCTCTTTCCAAGTTAGGATCTTCCTCCATTAGTCTCTTTAAATTCGGCGCATATTCATCAATTAAATCATTCAAAGGAATAAACGTCCCCTGTTTGCCGTATTTATATAACTCTGAGGAAGATAAACGCGCTGAATAAAAGGCATCCGGATAGTCTCCCCCTGCCAAAACAACTCCCTTTTTTTCACTAAGTGTATCAAACGGATGCAATTCAAATTCTACATTCACATTCGTTTCTTCAGCATACTTCTTCCAAATCAATAAATCTTCGTATTGATCCGAATTGGAAGGATATTTCCCTGTAAAGAATTTCAAATCAATCGGCTCATCGACAATCGGAAACCCTTCTTTATTCAGCTCTTCATTTTCGCCAACTTCATTTGCGTCATTCCCAGCCTTATTATTACAGGCTGTTAACAAAAACATTATTATGACCAACGAGATAAAAAATATTTTTCTGACTCCCATTTTTTCACCCTCCATTTTAAAAACTATCCTTTTAAAGATCCAATCATGACGCCTTTGACAAAATATTTTTGCAATAATGGATATAGAATTAACATCGGCAAGCTGGCGACGACCACAACCGAGTATTTCAATCCTTCTAAATATTTAACATATTCTCCTTCTCCCAGACTCCCCATGTCAGCCATATTATCTTGAATAAGCATTTGTCGTAAAAAGAGCTGTAGAGGATATTTTTGCGAATCGGATAAATAAATCAACGCATCAAAGAAGGCATTCCAATGAGCAACACCATAAAACAAGGTCATAACCGCGATAATCGGCATCGAAAGAGGGAGCAAGATCCTCATTAAAAAGGTAATATTACTACAACCATCGATCGAGGCTGATTCTCTTATTTCTTCGGGGATATTTTGGAAAAATGTGCGCATAATGATCACGTTATACACGGAAACTGCATTCGGAATCACAATCGCCCATATTGTATTGACCATTCCTAAATCTTTGACAAGAAGATAGGTCGGAATCATCCCCCCACTAAAAAACATGGTAAAAACAAGGAAAGCAGTAATAGCTCCTCTCCCTAGAAAATCCTTTCTTGATAAGGGATACGCAATCATCGTCGATAAAGCAAGATTGATAGCTGTCCCAACAACCGTATAAATAATGGTGTTTTTGTAGCCAATCATAATCTTGTCATTCTGAAACACCTCTTTATAGGCTTGGAAGGTAATATCTTTCGGAAACAGCCAGACCTTCCCCTTCAAAATCATTTCAGGGTTGCTTAATGAAGCACTTAGTACATACACAAGTGGATAAAGCACAATGCAGGTAACAACGATCAAAATGATATAAGCAATGATCGTAAATATGCGGTCCCCTACACTTAGTTTTTTCATCATAAAACATCCGTCCTTTACATCGTTTACCAGAGACTAGTTTCATTTACTTTCTTGGAAATGAAATTCACCATCAAAAGCATAATAAAATTGATAATGGATTCAAATAATCCTACAGCCGCAGAATAACTATACTGAGCATCTATAATTCCGGTACGGTAAACGTGTGTAGCAATTACATCAGAGCTATTCATATTTAATTCATTTTGCATTAAGAATACTTTTTCAAAACCGACACCGAGTATTTTACCGGAGTGAAGAATTAAGAGAATAATAATCGTTGACTTAATCCCTGGTAAGTTGATGTGCCAGATCCTTCTTAATTTACTTGCCCCATCTACTTCAGCAGCATCATGCAATTGTGGATCAATGGCTGACAAAGCCGCTAGATAGATAATCGAGCTCCACCCCATTTCCTGCCATACTCCTGAAAACACATAGATGGATTTAAACCATTCTGGAGTTGTCATAAATGAAATCGGTTCTCCGCCAAATAAGACGATGAAATGATTCACAATCCCTTTGTCAGGAGAGAGAAATAACACAAGCATTCCGACCAATACAACAGTAGATAAAAAGTGAGGGGCATAGGTAACCGTTTGGACAAATTTCCTAGAATGTTTTTGCCTCACTTCATTAATGAGTAAGGCCAAAATAATCGGAATAGGAAATCCCACTACCAATTGGTAAAGGCCAATTAATAAAGTATTTTTGATTAATCTCCAAAAATAATAACTATCAAAGAAACGTTTAAAATGTTCAAACCCGATCCATGGACTCCCCGTGATACCCGATGAAGCAATAAAATCTTTAAAAGCAATTTGTACGCCATACATGGGGAAGTACTTAAAAATCAGAAAGTATAAAATAACGGGAAGTGCCAATAAATATAAATCCCAATTTTTTTTTATAGATTTAATGTACCTGTTTTGCTTACTGGGTTGAATTTTGGCTTCCGCTGTTTTCAGATTCAACCTATTCACCTCCCTATATAGTTCATCACTCATTCGCCATTTTTCTACGCTCAAACATGCTATAATTCACTCGCATTCGCTAAATGCCCGCCATCTACAACAATCGTTGTGCCCGTAATATACGAAGCTTCCTCTGAGACAAGAAACAAGACTGTATTAGCTACTTCACGGACTGTTCCCAATCTCTTCATCGGTGTTCGATTTGTTAAGCTTAAAGTGTTATCGTCCATTTTTAATTCCGTATCTAAAGGGGTTTCGATAAACCCAGGTGCTACCGCATTGACCCGAATTTGATATTCAGCTAACTCTACAGCCATCGATTGTGTAAGTAAATTCACCCCTGCTTTGGATGAATTATAATGAGCTAATTGTGAACCTGCCGCAAGCCCATTTTTCGACCCCATATTCACGATAGAGCCTTGCGTATTTTGCTCCACCATCTTTTGGGCAATCAGTTGTCCCAGGCGAAACATGGATGTAAGATTCACCTCAAGAATTTTAGACCAATTAGAGATTGGCATTTCTAGAAAGGGTTCACGTTTTGCGATCCCTGCGTTATTGACAAGAATATCAATCTTTCCATGCCGCTCCCATGCTGACTCTGCAGCCGATTTCGTTTGGATTTCATTCGCTATATCACATACGAAATAATCGACACACCCATATTTTTCATAAAACTCTTTATAGGTTTCCTCTAATTCCCTTTCTTTTCTATCAAGCAGGATTACATTCGCACCCTCCTCTAAAAACAACTCCGCAATTCCTTTTCCAATTCCACGAGCACTCCCTGTGACTAAAGCACTTTTTCCAAGTAACCGCATGATTTAATTCTCCTTAAAACCAATAAATTGTTTGATGATGTCCAAATAGATTTTTGCGGTTTTTTCTAACTCAACTATTTCGACATATTCGATTTCTGCATGGGCCCTTTCTTGATTAGGACCTGCACAAACAGTTGGTACCCCTAATGCTTGAACAAAAATACCCGCATCTGTAACCAATTTTTTGCCCACAAATGGTGGAGTGATTCCTCGGTATTTTTCGATCGCTCTTTTAAGACATTGAAGAATTTCAGTATCCTTTAGGATCGCATATCCATCCCGCACTTTTTTCATATCAAGTGAAATATCAATATGACTTTCTGCAGATATCCTCTCTAGTATTTCTGTTAGTTCTTTCTTCACTTCTTCAAAGCTTTGTGATGGACCATAACGACGAACACCCGTAAGATAAGCATACTTTGGCATTTGATTATAGAATTCACCGCTCTCTGCCTTCCCTATGAAATAGGAGCCATAGCCGACATCCGCAAATATCTGCTTTTTCACATTTTCGTTTTGTCGTTTCACTTCTTCTATGACCTTTCCCATAACCGTAATGGGATGAGGCGTTGTTTCATCGGTGAACAGTTGATGAGTTGGCTTTCCTTCTCTGGCAATGGTGATGTCAAAGGTTGCCGATCCCATTTGTGCAATGGTACAATCCTCGGTTGCTCCTTCCATCACCACAGCAGCATCCGCCTTTACATTCGTGTTCTTTAATAACGCTTCAAGGTCCTCACCTCTACCACCCGGACTTTCATGAAGACTATTGGCGATAATGATAATTTCCCCATCTAATTCCTGATCCGATAGAGAAATTGCTCGTATCACTTCTAAAATCGTAGCAAGGGAGCCTTTCATATCGCATGTTCCTCGCCCATAAATTTTCCCTTTTTCTATATAGGGCGCATCATGTTCTAAAGGGATCACATCCATATGTCCATTAAAGATAAGCTTTCTTCCATGGTTGGAAGAACCAAATTTCGCAACTAAAGTGGGGTTATTCTGAATAAATTCATATTTTTCTACTGAACAGCCAGCCTCTTCTAATAAAGTCGCATAAGCATTCGCTATTTCTCTTGTATCGCCTGTCACACTTTCAATATTGACAAGATCTACTGTGTTCTTCGTAAGGCGGTCCATATCAATTAATTGCACTTTGTGAAGACCCTCCTATCTATTTTCATGTAGTTCTTTTTTATTTTTACTAGACAGATAAGGCATTTCGATCATTTTTCCTTCTGTCATGATTGACTCTTCAGACAAGATTCCTGGCAATGTCATCTCAAGGGCTTGATGAATATTAATCGGGACTGGCTTATCTTCCTTGATAGCCGTTAAAAAGTCAGTGACCATTAAATAATCTCCACCCCAATGATTTTTTCGATTAGGAATATCTTCCAATTTAAATGGTAGATATTCATCATAAAAGTCGGATAGAGGAAGCCATTCCTCACTATGTTTTGCATACCCTTCAATCCAAACGAGCGGTTCTTGATTCTTTGATCTAGCTGCTTCGTAACAGCCTTTCGTCCCTTGCAGTGAATAATAATTCATTTGATGCGGACGATTTGATAATAAATCTAAACGAATACGAATCATCGCTCCACTTCCCGTTTTGCAAAGCATGGTGGTTGTATCATCATGAGTGTAGCCTGGATATCTTGAAGCACCAGAGCCAACACAATAAATTCCTGCTATTTTCTCATCCATCCATTGTAAAACAGGTCCTAGACTATGAGTTCCATAAGTAATGCCCGCACGTCCTACCTGCATTTTTTTCCTCCAGGTTTCTTTACCTTGTTCATCATGATGCAATGCGCGGACATTATGTACATACTCGCCCTCCGCATAATAAATATCACCGAATAATCCAGCTGCAACCATATTTTTTATACAGATATTTTCTGGAATATAACAATAATTTTCTCCCAGCATATACTGGGCCTGACTATTTTGGGCTGCCTCTAAAAGGGCTTGACATTCCTCTACTGTTGTAGCTGCTGTGACCTCTGATAATACATGAATATTTTTATTTAATGCGGCAATCGCTTGCTGAGCATGGTATTGCATCGGCGAAGCAATCACGACGATATCGAGATCGCATTCTAGTAATTGATCATATTCTGTATACAAGAAGGGGACTGCCGTAAATTCGTCCAGCACCTTTTGATCCGGATCCATAATTGCCACCACTTCTACTCCCTCATGGCGGGAAAATTCCTGATAAAATACCTTTCCTCTCTTCCCGCCAGCAATTCCTACTTTTAAATTCATTTCATTGTTTCACTCCTTTAGGTGCGTGCTCAAAGAGGATAAAAAGGGCCAAGTCAGCAACATCAACACTAGTACATCCTGTCCATCGAAAGTTCAAGGCGGACTTGTGCTTGTTGTCATGAATTCGACGTTCGACACAGGACATATCGCTACTTAGTCGCAGGTCCTCTAACACAAAGTGTCCATTTTCAGCGGACTTTTTGAACATCCTTTTTAAAGAGAGGGCTTTCATTTCCCTGCTTGCACACTTCCATTTACTTGACTTGCAATCTCTTTTCCCATCCATCTCTGAACAATGGTAGAAAGTGACTTTGATGGTAAGGATGTTCCTTAGCCAGTTCTAAATTTAAATCTGTCCCCCAGCCTGGTCCATCGGGAAATTGAATATAGCCATCTACTACTTCAATGGACTGAGTTAATATCTGCTGGGTCCAATCCTTATTGAAATCGTCAAAAACTTCATGCAGATAAAAGTTTGGAGTTGCTGTATTCAAATGAGCGCATACTAATGAACAAAGAGGTCCCTGTGCACTATGTGGTGCGATTACTCCATTATGAGCGTGAACCATAGCTGCAACTTGCTTTGCCTGTGAGATGCCCAAGTATTGAGGTTCCAATTGAATAATATGAACTGCATTGTGGTCCAATAGTTCCGCAAATTGCTCTCTGCAATAATAATCTTCACCACAAGCAATCGGTACTGGACTTCTTTTTCCAACCTCTACCATAGAAGAAATTTTCTGCGGTGGCACTGGAGCCTCAAACCAACTTGGTTGATATTTTTTCATTGCTTCTGCAAATTGAAGGGCTGTTGATACATTAAAGCGATTATGTCCTTCTATTAAAATATCAACTTCATCTCCGACTGCTTCTCTTACTGCCGCAATAATTTCTAAGGCTAACCCGAAATCCTTTCGATCCACGACTCGCCAAGCTGATCCAAACGGATCAAATTTCAAAGCCGTATAACCTTTTTCAATCACTCGTTTGGCATCGTGATAAAAACCATCGGGACTTCTCTCAGATCGATACCAGCCATTGGCATATGCTCGTAGATTTTTTTGAGCTTTTCCCCCAATCAATTGGTAGACCGGTACATTTAAGGCTTTCCCCATGATATCCCAGCAAGCGTATTCGATCCCGGCTAAGGCCGCCCCTTGTATTTGTCCGCCATCGGAATAATAATCCCGAAACAAACGAAGCGTATGCTGTTCGACATCAAAGGGATCTTCCCCAATTACCAGTCTTTTTAATTCATGAATGGCGGCCTCTGTTGTTTTGGCAAATCCATTTAAAGTAGCCTCTCCAAGCCCCGTTATGCCTTCATCTGTTTCAACTTGCGTAAATACCCAATTTTTCCACTCATTTCCAACCACATACGTTTTTACATCTGTAATTTTCATGATAAGCTCCCTCCTTTATATACTGTCCTAGCGCAAAGCATGGGGATCATTAAGGTTTGTAAACCATTTCAGGAAGTGCTGTCGAAAAGTTCCGATCACCGATGCCTCTTAAACTAGTTTTTTCAAGACTGATTCTGCAATTTCTAGCGTGACATCAATCTGTTCCTGCGTATGACTATAGCTAATGTGATTACGTTTTAGATTCATAGGCATTTTAAAAATACCTCTTTTAATGAGTTCCTGACGATATTGAACATAGAGTTTCTCATTATTTTCTTTTAAATCATCATAATTCTTAGGTTCAAAATTCATAAAATAAGTTGTAAAAACTGAGCCGAAACCTGCAACAAATGTTTCGATTCCCAATCTATTGTGAATGTCCTCTAAACCATTTCGCATTCGATCGCCTAACCCGAAAATATGTTCATGAACTGGTTCTTTTTCCATTACTTCAATGGTTGCGAGTGACGCAGCCGTACCAACAGCATGCCCGTTATATGTACCAGCAAACCATACATCTCCACCTGGTTTTGTATTATACCGTTCCATATATTCCTTTTTTCCTGCTACCGCTGCAATGGGAAATCCATTGGCCATTGCTTTTCCTAATGTTGTCAAATCAGGTGTCACACCAGCTATTTTTTGGAAGCCACCAAGATCATGACGAAATCCAGTAATTACCTCATCAAAAATTAATAATGCGTTATATTTATTTGTTAACTCTCTTAATCCTGCTAAGAATCCTGTTTCTGGGAGCACACAACCGATATTATGAGGGATAGGCTCGACAATGATGGCGGCAACCTCCCCTTTATTCTCTTCTAATGTCTGTTCCACATCCTCCAAATCATTAAAGCGGCAAACTAATGTATGATCAATAGCCTCATCTAACATTCCTGCAGATCCTGGATCTCTTTTTCCGATCATATCCCAGCTGCTTAACATATTTCTAGCAACATAGTCATGCCAACCATGGTAGCAACCTTGGAATTTAATAATTTTGCTTTTTTCTGTTATCGCTCTTGACAGTCTTATCGCATGATAAGTCGCTTCAGAGCCAGAATTACAAAATAACGATTGTTCAGCAGATGGAATATGTTTATTCAATTTTTCTGCAAGCTGAATTTCAAGGTCAGTTGTTCCTACTCCATATAGATCAGTCCGGTTAAGAGCTTCGATTACCTTTCCATTTACCTTTGGATCGTTATGCCCCAATATATATGGTCCAAAAGCAGATTGATAATCAATATACCGATTGTCATCTGCATCATATATGTAAGCGCCCTCAGATTTTGTAAAAATTAAATGTGGTTCAACATTACGGATAGAAGTATGAACACCTCCCGGGGTGAACTCATTCGCTCTCTTATATAATTCCTGACTTTTTACATTAAGCATTTCTCTCTCTCCCTTCAAAAAGTATGACTATTCAATTAAAAATTCCGTATTTAGATAATATATTCAATAGATTGAATTGTCAACACTCTAATCTTAAATTATCCGTAAAAAACAGATAAGTAAGCCCCTTAATTCAGTATATTGAATAAAAATCATAAAAATGATATTCTTTATTTATGCAAATAGAAAGGAGAGCACTATGTCGAAGCAAAAAGAATATTCAGTTCCTGCAATTGAAAGAGCCATCATGATTTTAAATGCACTAAGCGATAGGGAAATGACCATTCATGAAATTCATAGTGAATTAGGCATTCCCAAAACAACAGCCTTTGTGATTTTAAATACTTTGGAGAAGCATCATCTAATTGACAAAAAAAACGATGGTACCTTCTGTTTAGGACACCAAACGTTTCAATGGGGAATGAGTTATTACAACCGAATTGATTTGGTCAAAATTGCCCATCCCTTAATCGAGCAATTAGTGAAAAACACCCCATATACGGCTCATTTAGCTGTATTAAGCGATAATCAGCCTATTTATATTGATAAAGCAGAAGGAAATGGCTTTGTCCGCTTTGCTACATCCATTGGTCAACGCCTCCCTCTTCTATCTTCTGGTGTCGGGAAAGCGTTAGCTCCACTTTTTTCGGAGGATGAACTGGAAAATATCCTTGTAAAGGAAAAGAAAAAAAAGCAGCACATAGCAAATTTAAAAGACGAACTGAACTTCCTAAAACAAAATGGCTATGCCATAGAGGATGAGGAAATGGAGGAGGGGATTCGCTGTCTAGCTGCACCTGTTTATGGATTAAGAGGAAATATTATGGCCTCTATTAGTATTACAGCTCTTTCTCGAGATTTACCAGCTGTTAAGTTTCCTGAATGGGGAGAAAAAGCGAAGACAACTGCGACAGAGATTTCTCACCAGCTTGGATTCTATGAGACTAAAGAAACTCAAACCTAAAATGGAGAGGTGATCAAATGAAACTAGTAAAATTTGAAATTGCAGAAAATCAACTTATCGGAGTAATTGTCGATAATACAGTTATTGATATACATGCCGCATATCATCATTATGCTGAGGTAAAGGCGAAGGAGCATTTGAACCAAGAAGCACTTCCAATCAATTTGCTTGATTTTCTACAAACAGGAAATGAGACTTTGAGACTGGTCCAATCTATTAGCGATTATGTTTTACAAAATGACGTAGAGGATTCTTCATATAAAATCTTTTATTCACTAAGTGAGGTCACCATTTGTGCCCCACTTCATAATCCTGAAAAGATTATTTGTGTTGGTTTAAATTATCTTGACCATTGTAAAGAAACCGGCATGGAAATCCCAACATCACCGATTATTTTTTCAAAATTTACAAATGCACTAATCGGTCCAAACGAAAGTGTACAACTTCCTATAAATTCCCAGGAGGTTGATTATGAGGCCGAATTAGCTGTGATCATAGGAAAAACAGCAAAAAAGGTAAAAGAAGAAGATGCCATGGACTATGTTTTTGGCTACACAATTTTAAATGATATAAGTGCCAGAGATATCCAACTAGGGGATGGACAATGGCTCAGAGGGAAAACACCAGATACCTTTGCGCCAATAGGACCATACATTGTAACAAAAGATGAAATCGCTGACCCTCACCATTTAGATATTATGTTAAAACTAAATGGAGAAGTTATGCAAGACTCCAATACCGAAAATTTAATCTTTAACATACCATTTATCATATCGTACCTTTCTCAATCCATGACTCTAAAACCCGGAGATATTATTGCGACAGGAACCCCTCATGGAGTTGGCATGTCACGTGAACCCCAAGTATGGCTAAAAGACGGCGATGAAATGGAGATTACAATTGAAAAAATCGGCACACTTCTTAACCCTGTAGAGAATGATAATGAGCCAAGCAAATGTTCCTGAAACGAAGAAGGATTATTTTGCGGAACGTCGGTTAAAGGCTCGACGTTCTGTCGAAACACCGATGGGGCTGTCCAGAAAGCCAGTGAAAACTGAGCTTTTCTGTGACAGCCTTCTTCCAGGCATGAAAAAGTTGGTGTGCGGTTCCCGGTTGCCTTCCGTTCCGGGGCAAGGCTTGAGCTTCCTCAGTCGCTGCGCGCCTTGCGGGATCTCAAGGCCATGCTTGTCCCGCAGGAGTCGGCCCCTGCACTCCAAGCAACGGCTAGGCAGACGAACGGAAATCGATGAGCTTTCCCAACCGAATAAATAGAAAAAATCGCTTCCTTTAGTAGAATGGATTTACCACAACAACATCCAAAGGAGCGATTTTTTATGTGCAATCCGAAGCCTGCTACTGAAGGATAATTGGCTTTTTTCGTTAGAGATGGAAGAGATAGTCTGTGAACGGCCGAAACGCAAGCTTGCTCCTGTATTCCGCCCTTACAACAACCGCCCTCGATGTCCAACCCAACATAAGCAAATTATCTACAAAACAAGAATTTTATAGTTTCCTAAACCAGAAGTAAGGCTGTTTATAAAAAAGCCCTTAATCAATGAGGATCACAATGATCCTCATTGATTAAAGGAGTTAAAAAAATCGATATCCACAAGTACAATACTGAAAATTCAAAAAAATAAGTGCGGAAGCCTCCATACTAAGCTTCCGTTTTTCCTACCCTTCCTTCTCTGTTACAAAACCAAGAAAGGCATTCAATGCGATCCTCATCCATAGATAGGCTACCGGGGCAATGAGAAGTACGGCTAGAATAAGAGAAATTTTATAAGCAATCCAGCCTATTCCAATAAGCATCGCGGCCACGGCTACTGTGTGAAAGGGACGAATTAAAGTAATAAGAAAAGCCCCTCTTATTAAATGAATAATTGAGATTTCCATATGTACTAGAGACGGTAACCCCTGAATAAATAGAATAAGTATAATTGCCTCCAGAAAATAGGAGCCATATATAAGTAGTTGACTTAACGCTCCATCAACTTGTTGAAAATGATAGATATTAATAAGTAATAACACGGCACCCACTATTAATGGGAGGCCAAATAAATTGCCTTTAGCAAACATTTCCTTATAAAAACGCCAAAACATTTTTGTAATCGATGGTTCTGCTGTTTCTCGCAAGAATTGCCTAGCCACTGCCATGACTGCTAGAAGAGCTGGTAAAAAGCCTAATATTCCTAAACCTAATATTGTAAAAGCCATAAATAATACTTGTAAAATTATCACTCTTCCTACAATCTGTCCAAATTTCCCAGAAGATTTAGATTGCATCAGAGCACCCCCTATTTCCCCTTATCTGTATAATTATTGTAAGCATTTTAATTGATTTGAGCAAGTAACGGTTCATCCTTCTCTCCACCATTAATTTTCACTATAAAAAAGAAGCCTCCAAGGCCATTTTATTGCCTTTGGACAGCTTCTCTTTTTCAATAAAGTTTGGGACTTTATATTACAGCATTTTCTTTTTCCTACTAGAATTTCCTGGGAAATTGTCATTTCACGGGAAATCCTGAAGGGGTTTTTAACACGAATATTGTTGGATTCAGGGTGCAGCCCCATTTATCATGTGCAAATTCTTCTACACTGTATATACCCCTCTTTCCACCAATACTTTTGCATTTATTGTCCCTCTCTTTGCAGCACATATTGTCTTTGTGTTAATAAAGCTAGCATGAAGGAAAATAGCTCCTTGATCGTAAGTTCGCAGGTTAATCTGGCAATCCTGAAAAGCGGAACAACCAAATCAGAGCTGCATTACGAAAGGAGCTATTTACTATGAAGGATACCACAAATACATAAATTTAGACGTTTCTAAGAAAAAATTATTACCATTGCTGAATCTGAGCCCAATCTTTTCCTCAGAAGTGCCCCCGCCTTCATCCTATTATCTAGTCTATCATTGCTCTTCATAGAAAGAAAAACTATTATAGTAATAGATTGTTTTTTCAGTCATAGTGCGTGTTCAAAAAGGGAGCAAGTCGGATAATTGTGTTGACTTCTGTGTTGCCCACAGGATGTAGTGACTTCGACGTTCGACACAAGGTGTGTCAATTATTGAAGCTCCTTTATCCCGCAGTATCATTTTTACCGGGCTTTTTGAACATTCTTTTGAGGAGTTGGACGTTTTGGTGATGGTGGAATTAATTATAGTTATGTTTTTCACTGGTTTATTACTTGGGTTTATCGGAGCAGGTGGTTCAGGATTTATGATTGCCATTTTAACAGTGGGATTTGGGTATCCTATTCATATCGCTATGGGCACAGCGCTTGCGGCGATGATGTTCACCTCGGCTTCCGGTGCTATTAGTCATGTTCGTGAAAGGAATACAGATATTCTAAGTGGAGTAATGATCGGGTTGATCGGCGCGGTGGCAGCCTGGTTTGGGGCAGGTATTGCCATTACGATTCCTGAATCAGTAATCATTTGGTTAACAGCAAGCATGCTTGCTTTATCCAGCATTGCTCTCTTTCTGCGTTTAGTCTTAGCTTCAGACCATTCCGTTCCACTAAATAAAAAGAGTTATCGATATCCTCTTGCTGTCATTTCTCTTGGATTACTAACTGGTTTCTTGTCTGGCACATTCGGTATTGGAGCAACTCCGTTTATTCAACTGGGCCTCATGTTGTTACTTGGATTACCCATGCGTTTAGCTGCTGGTACCTCCATGCTCATCATCTTGCCAATCGCCGCAGCAGGGGGAGCGGGATATTATTGGGCAGAAAGTCTTGATATTCAGCTATTGCTGATGGTCCTTATTGGGACCATGACCGGTTCTTATATTGGTGCCAAGCTAACAAAGCGTGCACCGCAAAAACTACTTAAAACTGGTATCATTGCCACACCGCTTGCTGCTGCTCTAGTACTCTCCTTCTAGCATGGCAATTTAGGCCGGGAATATCAGATACAAACCTACGTTTTTAGCCCAATCAAAAGAGGCTCATCCGAAATGGAAAGGCCTCTCTTGTTTGATCGTCATTTCGTTTTCTTTAGGCTTGCAGGGATCTTAGGTGCATGGAGCATAGGGCTGGAAGCGGCAACAAATGTTGAAGCAACAGTATGGGTAGCTTTTGAAACATGTTTAGCTAGCTTTTTCATTTTTATCACCTCCTTTAAAATGCAGGTTGATGAAGTGATCTAAGGTATGTATCGTTTTTATTCCTAGCGGTGTTAGTAATATGCCTTGGAGTAACGCACCAAAAATAAAACCAGATTGTCCTAACCATAAATAAAAAGCAAGTGATGCAGTTAGCCATACGATGGCAAAAATCTTCTTTTTCTTCTCCCATTGGGCAGAATGTTTTAACTGATGCTCCTCATAATAAGGTGCATACTTCAGAATTAAGAGTAAACTAAGCAGCCAATAGCTATATACATAAATGTCGTTTACTGGCAACAAGACCATTGATATTAATAAAATTAGACTTGTCACCGCACAAGCTATAGATTGATTTAAATGAGCACCACCGGTTAATATACGAAGAATCATAAACGACACTCCAACCTGTAGAATTAAATAGAAGGCATTCAACACCCAACCTGCAAGCGCTATCAAAAATCCGGTCAATAATAAATTAATTATAATGGTGAAGCCAAAGACAAGCACATCAAGTGGTGCTGTTTCCTCCGGGTTTGCCTTTTTTATTTGATTCGCTAGGGAAATGGCCCATTTTTCAATCAACTACATCACTTCCTTCACAAAATCGGAGATCGAATAGACAAATGAATTGGCTGAAATTCAGATTGAATTGAGGCGCCAAGTTGCTTCAACTGTAAAATAGCATCATAAGATTTAAGATTTCCATGTACCTTCTCCTTTATATAGAAAGGACTAGAGATGGTGAAGATTATTGATTCTTCATTTAGATCAACATGAAAATAAATAATTTTATTTGCTTCTTCTGACGATCGAAAAAGCATAAAGATGCAATCATCCATAAACTTGCTTATACATACAATTTGTTGGAGTGAAATGGATACATTATGGTGAATATTTCCAGATACTGAAACTTTAATTGATACGCCAAAAAGCTGACCTAGCTTTCTTTTATTTGTTAGAAAAACAAAAAGTAATTCATCAAGTTGTGATGTTAAGCCTGAGTTTGTAGATATCTCCGGTGGCATTTTATCTAATTGGTTGGTGGTTATATAATCTGGAATAAATTCGTGTGCTTGTCTAGACGCAAGTTTTGCAATTGCTTGAAAATGCCGACATTCCTCCACTCTCAAGTAGCCAACTTGATCAATTATTTGCTGTTCCTGATCTAGGAATAGCTTCTTCGCCTCGAGTATTTGTTTTTTCTGAAATTGAATATGTAAAAAGAGATAGAAAGTTAAAATAATGAATCCTAGAACCATGATCAATAGAATCGACAATTCTTTGTAATCAGATTCCTCAATTAATAGTGAATAAACTGTTAAACAAATAAACAAAACGGTCAATAAAGAAATTAGTAAAACTAAGATTCTGTATTTTTTATTCATCTTTGGTCCCTTAAGAATAGATCGGAATTCATTTAATTGATAAGGCGAACACCAAACAACAAAACAAATAAGAAATAGAAAACCAATAGTTATGAATTGGGTTAAAGTTTGATTAAAAATATCGGAAAGGAAATTGAAATACTTCCAGCTAAACGCTCTTACTAAAAACTCAATAAATATCATTTGGACGAAAATATAAAAACCATACCCCATACTCGTGATCACAAACGCCTCTAACATTTTGTCAGCCAAAAAATAGCAAGCTAATATAAACGCAATTATAATTTGTAGAAATACAATATATATAATAGTAAGGGAAGTATAATGCAATAGAAAAGAAGAGAAACTCATCATAACTGCAACTGACAGTATAGCTTTCCAATACTTTTTCAAGGGATACCCCAAAATTGTGATTGGGAAAAGAAACAAGCATATCCACTCTAAAAAGTCAATGAGAATCTTCGCAACCCCATTCATAAGCCTCCCCTTCTTTCGTTCTATTAAGACTAAGACGTATCTTTCATTAATGGCAACCGAATTTGGACTTGTGTACCTTTAGGTGTTTGATTCTGTATAGTCAGTTCTCCATTCAATGCCTCTACAATTGCTTTACATATTGGCAATCCAACACCTGTGCCCTCCTCTTTGGTTGTAAAAAAGGGGGTAAATAAATGTTCAATAGAATCTTCGGGAATACCTGTCCCATTATCGGTTATAAGTATATACACATCTTTGTCTATCTTTTTCAGTTGGGTGTGGATCACACATTCTCCATTAGTTGCCTCAATCGCATTATTCATTAAGTTAACAAGCAATTGTTCAAATCTCGATTCATTAGCAGTAATATAAAGCTCTTCTAATAAATCAACCGTAAATTCAACTTTTTTATATTGAGGCTGCATATTGAAAATTGCAATCGTCTTCTCCACCAAACTTTTCACATTAATGATGGATAAATGGTCCTTCTGAAAATCAGTTGTAGATAAAATAAGAAGTTCCTGAATTAACGACTCCATTCGCAAAGCTTCATCTTTAATAATGGAAAGATATTGACTAATCTTCGGGTCTGCCTTTACAGTCTGATCTTGCTCAAGAAATTGAGTAAAACCAATAATTGAGGTCAAAGGGTTTCGAATTTCATGGGCAAAAAAAGCTGCTAGACGACCAATAACTTCATCATGATTTTCGCTTTTTTCCTCTTTCACTAGTACCTTTGGTTCACCTTTTTGTTTCTTAAATGGTCTCATCTTTTTCCAATTTATTCGATTAAAGAATGGCCAAGTGTTCATCGAGTTTTATACTCTCCTATGGGATTGTTTAGTAATTCAAAACTCAAAGTTGATATGCCTGTTCCATTAGAGACTTTGATCCGCCCTTCGTTTCTGAACTAGAACTTCCTATCCTTTACAAACTGCAATATTAAATACCAATATTAACGAATCGATGAAGGTAGAACGAAATTCAGACAATCACAAGAGCAATATTCATGTTATCTTCTTTAGAAATCATACCTATACAAGGAATTCTACAACAACTTTTTTAAAAAGGTCGTCGAAATTCGTCGATTTCTTAAAAAGATTTACAATTTTCCACCAGATTTGACCTGGAACAGGAGTTAAAGCTGTTTTTCAGTCTTTTATTATAAAATATTAACCATTCTTATGTTCCGCAATTTTTATAGGATCGTTATTTATCTTATCGATCCATTATGAAAAGACTGTCCAGGCGGGAGTATGGGGATTGGGTTTCTGATCTTGCTTATGGGTTTCTTAGAAAAAGAATGGGGTTCCTATTTTCATTATGGAGGTTCTTTAGACTAGTATGGGCTTCCCTGCATTAAGAATGAGGTTCTTCACATGTTAGGAGTTTCTTAACCTGGATATTAGACAGATAGGAATGGATCTGTAATTAAAAATTAAATGAACCAAATTAAAATAAGGAGCCAGTAACTAGCTCCTCCTTAAAACATTTCAGTATTGAAAGTAAACACAATGAACTGGATTGACTCTTAAATAATTTACTAGAGAATCGCATCCAAAAACTTTTTTAAACGATTTTCATATTCTTCCGTCACATTGTCAAAAGCCTTAGTATGACCAGCATCTGGCACAATCCACAATTCCTTTTCACCACCCGCTGCTTCATACAATTCGTGCCCCATCGCAGTTGGAACAAGATCATCGGCATCTCCATGGATAATGAATAATGGGCGAGTATTTTTTTTCACTTGTTTCACAGCTGAAGCTTCTTCAAAGGTATATCCTGCTTTTATGTTTGTGATCACACTTGTTACGTTTAGCAATGGAAAAGATGGAAGATGATAAATATTTTTCAATTGATGTTGGAGCTCAGCCTTCACAGAACTGTAGCCACTATCGGCAATAATTCCTTTGACTTCATCGGGTAAATTTTCGCCGCTTGTCATTAGCACAGTTGCAGCCCCCATGGAATTCCCATGTAAAAGGATCTCTTTTTCGCTATGTTCATTAATTAGAAGTTGAATCCAATCGAGATAGTCAAGCCTTTCATGCCAGCCATAGCCAATATATTTGCCTTCACTATCCCCGTGTCCCCGAGCATCTGGCAGCAAAATGTCGAAACCTTCCTGATAATAAAATTTTGCTAATTTTCCCATGTCATCCCCGGTATTTCGGAATCCATGAGCTAATATCGCCGCTTTTCCAGTCTGCTGCTCATTTTGGATATATTTTGCCCTCAGCCTTAAATTATCATATGAGATTAGTTCCAGTATTTCAGGGTCTTGTTCATCGTACCAAGCCTTTGCTTCCGCTAAAAGACTTTGGTCCAGCTCACTTGCTTCAGCATTAACCGCCGTTGCTTCTTTATGAATTTCAATTTCAGTTCCCCGCTTGATTCCTTGACCATAAAAATAATTCCCCGCAATAACAAGTGCTATAAGTAAGATCATCATAACACTCGCTAGCGTAATCCATATTCTTTTTTTCAACTTTCTACCCCCTGTTTTACCCTCTTAGCCACTTAAAATATGCAATTTTCAAATCATTCTTCTAGACTTCCTTATTATATCATGTAGAAAGAGGGCAGGATCAAAAAAAACGACAGGATCTTCTTATTCTTGTCAGATGATATCCGCTGTTTTTCATTACCTCCTTCATTTTATGATCAGCTACCAGTGATTAAAGATAGGGTGAAAAAGTTGAAAACTATATTTTTTGTCATTTTTTACCCTCTCACCCTTCTGAAAGGTGTATAATGCAATCAAGTTTAATTTCTTAGGAGTGATACATATTGAGACAACGTGCTTATAATTTTAATGCGGGTCCTTCGGCTCTTCCTCTTTCTGTATTGGAAAAAGCTCAAAAGGAGCTTGTTGATTTCCAAGGAACTGGGATGTCCGTTATGGAATTAAGCCATCGAAGTGTTGCTTATGAAGAGGTACATAATCAGGCAATTGCTCGTTTAAAATCATTACTTTCTATCTCAGATCAATATGACGTACTTTTTCTACAAGGCGGAGCTAGTTTACAATTTTCAATGATCCCAATGAATTTCTTAAGTTCCGGGCAAAAAGCTGGGTATATCATGACGGGCTCATGGTCTGAAAAGGCGATCAAAGAAGCCGAGTTATTGGGTGAAGCTTATCATGCTGCAAGTTCAAAAGAAAATCATTACCGAGCAATTCCAGCTCTAAATGAATTCACGTTCAATGAACAAGATGCCTATATCCATTTGACATCTAATAATACAATCTATGGTACTCAATGGAAGGAATTTCCTGAAACAGGAGATGTCCCTTTAATTGCAGATATGTCTAGTGATATTCTTTCTAGACCTATTGATGTCAATCAATTTGGACTTATTTATGCTGGTGCGCAAAAAAACCTCGGTCCCGCTGGTGTGACGGTCGTGATTATTCGTAAGGATCTATTAGAAAAATCCAACGCCAATGTTCCAACGATATTAAAATACAACACCCATGCGAAAACGAACTCTCTCTTCCACACCCCTCCTACTTTTGGAATTTACATGCTTGGAGAAGTGTTGAGATGGCTTGAAGAGCAAGGTGGAGTTGACAGTATAGCAAACCGAAATGAAGAAAAGGCAAAAATAATCTATAATACGATCGATCATAGTAACGGATTTTATTACGGTCACGCTGAAAAGGAAAGCCGTTCTCTTATGAATATTACCTTCCGCCTAAACAATGAAGAATTAGAAAAGAAATTTTTAGCGGAAGCTAAAGAAGCTGGTTTTGTCGGTTTAAATGGCCATCGTTCTGTCGGTGGTTGTCGTGCATCTAGCTATAATGCTGTTCCAAGAGAAGCTTGTGTAGCATTAAGTGAATTTATGAAGGAGTTTCAACAAAAAAATAGTTAATTAACACTAGAAGGGGAAGGGCTTTAAAGCCCCTGCCCCTTTTGTGTATTTTTTCAAAGAACATAAAAGACCCTCTCTATAATTGTCATTAATGAAAAGACTAAAAATGAAGGAGTTGTTCAAGTGAATTCATTTAAAATTATTGTGGCTGGTTGTGGCAGCATGGCAAATACATGGTTAGATTATGCGATAAAACGAGAAGATGCTGAAATCGTAGGGCTTGTGGATGTTTATTTAGAGACAGCGGAAAAAATGGCAGAACAGCGGAATTTAAAAGTACCTGTATTTACTGACTTATCTGAAGCTATAGAAGCAACAAATGCCAATCTGGTTTTTGATATCACGATTCCTGCCGCTCATAAAAAGATCGTCACTACTGCATTACAAGCTGGCTGCCACGTTTTTGGAGAAAAACCAATGGCGGAATCATTAGAGGATGCGCAAGCGGTTTTAGAAGTGGCTAACCAAACGGAAAATAAATATGCGGTTATGCAAAATCGTAGATATTTGCAGCAGATTCGGGCATTCCGGGATCTTCTATCCGCCGGGACCATCGGAACGGTCGGTTCTCTTCATGCGGACTTTTTCATCGGTGCCCACTTTGGTGGATTTCGCGATCTAATGGACCATCCACTGATTCTAGATATGGCCATTCATACCTTTGATCAGGCTCGTTTCATTAGTGGGGCTGATCCTGTATCAGTTTATTGCCATGAGTATAACCCGCCAGGATCTTGGTATAAAGGCAATGCCTCTGCTATCTGTATTTTTGAAATGAGTAATGGAGCAGTATTTTCTTATAATGGATCCTGGTGTGCGGAAGGAATGAATACCTCATGGGAGGCAGACTGGCGTGTCACAGGTAGTAAGGGCACCGCATGCTGGGATGGACAGCACAATCCCAAATATGAAGTCATTGAATCTGAACAAGAAGCTACTTTTATCAACTCGATGAGAAAAGGTGAAGTGAATAGCGATTGGACTGGTCAAGAAGGACATTGGGGATGCCTAGATGAAATGTTTGCGGCTCTTAAGGAAGAGCGATTAGCAGAAACGGATTGCCATGACAATATTGAAAGCATGAAAATGGTCTTTGGCGCCATAGAAAGTGCGAAAACACAGAAAAAAATTATCTTGTGATCATACTCAGGAACGATTATGAATGCCCTACATGACCGATGATTTTAAGGAATGTAGGGCATTGAACATTATTATTTTTTGATATGTGTAGTCGATTCTCCAATCACCAACTCCGCCTCTAGTAATTGTCTTGGGGAAACGGCTGAGTGACTCTTCATTTTCAAGATATTTTCTACTGCCTTTCTTCCAATCACTTTCTCCTGTTGTTTCAAATGTGTAAATAAATAACCATCCGCCAAAGGGAATTCTGGACTATCAAAGCTAACAATTGAAATATCCTTCGGTACCTTTAACCCGAGTTCTTCGATGGCCTTCTTGGCAATTAAAGCCAAGTTATATTCCACTGCAAACAATGCTGTGATTTCCGGATTTTCTTGTAAATAATGCTTTATTTTATCAATATCCTCTCGAATATTTTCACTTGTAAATGCATTGGGCAGTGTACTTGTAAGATCTGTTGCCCAAAGCGCTTTGTTCATTGCTAATCCCTTTTCATCATACGCCAAGGTGAAGCCCTCCATCCTTTCTTCGATGGCAGTGGTGTCAACGGGTGGCGGTGTGATCAGACCGATATTCTCATGTCCAAGCTCAAATAAATAGTGGATCGCTTTTTTAGTAGCTGAAACATTATCTGTACTAATCGATGTTGCCGCAATTCCTTTAAAATATCGATCAATTAAAACAAGAGGGAACTTATCTATGGCAACTCTTAATATTTCTTCATTAAAATATTCACCTTGAGCAGGAAATACGATTAATCCATCTACTCCTAAGTGCAAAAGTTCCTTAATCGCCTTAATCTCATTTTCAATCAGACCCATTGTTCGACGTATAATAGGGAAACAATCATGTTCTCTTGAAGCTTCTTCCACCCCATGTACAATATGAGTACCAAATCCATAATCAAAATCGGTCATGACAAGACCAATTAATAATCCTTTTGACCTCTCATTTATCGCTTTTGAGGGCTTTACTTGTTTGTCTAGATCCACTTCCCTTACAAACGAACCTTTACCAGGTAATCGCACAATTAATCCATCATTAGCTAATAGTTCCAATGCTTTTTTACTTGTAATCCGACTTACCTCATATAATTCAGCCAATTCTTTTTCAGATGGAACACGATCTCCTTCCTGATATTGCTTGTTTATTATTTTTTTACATAATTCATCGTAAATTTGTTCATACATTGGCTTATTTGACTTTTCCACTTCCATTTTGTTTCCTCCCTAGGTAGCACTCCCTAATATATAATATATATTAATATATCATTTTATGGAGTGAAAGGAAATAAATTGAGATGGTTCCTTTACTCTTTTCTATTAGTAGATAAAGTAAGCTGACTTTTCGCTGGATCATTTCTTTCAAAAAAATATCGCTTAGCGTTTACTCATAAATAAAAAAAAGAAGGATTCTCCCTTCTTTTTCGTTGTTGAAAACAGTGCCCAAACATTTTTTATTCTTCTCCAGACTCCTCTTGAAGTTCATTATAATACTGAACACTCGTCATTGCGCCTTCATCCACCATTTTGGCATCCTCTACTTCTGAAGGTTTCCCTAAATCTTTTATATAGGATGAATTCAACTTACTGACAACCTTCGTAAATTGGCTTTTGATTTTTTCTCGATTTTCACTGCTGGATAGGTAGGTAGCACTGGCTACTGCTCCAGCCACACCTATTATTTTTCCGAACTTCCCCATTGATTTCAGCTTCCCTTCTCGTCAATCTTAATGACCTACTACAGGGTATGCATCTGTGGGCGAAATGATATAAATATTTATGGTGGATAACAGCAATAAAAAGGGAAGTTCATTATTTAGATTTGACGATCTCATAGATTTTCTAACCTTGGTAATAATAAAAAGAGAGGTGAAAAGCAATGACAAGAGAAAAAAATGTACCAAGAAAAAAGCTTCATACCCAAAATAAGGGGAGAAATGCTCCAAGCGTAACCCCACAAGGCTTCGCCGATACTGAGCTTGCAGAAGAACCAAAAAGCAAACTAGAAAATGCGGCAAAGAAAAAGAATACCAAGTAGGATTACTGAATCTTATCGTAACTGCCCCATAACTGAGGGGTAGTTTTCTTTTTATCCCCCCAATACCTTTAAACCGACTGCCCCAGCAATAATACAAAACAAAAACAAAATTCGTTTCCAGCCAGCAGATTCTTTAAAAAAGAGAATCCCGATAAGAACCGCTCCGACTGCCCCTAATCCCGTCCATACCGCATAAGCCGTTCCTAGTGGGATTTCACGCATAGCCATAGATAGAAAAAGAAAGCCACCGCCAAATGTACCGATAATGGCGAGGAGCCAACCAATTGATTTATGACGCAAATATAGATTAATACTCATCACACCAAAGATTTCACCTAAGCTGGCAATGATTAAATAAATCCAAGCCACGCTACTCCCCTCCCTTTGTTGCTGGCTCTTCATCAGGTGTTGTGACTTTAATTCCAATCACGCCAACGATAATTAAGCCTATGAAGAAAACTTTCGCAAGCGAAAATTCAGCATCAAAAATAAGAAAATCAATCAAAACAATAGCCGCAGCACCTGACCCTGTAAAAACGGCATAGACAGTACCTGCAGGTAGTTTTTCACATGCTTTAATAATAAAATAGAAACTAAGTACAATGACAATTCCAGTACCAATCCACTCTATGATGGAGCTTGAGTATTTTAAACCAATCACCCAAAACACTTCAACAATGGCGGCTAGAAGCACATAGAGCCAAGCCATACCAATCCCCTCCTCTATCTTTAGCATTTTAGCACATCTGTGCAATTTTAGCCTTGAAAAATTCTTCGGATATTCCTACTATACTAAGTATCCCCTACTTTAATTTGGGAAGTTTTTAAAAGGCTGTAACCTTTCTTCATTCCTACAGTCTAATCTATAAAGGAAGGTGACCCATTTGAAAAACAGGACTATGATTTTTCTAATCATCGGAGTATTGATTTTACTTCAGACTGGATGTGGCACAATGGAAGATCAAGATGGTTTAGCGATTGAGAGTAATGTTGATTATGGGAAAAAGGATTATGAAAAGATCCATTCTGCTAATAATGCATTAGGTTTTCAATTATTGTCTCAGGTAGATCCGGATGATCATGGCAATGTTTTTATTTCTCCTACTAGTTTATTGATGGCACTTTCGATGGTCTATAATGGGGCTGATGCTGAAACAAAAGAGGAAATAGCCAAGGCATTACAAATGGAAGGGATTAATGTAACAGATTTAAATAAAGCCAATGCCTCACTTATGTCCATGCTCCATGATCATTCAGAAGATATGGAGTTAACTGTAGCAAATTCTATATGGCTGAATGAGCATTTCCATTTTCAAGAACATTTTAAAGACAATACTGAGGATTATTTTAATGCGATGATCCAAGAGATCGATGTACATGACAGCAAAGCGTCAGATACAATCAATGACTGGGTGAAAAAGGCGACCAATGGGAAAATAGAGGATATCGTCGATTCCCCATTAGATCCCAATATGGTTTCGATCCTTATCAATGCCATTTATTTTAATGGAAATTGGACCTATGAATTTAACCAGGAGTTGACCGAAGATCGGCCCTTTCATTTAGAAGATGGATCCTCAAAAGAAGTGCCAATTATGACACTCAATGAAGAGCTAGCCTATATGGAAAATGAATATATTCAAGCCGTGACTCTTCCTTATGGGGATGATGAGGATATGAGTATGAATGTAATTTTACCAAAAGAAAACTCAAGTTTGGAAGAAGTTCGCTCATTAATAGCCAATGAAAGCTGGCAAGACTGGCAGCAAGAATTAACATCCCAGGAAGGAACAGTCATGCTGCCAAAATTTCAACTTGAATATGAAGCTACTCTTAATGAGAGTCTGGAAAAGCTAGGGATGAAGACCGCCTTTGACGAAAATAAGGCGAATTTTTCAAAGATGATCCAAGAAGAAGACCCTTTGTGGATTAGCGAAGTGAAACAAAAAACATTCATTGACGTAAATGAAACAGGAACTGAAGCAGCGGCTGCCACCTCTACTGAAATAGAAACGACATCCGCTCCAATTGACCCTCCCTTCATCATGGAAATCAATCGCCCATTCATCATCATCATCACAGACCATCCAACGGACACAATCTTGTTTATGGGAAGCATCAACAAACCATAATAAAAAAGGGGTCAGAAAAGGGGCCAGTCCCCCAGCGCTTTAAAGCGCTGGGGGACTGGCCCCTTTTTTGAGTTCATATATAGTTCATATTGTTATATTATGATCTTGTTGTAGCAAAAATAGGGGTAGTCATTAAATGGGATAGAATTAAAATAAAAAAGGAATGATCGATTGTGACGAAAATTTTAATGGTTGATGATGATGCATATATTCGTGAGTTGATTTCCTTGCTTTTACGTGATGAAGGGTTCCAGGTATATGAAGCTTCCGATGGGTTAGAAGCTCTTACCATGTTGGAATCTATCCAGGTAGATTTGGTCATTTTAGATATTATGATGCCTAATATGGATGGCTGGGAGTTGTGTCGTGAGCTTAGAGATTTTTATGATTTCCCACTCTTAATGTTGACCGCAAAGAGAGAAACAACAGATAAGCTAAAAGGTTTCGATATGGGGACAGACGATTATTTAGTAAAACCATTCGAACCATTGGAACTTGTAGCAAGAGTAAAGGCATTGTTGAAACGATATCAAATTTCTATTTCTCAACAAATACAAATTGGGGAACTCATTTTAAACTACAAAACGCTTGAAGCTCATTATCAAAGTCATTCAGTTGACTTGCCAAGAAAGGAGTTTGAATTACTTTTTCTTTTGGGAAGTTATCCTGGGAAAACTTTTACACGGGAACAATTAATTGAAAATATTTGGGGCTATGATTATGAAGGAGATGAACGGACAGTGGATGTCCATATTAAACGATTGAGAAAAAGATTTCCCGATGAACAAAAGGATTTTGTTATCAAGACCATCCGTGGTTTAGGCTATCGATTGGAGTCTCCCATATGATGAAAACTCGCCTTAAAATATCGCTTGGCTTTTTCATTGTTGTTCTCTCTCTATCCATTTGTTGGTCTGCAGCATATTTTTCAACAAATTGGTTCTATACCTTCTATTCCATCCAATTCCACCCTTATTGGGTACAGATAATCAATTCCCTGTTAGGTTTTTTCCTATTTGGTTGTGGAATGTTTTTATTGACGCGCCTTTTTACTCATCAAAGACAAAAACAGGCCGAGTTTTATCAATCCATTATCTATGCCATCAAGCAAATTGCTCAGGGTAATTTTAATGTCAGCTTGCCTAAGTTTGAGGGCCATAATCCCTTTGTAGAAATCGTCGACAATATTCATTATATGTCTAAAGAGTTAGCACAAACGGAAAGGATGCGCCAAGAATTTGTTTCAAACGTTTCTCATGAAATCCAATCTCCGCTTACTTCTATTAGCGGATTTGCCCGAGCCTTAAAAAGCGAACACCTATCTCCAAAAGATAGATTGCATTATCTGTCCATTATCGAAACGGAAAGTGAACGTTTATCCAAACTTAGTGATAATTTATTAAAATTAACATACTTAGAATCGGCTCACCATTCCCTCGAACCGGCAGAGTATCGATTGGATAAACAAATCCAGCAAGCAATTTTATCTTGTGAACCTCAATGGTTGGATAAACAAATTGAAATGGAATTTTCTTCAAAAAATTTATGGATAACTGCAAATGAAGATTTGCTTAATCAAGTGTGGATGAATCTGCTTCATAATGCGATCAAATTTACACCAACGGGTGGAACGATTTGCATGAGTGCCTCTCTCCAAAAAGAAAAGATTATAGTAGAAATTTCCGATACGGGGATTGGCATTGCAGAGAATGATCAACTTCATTTATTTGAACGATTTTATAAAGCCGATAAGGCTCGCTCTCGCCAAACAGGCGGCAGTGGCTTAGGTCTTTCGATCGTAAAAAAAATTATTGATTTGCATAATGGCGATATTCATGTAAGGAGTAAGCTACACGAAGGTACAACCATTGTGCTTACGTTCCCTCCTGTTCACTCTGGAACAGAAGACAGACAAACGTGAAGAAATTCACTAAGCATTCCCTAATCCAGCTATTATGCAGAAAAGGAGTTACATCATGAAAAACAATCAACAAAACAGTTTAAAACCGTTTATCTCATTACTATTATCCACTAATATCCCAAAGCTAGCTTTAACGATGGGACTTATTACAAGTATGATTACAACCTTAGCTGGATTAGTCGTTCCGCTACTGACCAAAAATCTGGTTGACGGCTTTTCAGTTTCTTCTTTGAGTGTCCCTCTTATCATTGCAATTGTGCTTGCGTTTATCATTCAGGCTGCGATTAATGGCGTTTCGATGTATCTTTTAACAGCCGTTGGGCAAAAGATTGTCGCAAAACTGCGAGATTCCATGTGGCTCAAACTGATTCGCCTCCCTGTCAGCTATTTTGACAAAAATTCAAGCGGTGAAACGGTTAGCCGAGTCGTCAATGATACGAGTATTGTGAAAGATTTAATCTCTCAACATTTCCCGCAATTTGTTACAGGGATTATTTCCATTATCGGTGCAATTACCATTTTACTAGTGATGGACTGGAAGATGACATTGATTATGCTGCTCTCTGTCCCCTTAACGATAGCAATTATGCTGCCACTAGGCAGGCAAATGGCGAAAATATCCCGGGGATTACAGGATGAAACTGCTGTTTTCACAGGACATGTTCAACAAACTCTTGGCGAAATCCGCTTAATGAAAGCCTCTAATGCTGAACAAAGCGAAGAGAAAAAAGGTTTATTTGGCATCGAAAAACTACTAGGCTATGGTTTAAAAGAAGCGCGGATTTTTGCCCTTATTGCTCCGATTATGTATTTAGTGGTCATGGTGGTGATCGTTATGATTATCGGATATGGAGGAATGCGTGTAGCGAGTGGAGCGATGTCGACAGGATCACTTGTTGCCTTTCTCCTCTATCTTTTCCAAATTATTATGCCAATTACTTCTTTTGCTACATTCTTCACTCAATTGCAAAAGGCAAAAGGAGCAACCGAAAGAATTATCGGTATTTTAGAATTGCCTTTGGAAGAGGGACAAGAAGGAATTGACATGGATATTGCAGCAAAGCCAATTTCTGTGCAAAACATTTCTTTTGCCTACAGTGAGGATGAACCTGTCTTAGAAAACATCTCGTTTGAAGCAAAGCCAGGAGAAATGATTGCTTTTGCTGGTCCAAGCGGTGGAGGAAAAACGACGATGTTTGGTCTGATGGAACGATTTTATCAGCCTACTTCTGGGGATATCTATATTGGTGACACCTCTATTTATAAATTGTCTATAGCATCTTGGCGTGATCAAATTGGATATGTTTCACAAGAAAGTGCCATGATGGCAGGAACGATCCGAGAAAATCTTTGTTATGGTTTAGAGAATGCAGAGGAAATTCCAGATGAACGATTATGGGAAGTGGCTAAGATGGCTTATGCCGATCAGTTTATCCACGCCTTTCCAAATGGTCTGGACACGGAGGTTGGTGAACGCGGAGTCAAACTATCTGGTGGTCAAAGACAACGAATTGCCATTGCACGGGCATTTTTAAGAGATCCTAAAATTTTGATGATGGATGAAGCAACAGCAAGCTTAGATAGTCAATCAGAAAGCATCGTCCAACAAGCCTTAACTCGGCTCATGCAAGGACGAACAACCTTTGTCATCGCCCATCGACTATCCACCATCGTCGACGCCGACAAAATCATCTTCATCGAAAACGGAAAAATAACCGGCAGCGGCTCCCACCACGAACTCACCCGCGCCCACCCATTATACCGGGTATTCGCCGAACAACAACTCGCCTAACTTTTTTGGGGCCAGTCCCCCAGCGCTTTAAAGCGCTGGGGGACTGGCCCCTTTTTTCAAAAATTACTTTGACAGGTAGAGCAATATGCGGTATTATTACTCCATCAGATAGAATAGTGATGAAACAAGGAAGTGTCAATATGATCAGAAGTGATATTATCCGCGGGCATCTAGATTCGATTATTTTGCGCTTGATTTTGGAAGAGGATCGATATGGTTATGAAATATCGAAGGAAATTAGCCAACGTACGAATAATCGTTTTCAAATTAAAGAAGCCACTTTATATGCTGTATTTCAACGTTTGGAAAAAAAGGATTTAATCGAGTCTTATTTTGGCAGTGTTTCCTTTGGGGGAAAAAGAAAATATTATAAAATCACAACCTTAGGTAAGGCATTTTTGAAAGAGTCAGCAGAAGAATGGGAAACCACGAAGGAAATCATTGATCTATTTATGGAGGGGTTAAAATGAAAGTATTGAAGAACCATGTGCATAGCTTATTTAAAGATATTCCAAGTAGTGAACAAAAAGAAGCTTTGATGCAAGAGGTATTACAAAATCTTGAAGAAAAAGTATGGGATTTAATGGAACAAGGCAAAGCAGAAGAAGACGCAATTAATAAAGCCATTGTGGACTTTGGAGATATTGAAGATTTAAAACACGAATTAGGTACAGGTGAGACACAGCCGCAAAAGAAAAAGATGAGAAAATTAAACTTAGGTTATTCTCTATGGGGAAGTTCGTTGGTTATCGCACTAGTACTTTTTATCAACCTTTACTATACCCCCCATACAATTTGGTTCGTGTACCCTACCTTCGTCATACTTTGGTGGCCGTTAACGATGTATTTTATCTGGCTTCGGAATAAATAAGGAGGGTTACATTTTGAAAAATTATGATATTGGTTTCGTCGTAGTAGGCAGTCTGATGACCGTCGTTTTTTTAATCATCGTCAATCTCATTACCGGACCAGGTTATCCTTGGGTCATTTATCCCGCTTTCGCATTGATTCTATGGATAATGGGCTACTATTTTATTCGAAAAGGAAAGCATAAACAACTTGCTCTCTTCTATAGTCTTCTGATTATATTGTTTCTAATTCTCACAAATCACCTAAATACACCTGACTATCCATGGTTTCTATTCGCGGTCTACCCCATTCTATGGTGGCCAATCCTTGTATTTTTAGGTGATAAAGCCGCAGCAATGTCAACAGCTCTCATTGGCAGCATAAGTATTATCATATATTATTTTATTTTAAATATGATATTCTTACCCCAATATTTATGGGTCATCTATCCAGCCTTTGTTGTACTTTGGTGGCCATTATCATTGTATCATGTTAAAAGGGGAACCTATTTTCAATATTCCATCCATGCTAGCCTATTGATCAGCCTATTTTTTATCTGTGTAAATGTCATTTCTTCTCCAGGCACAATTTGGGCAGTCTATCCGATCTTTTGTGTACTTTGGTGGCCTTTGACTATGTATTATTTCGTATATAAACTTGAAAAATAATCCGTTTTAAATTTACTGTTGGCAAAGGAAACAAAATACTTGCGATCGGTACCTTGTAATGAACAGTACCTTGTGATAATTTATTGTTAAACCTATCATCATCTGCAGCTGGGCTATATGTCAAAGGGCTGAAGAAAAGCAGAAGGTGCGATAATTAATGAAAAAAATGGATACAAGGTCTAATTAAATCCTGTTTCCATTTTTTCATTTTTCAGCTGATAAATAGACCTCAAGGCTTAGTCGAAAATATTTCTTAAGCTCCTTATGATTAAACACTGAAGCCAGTAAGATGAAGATATGTTAACAAGGAGGAGTCACAATGGAAGAAAAAAAGGTATATATTCTCCTTTCGGATACAGGAACCCTATTTACAAGACTTATTAAATTATATACAAAAAAACCCTATAACCACGCGTCTATTGCCTTTGATCCCAATTTGATTGAAGTATATAGTTTCGGGAGGAAACATCCCTTTAATCCCTTTAAAGCTGGATTTGTGAAGGAAGACTTACACGGGAAATTCTTTAAACAAGCACGGTGTTCTATTTATTGTTGTACGATTTCAGATGTCGAATTGGAAAAGATGAATCACTATATTAATAGAATTGCCGCGCATGCGGAAATCTATCGATACAATCTAATTGGATTATTCGCCCTTGCGCTAAACAAACCGATAAAAAGAAAAAATGCTTTCTTCTGCTCTCAATTTGTTGCAACTGTCCTATTAAAATCCAATACAATTAAATTTGATAAACCGATATCACTTATCACCCCTCATGATTTACAAGAGTCTCCTCGATTTGAACTAACTTATCAAGGAAGACTTGCAGATTTTCACACAGAAACCGACCTCTGGGGACTGTCCCCCACTACGATAATGCATTAACGTGTCAAGGGACTGTCCCCTAGTGTTAGGGCTTTTTTCGTTTCTAAAATGGGGTCTTCTTTGTTGCTGACTAGTTTCGCATAGCTGCTCCATGGGTAATATTCTGGTTTAGTGACGATGTTTGCTTCAACTGGATTTAAGTGAATGTATTTACATACAGTGAGAAAGTAATCATCTGTTCTAACTAATTCGGCATGAAAACGCCCTTGGAATAGATGTCCTGATAATTCATAACGCTTGTTAAAACGAATGGCAAAGCGACTATGAATATAATGAATAATCGGACCAGGTGGCTGATCTTTTGTTTCCAATAACAGATGAATATGATTCGGCATGAGGCAATAAGCATGAAGATTAAAGGAGATATGATTCTTACACGATTTAATTAGGCTTAAATAGTATTGATAATCTTGAGTTTCTCGAAAAATTCGATCACGTCTATTTCCACGAGCCGTAATATGATAAGTTGCCCCCGGAAACCATACACGCAGTTTTCGTGCCATGTAATCCCTCCCCATTTTATTAGCCCCATTATAGTCATGGCAAGCATCCTTTTCAAATTGTCAAAAAGGTATTTTGATTATAAAAACAAACTAAAAGTCCCCTTTTTACACTTGAATATCCCAAAATTCCTCTCCCTCGACACTCCAAAATCCTAATCTTCTATATTTAAAAACTTTAGTACGTTAACACAGCGGGGGACTGTCCTCGGATTTACTTCTATTTTCAATTATGTTAATATATCCTACATACCAATCATCCTACAAATTTTCGGGAGGTGTTTGTGATGTTAAGGAAAGCAAGTCGGCTATCTTTAGTGGAGCAGGTTGTGATGCAGATTGAGAGTTTGATTGAGGAGGGGCATTGGGCGGTTGGCGATAGGTTGCCGCCAGAGATGGAGCTTATGGAGGAGTTTGCGGTTAGTCGTAATACTTTGAGAGAGGCGATTCGTGCGTTAGTTCATGCAGGCTTACTGGAGACAAAGCAAGGAAGTGGAACACTTGTCCGCTCTTCAAGTTCACTGGGCGCTGCCATGGAACGTCATCTTGAAAATTCTAATCTAATTGAAACATTGGAAGTAAGATTAGCTCTAGAAAGGGAGGCTGCACAATTAGCCGCCGTTCATCGAAATGATGAGGATCTTCACCAGCTTGAGGTTTATATGGAGCAATGTCGGGACACCGCCCAAAGAGATGCGGTTGAGGATTTTATCTCAGCTGACATGGCTTTCCACAAAGCTATGGTGAAGGCCTCGCACAATCAATTGCTTCAAGAGCTATATGAATATATGACGGACCCTTTATATACATCCATTAGCAAACTCATGATTATCGATACACCATTTGCCTGTGAAAAAATGATTCACAGTGAATTATTAGATGCTATTCGAGAGCAGAATATCGAAGAGGCGATAAAATATGTCAATGAATATATTTTTGACTTTAAAAAAAGATTAGCATCAGAGCTTAAGGAGGAAGATTTTTGAGTAAAAACACGACATCATTAGAAAATACATCAAGCCATCAAGCGCATTGGTTTCTTTTACTAGGAATCATATTAGTAGGAGCAAACTTAAGAGCTCCCTTAACATCGGTCGGTGCACTTATTTCATTTATACGTGATGATTTAAGCCTGAGTCATGCTGTAGCTGGGAGCATTACCACCCTTCCATTACTCGCTTTCGCCCTTCTTTCTCCTTTCGCACCTAAACTCGCCAATCGATTCGGTATGGAAAAAACAATTTTTTTCTCCTTACTACTTTTAATGATTGGATTAATAGTGCGATCATTTTTCGGAACGAGTTTTCTCTTTATAGGTACGATTATGATTGGTATGGCGATTTCAATGGGGAACGTCCTTTTGCCCGGTTTGATTAAAATGAATTTTCCATTAAAAATTGGCTTTGTCACTGGTATATATGCAGTTTTCATGAATTTATTTGGTGCCTTCGGTTCAGGTTTAAGTGTACCGATCGCTTCCATAAAAGGAGTGGGTTGGAAAGGATCGCTGGCTTTTTGGACAATCCTTGCGATCATTGCCCTACTCTTCTGGATTCCACAACTTCGAAAACCTAGTGAATCCGTAAAAGTTGTCAAGGCCTCTGGACAAAAAGGCAAAAGCATTTGGCACTCTCCATTAGCCTGGCATATTACCATCTTTATGGGATTACAGTCATTGATTTTTTATACATTTATTACATGGTTGCCTGAAATCCTTCAAACACATGGATACAGTTCAAGTGCGTCTGGTTGGATGCTCTTCCTTATGCAATTCGCGCTTATTCCTGTTACCTTTATTATTCCGGTCGTAGCGGAAAAAATGAAAGACCAAAAAGTCATATCCGGAATCACTGCGTTTTTCTTTATGGCTGGCATTGTCGGTTTATTCCTGGGTAGCAAGCTGCTCATCCCCCTATCGGTTATCCTGATCGGGATTGCAGCCGGAAGCGCCTTTAGCCTGGCGATGATGTTTTTCAGCTTACGTACTTCGAGTGGACAAGAAGCTGCCGAAATGTCGGGAATGGCGCAGTCTTTCGGCTATCTCTTGGCCGCTGTTGGCCCGATGTTATTTGGTGGTTTACATGATTTATTTCATAGTTGGAAAATCCCGCTACTTTTGCTATTTTTGCTAGCAATGGTCATCTTTATTACCGGAGTAAATGCTGGGAAAAGCAAAGTCATCTCAGATTCCACTACAACAAGGAAATTAGCTTGATAAGAAAAACCGAAGTCAGATCACAGTCTGACTTCGGTTTTTCAACTTTCTTTATTGTTGTCCCCTTCATAAAAACTTTAACATTTTAACAGAGCGGGGGACTGTCCCCGAATTAGTGTCCTGTTTCTACGTCATCAACATGTTTTACATGGATGTGGTTGGCCCATACGACTAATACTGAGATGAAGACGAAGATGGCGCCGACGATGAAGGGGGTGCTAGGGTTAAAGATTTCCGATAGTTTTCCTGCCAAGAATGGAGCGATCGCTGCTCCGATGAATCGAAGAAAGCTGTAGGCGGCAGAGGCTGTGGAGCGTTCAACTGTTGTGGCGTTCATGACTGCTGTTGTAATTAGTGTATTGTTATTTCCTAGTAGTGCGCCTGAGATTACAACGGCTGAGATTACTAGCCACTGCTGGGAAGTCCAAAGTCCCATGGCTAGAAGGACGATTCCAAATAAGCCTAGCATCAAACACATGGATTTAACTGTGCCAAACCATTGCTGGATTTTTGGTGCCATAAAGACTGATGTAATAGCTAGTAGTAGCCCCCAACCTAAAAAGACAAAACCTAATCCATGTTCATCTAAGCCTAATACAAATGGGGCATACGCTAGTAAGGTAAAAAAGCCAAAGTTATATAGGGCTGCTGTAATCCCAAAGACTAATAAAGAACGATGTTTCAATGCCCGAAATGGATCCAATATAGAAGTCTTTGGTTTAGCACCCTTCGTTGTCCCACTTGCTTTAGGCATTAAAATCGATAATCCTATAAAAGCGATGACCATTAAAACAGCTACCCCAAGAAAGGGACCTCTCCATGACATCGCCCCTAGCCATCCTCCTAGTAATGGACCAACAGAAATTCCTAATCCAATTGCAGCTTCATATAATATAATTGCTTTTGCATTTCCACCTGTTGCCAATGTGACAATCGCCGTTAATGCTGTAGCGACAAATAAGGCATTCCCAAGTCCCCAGCCACCTCTTAAGGCTACAAGTGACCAAATATCGTTCGATACTCCACATAATCCAGCAAATAAAGCAATGATGACAATCCCACTAAGTAGTGTGCCTTTCATCCCTAGCTTTGAAGATATAGTACCTGTTACAAGCATAGCAACCGCCATGACCGCATTATAGCTTGTAAAAAGCAACGTTGTCTCACTTTGGGATGCATCCAATTGGTTTGCGATGGCCGGTAATATTGGATCAACCAAACCTAATCCCATAAAAGCAATAATACTCGCAAAAAAGACAGCCCATACTGCTTTCGGCTGCTTCAAAATACTTCCCTCTTCCTGTATCGACTGATTCACTACTTTCGCAGCAGTTGTAACATCTTGTGACATACATCTTCTCCATTCTATTTTTTTAATACTCTAAGATCATTCAGATATCTTTAAGACCACTAATGAATCCTCTTATGATCGTGCACATTTTAAAATTTTCATTCCGCTTGTATGTGCTCAAATTTTTGCACATCACCCCAAGTACGGTGATCAAATCAGAGAAAATTTTTAAATGTATGGCGAATCACATCCCCACGGCTGACGATCCCAATCAATTTCCCATCTTTTTCAACGGGTAGCTTTTTTATTTTTCTTTTCCCTAGAATAGTGGCTATATTTTCGACCTCTTCATCCCATGCTACTTTGATTACCTTTTTCTTCGCAATATTGAGAACCGGTAAATCCAGTACCTGTTCCACTTTTTCCAAAAATCCTTCTTTGTCGCCTTCCACGACATTCACGAAATATAAGGAATCAACGACAATGTCCTTATGTTTTCCAATATATCGCATAATGTCGCCATCACTTATATAGGCAATTAATTCTTTCTGATCATTTACTACAGGTAACCCACTAATTCCATGGGTAATAAATTGTTGAATCACTGTACGAATAGAATCCGTTTCTGTCACATGATAAACATCGTGTATCATAACATCTTGAGCTTTCATTTCTCATTCCTCCCATCATTGATAAATTAAAAAACAATATAGTTGATTGTACCATACAACTAAATATTTGTCTAAAAAATTTCGGAACTTGCACAAGCTTGAGTTTGTCGCTAGGATAATAGTGAGGTGTCATAAATGGATAAAGATGCGATCAAAATAATAGAAGAAGAAGTCAGTTTATTTATTCGCCGCATTGTCATAACCGAAAAACGCAATGACATGCTTGAGCGCTCTGCCTATGTCTTATTAAGGCAATTATCTGTCGCTGGTCCGGCTGGAGTGAAGTCTTTATCAGAACAGCTAAAATTAGATATTTCCACCATTAGCAGACAGGCAGCAGCCCTTGAACAAAAAGAATATATCGAGAAAATGCCAAACCCTAAAGATGGACGCTCCTACTTTTATAGGATTACCAATCTAGGCATTAAGGAATTAGATGATAATAAAGAAAGAAGATATGATCGACTATCTGAGGTGTTATCGGATTGGTCTGAAGAGGACAAACTAACTTTTGGCCATTTATTGAAAAAGTATAATCAAACAATCATTGAAAAAGACAAACCATAAAGTGAAACTTCAATCAGTGGGGGTTTTCCTTCATCCCTCCCTGATTAGTAAGGATCAAGTGGATGAACAGCTAAATTCGCGCCGTCCTGGCGCAACGCTGTTCTGACCAACGTCCTGTTGGCCTAAATTCGCAACATCCTGCCGGCAGGCTTAAAGCACGACATCCTGTCGTTTCGCCCGCACTAGTACGTCCTGTACATCGCAACGCCTTTGTGACCTACGTCCTGCAGGCCTGAACAAATCGGGCTTTTACTGGCTGTTGATCCTCCACTTACAATTCTAGGTTTTTTCAAGAATTTTTGAATTGGGGGTTTTACAGCCAGTTAATGTGGGATAAACGATCACCTATTTTTTCATAAAGCAGGTGTTAGTGTCCGTTATCTCCTACTTAGTCATTATCGTGAATCAGGGCCTTACGGACCGGATCAAAAATCGTCACATCAAGTAATCGATGTGGCGATTTTTGATCCGGTTTGAAAATCATAAAATCGCAGCTTGTGAATCATTCGCATGATGTTGGGTGCCTTTGTCTAGCTCCTAGCGCCATTGACTTGAGGCTCACAGGAACGGTTGCTACAGGATCTACTCGTGCAGGCAGAACGTTGGGGGTTGGAACTTAGCCGATGTTCTGCATAATAAGCTGCTCCAAAGAACGCCCTTCTTTGGAGCAGCTTATTTACTTGTCGACTTGCGCTTTTCTTATTGAGACTATTTTTTCCCTCAGCACTTTCTCATACAATTCTAATCTAGCTTCAATTATATTTTAAGATTCATTGAGTACTATACAAGTATTGACATGAAGGAGATGACAACATGGCCATTGAAATTTTTAGAAGGAGAGAGCAGAAATATTTGATCACCCACGATCAATATCAGGAATTGGTGAAACGAATGATGCCTTTTATGCGACCAGATCGGAATGGTAGTGCAGGCCAGTATACGATTACTACATTATATTTTGAAAGTCCTGATAACAGGATTTATTTTGAGACAAAAAACAAATTAAGGTTTCGCCAAAAGCTTCGGTTACGGATTTATGATGATACTAATTTAGATGGAAACGCCTTTTTTGAGATTAAACAAAAGCATAAAAAGGTAGTAAATAAACGAAGAATGGTCCTGCCTTTATCAGAAGCTTATCGGTATTTATCTGGAGAAACACCTGAGTCCCTAGAAGATTACATGACATCAAACTTACAAGTTTTTCGAGAAATTGATCATTATCGAACATTATACGAACTCCGCCCAGAAATGGTTGTAAGCTATGACCGGCATGCTTTACATCATATCGAGGATCCCGATTTACGTGTGACGTTTGATTTAAATTTACGTTGTCGAAATCATGATTTACAGATTGAACATGGCCCCTTTGGGGAACATTTTATTGCTCAAAACTTAGTAGTCCTAGAGGTAAAGGTAAGCCACAGTATTCCTCTATGGCTTACGCGTATTTTGCAAGATTTAAGATGTGAACAACGCAGTGCTTCCAAGTTTTGTACAAGCTTAGAATGTTTAAAAGGTGAAGAGTTACCAAATGGTATTGAGCAGGAGAAAATTCTCGTTGATGCCATATAAAGAAAAAGGAAAAAGGTGGAGGAATATACAATGGATTTTATAGAGAATTTATTCACGTTGGAAAGCTTAGCAGAAACAAACATTTGGATGAGTTTGGTTGCAATGGCACTTGCCCTTATACTCAGTTTATTAATTACCAAGGTTTATCAAATCACCTTTACAGGTGAAAGGTATTCGCAATCATTCGTTCATACAATTATCATGATGAGTGTTGTCGTGTCTGTCGTCATGAATGTTGTGAGTGGAAATGCTGGTGTTGCCTTTGGCCTATTTGCGGTCTTTTCATTGATACGCTTCCGTAGTGCTGTAACAGATGCAAAGGATATCGCTTATATCTTTTTTGGCCTTTGTGTCGGCATGACAGCAGGTCTCTTCCAATTCGGTTTAGCGATTATGCTTACCCTCTTTGCTAGTTTCATCTTTTATCTGCTTTATAAAATGCAATATGGAAAAGGCAAAGATACGCAGATTTTAAAAGTCACCGTCCCGGAAAACTTAAATCATGAAAACTTACTCGTTGATATTTTTCAACACTATACACTGAGTCATACACTCAGACAAGTAGAAACAACTAATCTCGGAACCATGATTTTATACACATACGCCATTCGCAGCAAAGACACAACTAATGACAAAGAGCTCCTTGATCGAATTCGCGAAAAAAATGCCAACCTGAAAGTTTCGATCACTTATTTAGAAAGTGCAAATTAATAAAGCGGGGTGTTAGCGTCCATTATCCTCCACTTAGACTTCTTTGAGATCTCTTAGTGGCTTACGGACGGTTGCACCGGGATAAAAAATTAAAAGCTTCTCGTGAGCATTGAATGGGGCCTTAGCACTCTTTTTTGATTGATGCAAAGGCCCTCCCCCATATAAATTCACAAAAAAAATCCTCGTAAACAGTACAATATTCTACTATAAATCAGAGAATTATACATGGACCCCCCTCCGTTGATCATCCTATAATACATAGAAAGAGGCGAAGTGTAATCGCCTTCTTTTACAAGCGGTATGTAGCTTTTTTTAATATTAAATAGTAAGGAGAGTCTTTCATGAAAGTATTATTATTAGATTTAGATTCTACTAATCCAGCACATTTAGGTTGTTATGGCTATCACCGTCATACTTCACCAAACATTGATAAGATTGCAGCTGAAGGAGTTCGATTTACCAATTATTATACATCTGATGCTCCTTGTTTTCCTTCACGAACCGCTTTGATGACTGGCCGTTTTGGAATTCATAATGGTGTCGTAAACCATGGGGGTGCAGCTGCAGATGTGCGTCATGATGGAGAGGAACGCGGATTTCGTGATAAACTCTCTTTCGAAAATTTCCCTAATGTGTTTCGACGCAAAGGGATGAAAACATCGTTAATTAGCCCCTTTGCGGAAAGACATTCTTCCTATACTTTCTATGCTGGCTTTAATGAGATGTATAACACGGGAAAAGGTGGAATGGAATCAGCTGAAGAAGTGACACCTGTTGTATTGGATTGGTTGGAGCGAAATGGAGAAAATGAAGACTGGTTTTTATACGTTAATTATTGGGATCCTCACACTCCATATAGGGCACCTGAATCATTTGGAAATCCGTTCAAGGATGAGCCTCTTCCTACCTGGATTACCGATGAAGTTTTAGAAAAGCAAAAGGAGAAAATTGGGCCTCATAGTGTTCATGAAATCAATATGTTTAACAATACCACAGATCCAGAATATCCTCGTTATCCTGGTGAAATTAAAAATATGGATGATATGCGAAAAATGATTGATGGTTATGATTGCGGAGTAAAGTATCTCGATGATCATATTGGGATGATTTTTGAACAATTAGAGAAACAAGGCGTTATGGAAGAAGTGATCATAATCATCACAGCGGATCATGGCGAAAATATGGGAGAATTGGGCATCTATGGAGAACATGGAACAGCTGATCAAGGAACATGCCATATTCCTATGATCATTCGTTGGCCTGGTCTAAAATCGGGGCATGTGGATAATGATTTCCATTACCATCTTGATCTTCCGCCAACGATTGCGGAATTAATTGATGTAGAGCCTGCCGAAAGATGGGATGGACAAAGCTATGCTGCTGCTCTAAAAAAAGGAGAATCAACTGGTCGCGATTATTTAGTAGTGTCGCAATGTGCCCATGTATGTCAAAGGTCTGTTAGATTCGGAGACTGGTTATACATTCGCTCCTATCATGACGGGTATCATCTATTCCCTAAAGAAATGCTATACAATCTGAAAGAAGATCCCTTCGAACAGCATGATATAGCATCTGAAAATCCTGATCTTTGTCGAGAAGCTGTTTACTATCTAAACGAATGGCATGATGACATGATGAGTACAATGGATCATGATGTTGACCCACTATGGACAGTCATGAAGGAAGGCGGACCCCTTCATGCAAAAGGCAATCTGAAACATTACGTAAAGAGATTAGAAGCAACCGGAAGAGGACATGCCATTCCAGAACTAAAAAAACGCCATCCACGTGAATTCGAATAAAAAGGAGTGCCTGGTACAACCCTGAACATGTCATGTTTCGCCGAATAAACCATTTGGCATAAACAGACAGGAATAGGGAGGTGCCAGGCATCTCCCTATTGTCCTAGACACCCATAGGTTAAAAGTATATAATTAACAAGACCTATAATTAAATATTATTGACTGCAATATCCTAATGGAAGCCAGTAGTACACCGACCTATTCAATCTAACGTCGGTATTTTTTCCTATATGGATATTTTTTAAAATTGAAAATAAGAGAAGCCTTTTCATAATGACTTATTTCTGCAAAAACGAGCTTTCATAAAAAAATAGATTTACTCATCCGTTCATGATAGGAGCTAATTTTACGGGCTGAAGTAGAGGCGGGATCTCCTGCGATATCTATACTTAGTAAGGAAAAAGATTGAGATCTGCTAGTAGTACCTATTGTTTTTTGAAAGCTCAAACTTGAAGCTCTAAATTAAAAAATGCACATAGTGGAGGAAGAGCAAACAATGAAGCTTTTCACAAAAAAAACAAAAACATGGGAAGAATATCTCAATCATTCTGATCAAACTGATATTGCCGGTGTAGGGAAGCGAATAAAGGAGCGACTGACTTTTATGAATATCAAACAAGAAAATTTAGTCGCTATTCGTGAGGCGTCTCCCATTCTTTCACCCTATAAAAATGAAATAGTTAATCAATTTTACGACCGGATTACGTCTGTTGATCATTTACAAGGCATCATTGTCCAACATTCAACCGTTGAGCGTTTAAGAAAAACGATGGAGAAATATTTAGATCAATTTTTGGATGCAGAGGTAAATAAAGAATATATCGAGACAAGAATTGTAATTGGTCAAGTACATAGTCGCATTCATTTGACTGCTGAGCATTTTATTTCCGCCCACCATCTGTTGATACAAATTATGACTTCTATTCTGATGGAAAAATTGTACAGTCAGCCAAATCAGATGATCAATACTGTCCTTTCCATTCAAAAATTAGCAGCATTTGATCAGCAACTCATCGTTGAAGTTTATATGGAAGAAACGTTTAAAGCCTTTTTGTTTGGCATTTCCGATACATTAAACTACACCACGCAGCTAGATACTTCAAAACAATTAATCGCAGAGATGGATAATATGAATGAGGAAAGCTATAGTGTTTCAAGTGCAACAGAAGAAATCAGTGCTTCTATTCTAGAAGTCGCCAATCATTCAACCAAGGTGGCTGAAGGAACAGATGAAGCCGTTCAATTTGCGGAACAAGGCAAACAAAATGTTCATGAAACAATGGTAGATATTGAACAAGTGGGGCAAGTCTATAATCAGGTGGTACATCAAGTCGATCAGCTTAACCACGAGATTGAGAAAACGCATGAAATTGTTGAAGTGATCAAGCAAATCACAGATCAAACCAACTTGCTCGCCTTAAATGCAAGTATCGAGGCTGCACGGGCAGGAGAAAATGGAAAAGGATTTGCTGTAGTAGCGAATGAAGTAAGGAAGCTAGCAGAGCATACAAAGGAACAAACATTACAAATAGCGGAGCATATGCAATCATTACAACATGTCTCAACCCTCGTAACGAAACAAATGAACAATACAGAGGCTTTGATTAAGAAAAGCGTAACGGGGGCCAAAGTGGCGGATGAAGCACTAAACAAGATCGTGTTCGCCATGCAAGGAATTAATCAAGCGACATCACAAATCGCAGCAATGTCAGAGGAACAAACGTCAGCTGTTGATGAAATTGCACAACGCAACTCGATTATTTTTGATTTAAGCAAGAGTTCACAAGCCATTGCGAATCAGACGGCTAAAGTTATTTTTGATTTAAGTAGACAAATGGAAGAATATCGAAACACTTTTTTTTCAACAAATATTCGTTTAAATTCAAAAGACGTCATTAAGGTGGCAAAAACAGATCACCTTCTTTGGAAATGGAAGATCTATAATATGCTGCTAGGATTAGAAACACTTAATTCCCAGCAAGTGACATCACACGAAACATGCCGACTTGGCCAATGGTACTATGGAGATTTATCTTCAAAAGTGAAGGACATGCCTGCCTTTAAGCAATTAGAGAAGCCTCATAAAGCCGTCCACTATTATGCCAAACAAGCCGTTTCATTATATGAACAGGGTGATCTATCAGCATCGCAAAAGGCATTTGAGCAAGTCCTAAACTATTCAGAGCTTGTGCTTACATTGCTAACGCAATTAGAATCGGAGATTTGAGAAAAGCATATCTTTAATGAAAGGATGAAAGGAGAGATTTCCCCCCTTCATCTTTTCATTGTGGAGTTTCAACCCTAGTGATCTTTTGCCATCAAAAAACCTGCCTGTATGCAAAAACTGCTAAATCCTTTAATATGCTTTCGCCCAATAGACCATTTCTTTTGCTTCTTTCCCACAGCATATACAATTATCTGCCACTTTCTCTTGTTCAAAAGGGATACACCTTGATGTAGCCTGGGTTTCTTCTTTTATTCTCTCTTCACAATCACGATCTCCACACCACATTGCTTTAATGAAACCAGGATTTTTTTCAAGAATATGTTTAAATTCCTCCATTGTCGTAGCAATGGATGTTTTCTCCTCACGAAGGAGAAGTGCACGATTAAAGAGGTTCTCTTGAATTTCCTCCATTAAGATCGGTAAACGGGCTTCTAAATCAGCTAAATTGACAAATTCCTTTTCTCCCGTATCACGCCGAACAAGGACAACTTGATTTTTTTCAATATCTTTTGGTCCCATTTCAATTCGGACAGGAATCCCCTTCATTTCACATTCGTTAAATTTCCAGCCTGGCGACTTTTCACTTGCATCCATTCCTACGCGAACAAAACCTTTTAATTGATCATGCAAGGCATAGGCTTGATCTAGAACTCCTTCTTTATGTTGAGCAATGGGAATAATAATCGCTTGTGTTGGAGCAATTTTTGGCGGTAAAACCAAACCGCGATTATCGCCATGAACCATGATTAGTGCACCAATCAAACGGGTAGTAATTCCCCAAGAGGTTTGATAGACAAATCGGCTTTCCCCCTTTTCATCCAAATAAGTGATATCAAAGGCTTTAGCAAAACCTGAGCCAAAATGATGAGAAGTACCCGATTGCAAGGCTTTCCCATCATGCATCATACTTTCAATCGTGAGTGTATAATCAGCACCAGCAAACTTTTCCTTTTCAGTTTTTCGACCACGGAGAACGGGAATGGCTAGATAGTTTTCAAGCACATCTGTATAAACATTCAACATTCTTGTTGTTTCTTCCGCGGCCTTCTCATATGTTGCATGTGCTGTGTGTCCTTCCTGCCATAAAAATTCCAATGACCGCAAAAAAGGACGTGTCGTTTTTTCCCAGCGTACTACATTACTCCATTGATTATAGAGCATAGGCAAATCACGATAAGAATGAATATTTTTTGAATAATATTCACAAAACAGAGCCTCAGAGGTTGGGCGCACAACCAATCGTTCACTTAATTCATTTTCACCACCATGTGTAACCCAGGCCACCTCAGGCGCAAATCCCTCTACATGATCTTTTTCCTTTTGCAGCAGGCTCTCTGGAATAAATAAAGGAAAAGAGACATTTGCATGACCTGTCGCTTTTATTTGTCTGTCTAACTCATCACGAATGCGTTCCCAAATTGCAAATCCATCTGGTTTAATAATCATCGTTCCACGAACTGGCCCATAATCGATGAGATTGGCCTGTTTCACAACATCTGTATACCATTGCGCAAAATCCTCTTCCATCGCTGTAATCTTTTCTACAAATTGCTTATTATTCTTTTTTCCCATCTTCTACACCTCTAATTTTTTTGTGAAACCACAAAAAGGCCCCCATCCAAAAAGGACCGGGGACCGGTGGTACCACCTTTATTTACATTGATCAACAAAAACATGCACACTCAATTGGATAACGGCCAAAACCGCACACATCGGCGAACTCCAAGGCAGGTTCTAATTTGTATCTTGGAAATTCGCACCACCCATTTCCTCTCTAAAAAAGATAGCAAATTATACTAATCCTTATCACTGTTTTTTATCATATATAAATGAATATATTATAACAGATAACTTAAATTTACTGAACTACAGAATATTAAATTATGGCTTTTCCAGCCAAAGAATGCAAATACAAGAGATGGAACTGTCCCAAAAGCCGAAAATCGCCAAAAGCCTTCCTTGCCGCGGGCGCCTTAGCCTCCTCGCAAATTCGTGAGCTATGGGGTCCTTCAGCTAATGCTATTCCCGACGAAATGTACCTTTTTTGGCGATTCTCTTAGCATTTACTCATAAAAAAGAAGGAGAATTCTTCCTTCTTTTTTCGTTGTTGACGACTTATTGGACAGCCCCATCTTTTCGTTTTGATTCAATCTTTAACGAATTTTGTTATTGATTGGCCGACCATTTTTCTGCACGTTTTTGTAAATCGCTTAGAAATTTTTCAATATCCGGTGTTTTTCCATTAGCTGCATTACTGATGAATCCGTTTATAGCTGGAACAATCTCACTACTAAAGAATGGGTTTGCTTCATCCATCAGAACTGAAGGTGAAACGTCTGCAATCTCCATCGCTTTTTGCGAAAACTTATCTTCTTTGGGAACAAAGTCAGCATCAGCTAAGGTTGGAGTTGCTGAATAGTTATCATAATTCCATTTTTGGGTTTCATACCCAGTTAGAAACTTCATTACTTCCCAAGCTGCTTCTACATCTTGTGCATCTTTAGCCATAACAAATGGGTCCATCGCTACCCATCCTTCCCCATTCGGACCTAAATTCAATACTGCTTCATAACGGTCTAATATTTCTTTATTATCATTTGCCAAGTATTCTCCCATTATTGGGCCACCAGCATCATCAAGGGCAATGCCTATATTATTCATTTCTGTTCCGAAATTTTCATTTCCTTTTTCATTTAAAAAATCGATTGGGGGATATTGAGAAGCTTTAGCAAGCCATTCCATTACTTTCACCATTTCGGGTGTATCCAATTTCCATTCGATGTTCTTCAAATCATCTAAGGATCCCGTTGCACCTTCTGCTCCAAAGGCATGTGTGAGTGCTACAAAGGTAGAAGCATTTAGGGATTTTCCACTAAAATACAGCCCATAATTTTTTTCGCCGGTTACTGGATTCTCCCCTGTCATTTGTTGTGCTTTCTCCAATATTTCCTCTGGAGATGGATTTTCCGATAATGGTTCCACTCCCCACTCTTCAAAAAGTTGTTTATCATATACAGTAACGCGTTTTCCTAATACAGATGGAAGACCAAATCGCTCTCCATCATAACTAACCGTACTATAGGAATTTTCCCATATTCCTGCAAGGTAGATACTTTCATCAAATTCGGAATCATCTTCAATTAAATCTTCAATCCCTCTAAGTAAACCTTGCTCCATCCATTGGGCTCCAAAGGCTCCTCCTGAATAAATAAGGTCCACATCTTTCGATTGTAACATAGCTGTTTGTTTGGCTTGGGCATTATCCCAAGGGACTTGGTATATTTCCAATTCGATATTAGGGTATCTTGGTTCAAATTCATTTTTTAAATATTCTTCAAAACCGATTGTTTCTTTCCCGGTAATAGGATCAATTCCATCTTCAAGCGGCCATCCAGCCACTGATACGCGGACTGTTCCTTCCATATCAGAAACTACTTCAATATTGCTTGTATCCTTTCCTCCCTTAGTCGAGGAAGAACAGGCGGCTAAAGCAGCAACTAACAGTGTAGTGATTAATATTGAAAAGATTTTCTTCATTTAGAAGACCTCCCATTTTAATATACTTTTTGGCTAAACGAATTACATCATTTCATTTATTGCTTCACACCAGACAACGCGATGCTTTCTACGATATAGCGTTGAAGAAATAAATATAATGTCACAACAGGAATTAAACTAACGGTTGTTGCTGCCATGATGATGGACGGCAATGGCGCTGTTTTATTAACACGGAACATAGCTAAACCAAGCTGAATAGTATATTTATCCGGTGTTTTTAAGGCAAGTAATGGCCATAGTAAATCATTCCATACAGCTAAAAATTGCAGGATCGCCATGGTAGCTACAATCGGAATACATAATGGAAGAAAAACACTAAAAAATACTTTAAATTCTCCCGCCCCATCTATAATCGCCGCTTCTCGTAAACTAGAAGGAGTTTGATCAATGAACGCCTTTGCTAAAAAAGTACCGAATGCATAGTTAAGAGCCGGTAAAAAAAAAGCCCAATACGTATCTAATAAGTGAATTTTTGCAAAAAGTAAATATTGAGGAATCATTGTCATTTCGAAAGGAATCATCATCGTACTTAACGCTAATACAAGCACCACCATCGATCCTTTAAATTTTAGCTTGGAGATGGCATAACCCGATAAAAGCGCTGACATTAAACTAACAAAAATAACTCCAATTGAAATGATCAAAGAGTTAATCATATATTTGATCATTGGCATATTTGTAAATGCAAGTTGGTACGTTTTAAATGAAAATTCCTTTGGCCAAAATCTGGGTGGGTAGGGAATACTTAATCTAGCTCCCCAATCAAAGCTGGTCAATAGCATCCAGACAAATGGGATAATCATTATAACGGACCCTATTAGAAGAATACTTGAAATGATTATATTACTTACTAGTTTCGTCCTTTTCTTTGAGTTGTATTTAAAGTTTTGATCTCCAACATGTACATTGGGCATACCGACTGGATTACTCAAAACCTCCACCCCTCTCTATTCAAAATTATTCTTCCGATTCAAATACAACATGATGACAGTCAAAATAAGAATAAACATAAACAAGATATAGGATGCGGCTGTTGCAATTCCCATTTGACTAGCTGAGAAGGCGTTACGATAAATATATAAAACGACTGTCATTAAAGAGCCGGCAGGGTTTCCTCCCGTACCACCAATCAACCATACTTCCGTAAACCTTTTCATCGCACCTATTGTACTCATAATGACCATGAAAAGAATGATAGGTTTTAGGTAAGGTATCGTAATGTAATACCATTTTTTAAACCAATTGGCCCCATCTACTTCAGCGGCTTCGTATAAATCTCTCGGAACACTTGTTAGTGCCGCTAAGAAAATAATAGTGTTATAGCCAAGCATTCCCCATAATGTCATTAACACAATACTAAATCTTGAAACACTTGGATTAGTAAACCATCCGACTGATTCCACTCCAATAAGTCCTAAAACATAGTTTAGCAATCCTTCACTGCCCGAATTGAATAAAAACTGAAACAATATACTAGTGGCAACAAGAGACACTACATTGGGTAGAAAATAAACCCCTTTAAAGAAATTCCTCCATCTTACCCATGGAACATTATAGATCAATGTTGCCAGAATAAAGGATAGAGATACACCTAGAATGACAGATATTACGCCCATATACAGAGTATTATATAAAGATTTCCAAAATATCGAGTCTGTGAAAACGCTCTTATAATTAGCTAAGCCAACCCAATCCCCACCAAAGCTGGTAGATGATTTTTGAAAACTTAATATTAAAGCACCTACCATAGGATAAATCGCAAATACCAAAACCCCTATTACAAGTGGTGCAGAAAATACATATCCTGCCAAATCTTTAGAAGTAAAAAACTTTTTCTTTGTTTGCCTTGTTTGAAACTTTTTATTAGGCGAAACTTCTGAATGAATAGCCAATTCGATGTCACCTCTTTCAAAAATAATGGCGAACTATGAACTTGAGTTACAAAACAATCTACCCCTTATAAAACTCTTCCATTGTAACGATACTTCCTTGTTCATTTGCTACATTTGCCGCAAGACTTTTGCTTAAAGTTTCTACACCGTCCTGGTAAGAAGCAAGAACGAGTTCCTGATTGTTTGTTTGTATCGCTTTAATAAATTCGCGATCTTGTACATCATAAAAATCAACCTTTGATGTATACGTAGTCGTTCTCTCTTTTTCATAAATAGATAAGCTAGTCCCCTCTATCTCAAGTCGGAAATTACGTCCCAAAATTTCTAGGCCCATTCTATGATCATGTTGAGTAATGGAACTATCTAAATGACCAACTGCACCAGTTTCAAAGCGAACATTTACGGATGTCACATCTGGTATATCCATTTCTTCAATACCATTCATAACTTGCAAGGACATATGGGCTTGTATTTGTTTTATATCCCCACACAGATAACTCATTAGATCAAGAATATGAGTCGCTTGCTCAACCAATTGCCCGCCCGACTTATTCTTGAGTCGATACCAAGGTGTCGGAACCAACGAGGTTAAGTAATGTCCACGCACCATAGCGACTTGCTTGTCCTGTAAATAATCTTTCGCAATTTGCACAGTATCTAGATAACGGAGACAATATCCAGATGCGTTTATCACACCTGACTGAGCGATGATTTCTGCCTTTTCTTTTGCCCTCTTAAAATCCAATTCTACCGGTTTTTCTACTAATAAATGAATTCCTTTTTGTGCAGCTTTTTCCTCAATATCTCCATGCGCAAATGGTGGGACGCAAATAAATAGAGCATCCATATTTTCCTTTTCCAACATTTGATCAATGTCTGTATAGACTGTGGCTTTATACTTTTCGCCTTGCCTGATAGCTGCTTCTTCCGCAATATCACAAACCGCAACAATTTCAGCATCTTCATTTTGAGAAATATTATTTAAATGAGCATTAGCAATACCGCCAACTCCTACAAATCCAACACGAACTTTTGCCATTTCAAATGCGCCTCACTTTTTTAAAATAATATCTAAATGCTGTGCTGTATCATCCGCCAATGTATGGGGGCAGAATGAATAGGGAGATAATTCGGCAGTTAAAGTATCCTCATATCCCAATTCCCTCAATGCAGCTATTACTGCTCTCCAGTTGACATCACCAGCTAATAAAGGAACAAATCCTGCTCCATTCCCTACAGCTGTATTAAAATCTTTCACATGTACCTTGAATATCCGCCTCCCAAGTAAGCGTATCCATTGTTCCGGATAACCAAACTGTAAAACATTCCCAACGTCAAAATAGGCCCCAACATAATCTGATTCGAAATCATCTATATATCTGGCCATTTCAAGTGGAGATAACAGGAATTTATTCCACACATTTTCTATGCCTATTTTCACACCATATTTTTCCGCAGTTGGGATGATCTCCCTAATGGAGACTTGACTTCTTTTGTAGCATTCTTCATAGGAAACCTGCTCAGAAACTGCGCCGGGAACCACGAGAATCGTATCCATTCCTATATAACCCGCAATTTCAAGCATCTTTTCTACTACTCTTATACCTTGTTGCCGAATTTGCTCATCAGGCGAACAAAGAGACATTTTCCATAGTAATGACGTCGATAAGCTTCTAAGCTTTATTCGGTATTTCTCTGCAATCGCTTTAATTTTTAACGCTTCTTCCTTCGTTGTCTCTACTGTTAGTCCGACTCCATCAGCTTCATAAAGGTTTAGTTCCACAGCATGAAAACCAGCATCTCTGCTATATTCGAACACTTTCTCTAATGAGGTCTGTTCTGGATAACACCATTGATTAATCCCCTTTAGCATTCTCATCCTCCTAACCAAGTCTTCTTAACAACGCAACAGGCCGATTTTTCTACTCCATGTCACTTTAGTTTATGGTTCACCTCCTTCAATGCTGATTGATACATCATGTTGTCATTACCAGTTATCTGGAGAGAACTTCTTTTAATTTAGAGTTTTCTCAGCTCACTCCCCCATACCAGCAAAAAAATTAACTTTTACTATTCAATATTAATCAATCTCTGTAGCTATCCCGATTTAACCTCTATTATATAACTATTGGCTATAAAGTCAATATTTTTATAGCTAATTACTATTTTTCACCCTTATTGTTTCTCTCTTTCCATACAACTCAGATTATATAATTAGGATAGGTGATAATTACTATGAATATTGGAAAACGAATTCGAAATTTGCGAGAATCAAAAAAACTCAAAGCAACGGAACTAGCAAGAAATGCATTTATTTCACAACCTTATTTATCTGATATTGAAAAAGGAAAAACTCAACCTTCAATTGACACACTGAAAGCCATTTGCAGTGCTCTAGAGATTAGCATAGGTGACTTTTTTGGAGATCTATCTGAATTATCTCCACATACCATCCAATTAATGAACGATGCTAAAAAGCTAACAAATGAAGAAGTAAAATTATTAGGAGCCTTTATAGCAACCTTTGTTAAAGATAGGGAATAATACCCAATTGTAGTAATGGGAGATCAGATGTTGGAACAATAAGGGGACAATAAAGGAAAGCGCATCCAAAGTGAGTTTTTTACAAAATGTTAGTCTAATCATATGACTGTTCTTGGCCAACATCTTTGCCGCATCAACAAAATTAGAAAAAGGGACGTGGTTTTATTTAATAATTGTAATTTTCCGTTTTATGGTAACAATCATATGCATCAGTTATTTATTAAATAATTGGAGGATTAGCTCGTTACATATTCTTGAAATGATAGATTGTAGTGCCTTGAAATACTGAGGAGAATGGTGTTTAGCCCTAGTTTATTGAATTTATAAACGAGGCTGGGACAAAAGTGTTTTCACCAAAGAAAAAACCGAACTAATATGATGCATATCCCCGCTCCGGAAATATACTTCGCTTTCCGCGGGCGGCTGGTGAGCTTCCTCGTGCTACGCACTCCGGGATCTCACCGATGCCTTTCCTCCCGCTGGAGTCTACATATATTTCCTCCGCTAAGGTAATACATTGTTCAGTTTTATAACTCGATTTTTTAGTTTTGTCCCAGCCTCGTATTTTTAGTTTGGTTCCTTTTAATCATCTTACTAAAACACCACGACTCCAATAATTCCCGCAAAAATGATAACCACAGTTGGATGGATTTTAAAATATGCCAAGGCAACTAAAGAAGCGATGAAAATTAGGAACAAGGTCACCATATGCCATGATATCTGTAATCCGATCACACCATTTGATATTGCAAAATGGATAGCTGCATAGATAATTAGGCTCGTCACAATAGGGCGCAATCCATAGAAAGCAGATTGGACCCACTTGTTTTGATTTAATTTATAAAAAAATAGCGCAATGATTAGAACAATTAGCACGGAAGGCAGAGTAATCGCAATAGAAGAGACAATTGCACCTGGCAATCCTGCAACCTGATAACCAACTGCAGTGGCGCTATTGGAGGCAATCGATCCTGGTGTCATGCCTGCAAGTGCCACAATATCTGTATATTCCGCGGTTGTCAGCCATCCCCTGCTTGTAACCTCTGTTCCAATCACTGGAATCATCGCATAACCGCCACCAAATGAAACTGCACCAATTACAAGAAAAACAAGAAATAATTCTAGTAACACCATATTCTTTCTCCCCTTATGAGCTCATTTTTTCATTATGTTTTTTAATAGGGGGTCTATTATCATGACGAGGACGCATATGGAGTACTTCCTTAATCTTTACGATTAGAATACCCAGTAAGGCACCACTAACAATGACAAGGATCGGATGCCAATGAAAAACAAGCATCATCACAACCATGAAAACCATTAAAATAAAAGTTGGTGCATCTAGAATAGACGTCTTTGCAATTTTAATCGCCGCATAAGCAATTAAGGCCACAACCGCTGCTCGAATTCCTTGAAAAGCTGCGTCAACATGTGGGTTCCCCTTTATCGAAAGAAAAATTAAATTTAATAGCATCACAATTAGAAAGGTTGGCAAAAGCACACCGATCATCGCAACAATTGCCCCAAGCACTCCAGCAATTTTATGTCCAATAAAAGTCGCCGCATTTACTGCAATTGCTCCAGGAGCCGTCCCTGCAAGTGCAAACATATCGGAGACTTCTTCCATTTTCACCCATTTTCTTTTATCAACCACTTCACGTTCAATCATGGGAATCATCGCATAACCGCCGCCAAATGTAATCGGCCCTATTTTAAGAAAAGTCCAAAATAATTGTAAAAGTAATCTCCAATTCTTCAAATTTCTCCCAGCTTTCTGTATTTCTCGTATGTTATCTATATTGTAACATACTTTATACCAAAATGGACTAAAGTGGTTAAAAAATAAAAAGTAAGACACATTAATCCTACTTTTTAAAAATAATGATGTTCGTTCATTCAAAAAAATGGTCAAATACTTGGATAGCTGCGCCAATGCTTGTGGCATTTTCACCATGTACTCCTTTACGAATCGTGATGCCATTAAGGCGAGAACCAATATGCTTTTGTATGGATTGAAAAACTTTATCATAGTACTTTGCATCATGGTACATTAATGTCCCGTGTAATACCACGGTGTCCGGGTGTAATACCTGGATCATATTAGCAATTCCAATACCGTAATAATGAGCGGATTCCATGATGATTTCTCTCACTAATGCTTCTTTACTGTTGAACAAATCATCGATTGTTGAAGGTCTCCCTTTAGATGCCAAACGGTTCAGCATTGCTTCGAAAGAAACATAAGCTTTTAAACACCCTTTACTTCCACAAGTGCAGTCCCTGCCATCTGCTTCAATGATAATATGTTCATAGGAAGTGGCATCCCCTTGCTCCTGATTAAATAAGCGGCCTTCTTGAATATAGCCACAACGAATACCATAACCGCTGATGCAATATAAAATATTTTCTTCATGATCATTGCGGATATAATATTCTGCTAAGGCCCCCGTATTGGCCCCATTATTTAAGATAACAGGAACCGAAAACCTTTTATGTAAAATTTCTCCAATCTGGACATCCTTCCAACCTTCAGCTGGAAAGGATTCAGGATTCAGTATGACACCATTTTCTCGATCAATCGGTCCGACAGCGCCAATCCCAATTCCTAATAGAGAGAAAATTTGGTGACGGTTCATAAGGGAATCAATCATATCGATAATACTTGCAATTGTCACTTGAGGAGTATGTTGCTTCAAGAATGGAAAACGATCCTTATCTATAATTTCAAAATGAAGGTTTAGGAGCATCACCCTCACATCTGTACGAGCAATTTCTACGCCGATCAAATAGCCTGCATTTGGAACGCTTTCATATAATATTGGCGGCCTTCCCCCTGTTGGTTGTCCAAATCCCGCTTGGTGAATTAAATTCCGATCTGTCAATTCCGCCAACATCCGCGTCATCGTTGTATTCGGGACATGAAATTCCTTTAGTAACTCAGCCTTTGATGTTCTTCCTTGTCTATGAATATACTTATACAGAAGCTTTTTAAATTGATTTTTTTCACTTTTATCGCTTAAAAAATCCCGCATCTCCCTTTCCCCTCCTGCTCCTCATCTAAAACCGTGTAAACCCATTCACTTTATATGCTATTAACATGATAGTACTTTATATTTGAGGAGTGTCAAGTTTTACTTATACATTTGTATATTCAATTTTATAAGGAGTTCCCTCAACACAACGAACCTTCAGAATCTGTGCTTGCTCAAACACATTCTCTGAAGGTTCATTTTTAAATATTCACAGCAAAGTTAGTTTACGTCTCCTACGCATCGGAAACCGATATTTCCAGTGGAGCTGTCAGGGGTGTTAGAGCTCCTGGCGGCGACTCTATAACGATTACAATAGGACTTGTGACAAAGGTACGAACCGCCACGCATGGACTTATTGGTCCCTGTAGTGGGGCCTGTGGGATTATGTGTAATAGAATCTAAATGATATTGGGGGCTAAACCAATCGTTACACCATTCCCATACATTCCCAACTATATTATATAATCCATAACCATTAGGAGAAAAGCTATTCACTGGGCAAGTCCCGATATATCCATCTGCTTTGGTGTTTTTCACAGGAAATTTCCCTTGCCAGATATTACATTGATGCTTGCCATTGAGGATTAGCTCATCCCCCCATGGATATTTCTTTTGAGTGAGTCCACCACGGGCCGCGTATTCCCATTCCGCCTCTGTTGGCAGTCGTTTTCCGCTCCATTTGCAGTAGGCTTCCGCATCATTCCATGAAATATGGGAAACAGGGTGATTCATTCGGTCTTGAATAGTTGAATCTGCTCCCTCTGGATGCCGCCAGTAAGCCCCTTCTACAGGAACCCACCATGGAACTCCTACAGGCCGTTGAGATATTTGCTGTAACGTTTCTTCTGATAAAAATAAATGAAAAACGAATGACCAGCCAAATTGCTCAGCCTCTGTCACATACCCCGTCTCATCTACAAATTGTTCAAACTGCTCATTTGTTACAGCATATTGGTCCATATAAAATGGATCAAGCTGAACCTTTCTTATCGGCCCTTCACCATCAGCCGGAAAACCTTCTTTATCTTCCGTCCCCATTAAAAATTCTCCACCCTCAATAAGGACCATATTTTCTTTAGAAAAGTCAATTTTTTCTTTTATCTCCGTATTGGTCGAATGTACTTTTTCACCATTACGGTCTTGGACTTGACAACAGGATTTCATCCCCTGCACCTCCAACCAATAGATTTAATTTACAGCGCTATCAAAATAGTATTCTGATTTATTATAACATGATTTAATAGACTGCAAAGTAATCATCTCTACTAAATATCTTAAAATTTATCTTTTCACAATAATTTCAATACACCAGCAGTCTCGCTTTATTGCCATTTTTTTATAGACATGATTTACAAACTTATCCATCATAATTCACAATATAATGATGCTCCTCAGTGTTATAATACCCTACACTGTATTCAATCAGATTTCCTTGATCATCAAATGAATAGCGCATTCTCTTTAATAAAGAAGTTCCTTTTTCTACACCTAAATGTTTCTCCACATATTCTGGGGCAGGGGCAACAGCAAATTGATCTTGGAATTTAGTTAAATACATCCCTCGTTCTGTAATAAGTTGATATAGAGAATGATCATAAACCTCGGATAGTTCCAGTTTCTTAAGTTGATTCGATAAGTAATGGCTAAAATGAATATAAGGAGCACCGTCTAGCTGGTATAGCCGCTCAATATAAAGACATGAATCCCCTAATTGTTTTGCAATCTCTTGCTCCTGAAGATTGTGTTCAAGCTCTGTTTTTAATACTTTTTTATGAATTTTATAGCCTTCTTCAACTAGAAATTCTGTAAATCGTTTGCCAGTTGATAATTTGGATGCTAATGTGTTTCGAATCACTTTGGTGCCCTTCCCACTTTTCTTTTCAAGATATCCCTCTTGAACAAGCTCTTCGATTGCTTTGCGGATCGTAATTTTACTTACAGCAAATTCATTTTCCAATTCCGTTTCCGAGGGAATGTTCATTTGCTTCGGGTAAACACCATGTAAGATTCGATCTCTCATAGTATCACGTATTTGTAAATATAACGGTCCCTTTTTCCGGGATATATTCACGGATGAAAACACGACCTTTCCTTCTACTTATGCTCTAGTATCCACCAATCCTTTAACAATTGCTAATAACTCACGAACATCTGCAATTTTTGTTTCGCCTGTATTTTTATCGATAATGGAAGAATACACATGCGGAATGACAATCGGAACATCGGCTTCAAGCGCAATCCGCAAAATCGCTGCAAAATTCGCTTTGTCAATTCCCCCCGTAGGCTCTAATGCAAATTGTTCTTCTCCACACGCTTTGGCGACAGCACGATATTCTTCCTCACAACTTAATCCTTTCATCGGAAAATATTTCAAAGCATTCCCGCCCATGTCACGAACAAGTGCAATCGCTGCTTTAACGGGTACAATCGCATTTTCTACCGCCTCACCACTAATCGGTCCAGTTGAAATATTGACATAGCCAACTTTTCCAGTCGGAGAAACCAAACTATTAATCCAGCTATCTTTCTCACCAAGATTCGCTCGAGTCGCACCCACACTTGGAAAGACTTGATTAATATGTGTCCCGGGATAATGCTTGGCAATTTCAGCCACAACAGTGGATTGGCGGCTATCACCAGCACCTAGACCAATGGAGACAGCATCTTCAATTTCTTCCCCGTATTTTTTCATTGCCGTTACCGCTTCTTCAACACTTGAATAGTCTTTGGAGAGCACTCCAATCAGCGCATATCCTTCTGCCGCTGTAAAAATTTCTTGCGCATTTCCTACACTATTTGCAAGGACATTTAATCCTACGCGTCCTTTATAGAGTCGTTTTGTCATATTGGTCATATTATTTCCCTCCTATAATAGTACGTAATTGCTGCTCGATTACATCAATATCATCACCCTGCAAAGGACGTGGATCAATATCAAAGAAGCCTTGTTTCACACCATAATCCCGCGTATAAATCGCGATCTCTCCTTCTTTCAGAGCAATGTTTACTTCGTCCGCACTTTTGTTTGTTTGTTTTTCATCAATATGAATACGAGCACGAAAGATTGCTCTTCCCGCTTCATCTTGAACAATTGTCACATTGACTCCATCTATTTCGGTCAAAGGCATTAATACTTGTAAAACTTCTCTTTCTTGTTCACTTGTATCTTTCTTCTCCCCATATTCATCTAAGGCTTGCAGTAAGCCAAAGCTCGCTTCTTTTCCCACTTTCATACTGCGCCCAATACAATGTAATTGTACTTTCAGCCATTCAATATATTCTCTTCTTCCTCCCACGATTCCTGAAGTTGGTCCTTCTATTGCCTTAGAGCCACTATAAATCGCAAGGTCAGAATAGCGAATATATTTCTGTAAATCTTCCTCTGCCGCAGCATCGACAATCAGTGGAATTTGATTTCGCTGGGCCACTTCCCATGCTTCCTCAACAGAGATCATATTTTTCTGAACGGCATGATGGGATTTTACATAGAGGATAGCCGCTGTGTGTTCTCCGATTGCCGATTCAATATGTTCAGCTTTCCCCTCATTGGCATAGCCTACTTCCATAAGCTTTCCTCCACCTAAATAAACCATTGTTTCAACAGGTGCTCCATATTGAACATTATGGCCTTTTAACATAATCACTTCATTTTGATCGATCGGATCTTGATGGAGTCGTTCACTTTTCCGGCGATTGCCTTTCGTGACGAGTGCTGCAACAGAAAGTGCGATCCCACTGGATGCAGAATTGACAATTACAGCTGCCTCTGAACCCAGGATATCAGCAATATAATCACCGGCTTTATTTACTAAATCATCGATTTCTACATAGTTTTGTCCACCTTTTTTCATTGCCTCCATAACGGTATCAGTTGGTGCAGAAACGCCAAGAATACTCATTCTTCCACTTGCATTAATAACGCGTTTTAAACCATATTTAACATTTAATGAATTCGTCACGTATTACCACTCCTTTTGCATTGATTTTCTTTTCACCAATACGTTTTTCTCCTTGGGAATCTATCAATTCTATTGATCCGTCCTCGACTGTAAAAATGGTCAAGTTAGCCGTATCCCCTACTTGGATTCGCCCCAGCTCTGGTCTCTTTAACCAATCGGCCGCATGACTTGTTACAGCCGCAACTACCTCTTCTAGTGTATAGCCCAAATAAAGAAATTTAGATAATATATGGGCCATACTAAAAACAGGACCATTGATTCGATTTCCCCGATAGATATCCGTGCTAATCGTATTCAAACCGATATGATGACGCTTCGCAGTCTCTGCCACATTAAAGGAAAAACTAGCTGTTCCATGGCCGACATCAAGATGGATACCACGTTGGATAGCATCCAAAAATTCAGGAAGTGGCTCTCCATTTTCATAAAAAAGATTATTCGACTTTCCGTTCAAATAATGAGTAAGCACATCTCCCTTTTTTAAAAGGGCGAGCACCTCTTCAATTTTTGGTGGAGCAGATCCGATATGAACCATCAATGGCAGAGATGTTTCGCTTGATAGCTGCCTAGCAATATGGAGAGGTTCTATCCCGCTCGCGCCCACAACACTACTACTGATACGTGCCTTTAATCCAACAATCTTATCCACATACTGCTGAACGGCTTGCATCACTTTATCATGATCAATCCATTCAAGCCGGGATAGCTCGTCTACCCTCTCTAAGCCAATCCTAGATATATTTAAGAAGGCAAGTAAGTTTGTCTTATTTCTTTCACCATCAGCCAATAAATCGGCAATGCGAGCTGCCCCACAACTCCCCGCATCGACGATCGTTGTCACGCCTTGCTTAACCCCGATTTCATCAATCTGATCCCCATATGGATCAAATTCTGGGAAAGCATGGACATGTAAATCAATCCAGCCACTAGACACATAATGCCCTGTTAGATCGATGACCTTGTCGCCTTGTCCTTTCCCTGGTGCAGTTACTTGGGAAATTTTTCCTCCCCGTAAAACGATATCTCCTTCTTCTTCATTCACAAATTTAAGATTTTGTAATACGAGCTGCCGTTCCAAAAAAATCCCTCCTCTACCTAAACCTTTCATAACATTATAATGTTATTATAGCAAAAAAGCTGTCTAGCGTAAAAAATCTAGACAGCCTTTAAATGAAATTACCTACTTTAAATTTTAATTTGCACTTTTAATAAATCCGGCTCACGTGGACCTTCCAAAAATGAGATCGTTTCATCCAACGAAATCGTTTTAGAAACAAGTGGTTGGACATCAATCCGCTTTTCCTTCAACCAGTTAAAAGCAGGGATAAACGTATGATTAATCGCCATTGTCCCAATTAGGGTCCAGTCTTTATGATAGAGATCAAATGGGTTCACCTTTATCGTGGCATCTGCCGGCGTCACACCAAATTGCAGATATTTGCCAACAGGTCCTGTAAAGGGAATAGCCTGCTCAATAACAGCTGGAATCCCTGTCGCATCGACAACAATATCAAATCCCCTTGGCTGCAATTCTCGGACCTGATCAAGCTCTTCACTTGTAAATGTATGGGTTGCCCCCCATTCTTTCGCCATTTTTAGCTTTTCCTCAGATAAATCTACAACAGCAAGCATGGATGCTCCGGCTGCTTTCAATGATTGAATGAGTTGTTGACCCATTGCACCTGCACCAAATAGTAAAACCTGATCTCCTACCTTTAACTGGAGGCGATGCATAGCATAGACAACACAAGCAAGTGGTTCGATAAAAGCCCCTTCCTCAAAAGTCATCTCATCTGGCAATCGTACCAGGTTTTCATAGGGGACCTTTACATATTCAGACATACTGCCATTGACTGTATTTCCCAGAGCTCCCCAATTTTCACAGTGATTGCCTCTATTTGTTAAACAATAAGAACATTTTCCACAAAACAGCGATGGATCTGCCGCTACTCTTTCTCCAATTGAAAATCCAGGTACATCTTCTCCAACCTCATGAATAATCCCTGAAAACTCATGCCCCGGTATAATCGGGTATGGGGATAAAAATTCTCCCTTATAAATATGTACATCCGTGCCACAAATCCCAACCTGCTTTACTTCGATCGTAACTTCTCCTCGGCCAGGTTTGGGATAAGGAACATCCTTGATTACAGCTTGTCCCGGCTTCTCAATGACTAATGCCTTCATTTTTTTCACCTCATTATTTTTGATCAGTTCATCTTCAAGATACTTACACTCTTTATTCTTGAAAAAAAGCGATTCTTCCTGCTTAATTTCAAAATATGTTTCCTAATCAAAGTGAAAGACCCTAAAAAGTGAAACAGCTAGCTTTTTAGGATCAATAACACTCATAAGAAGATTGCTATTTCACTCTTCCGTAACATAATCAGGTAGTGAATGAAGATTCTTCGGCAAATCAACCAAATACAAATTTCCATAACCATTTTTATCGCTTGTGAAGAGTAGCTTATTACCATCTGGACTAAATCGAGGATGGGCATGGACCTTTTGTACATGAAAACTACAACGGTGTTCACATAACACTTTAGGATTCGTAAATTTCCCGTTCACTTGACTCCATACAATTAGTTTATTCAGTGGGGACCTGCCATCGACAACGATTTTGGAAAAATCATTAGATTGGGCATGCCAATTACGAAAAGGAAATTCCACTTCTTTCATTTGCTGATTATCATAGCTTATTTTACCAAAAAAAGCCGTTCCATTGGCCCGAAATCCATGATAACCAATCGTTTCCCCATCTGTATGCCAATATTCATGGCCCACCATTTCCCTCTCTTCTTTTCGTTCACGAATTTTCCATACTTCGCCTGTCTCCATGTCCAATCCCCAAATACGATGGTCGACCAACTGCCATGGTCCTTCATGGCAAAAAGTGATGAGGTTCTTTTTTGTTGGAGAAGTATTGATATGTGTAATAAAGTTCTCTTCCTCAAAAACGACTTTAGCTTTTTGATCCACAATAGATATCTGCAGTATTTGTGATTTGGGTTTGGCTTCCATTAGTTCACGATGACCGATATAACCATTCTTCAGATCGATTTGAATCTGATTTGAAAAATCCTCCCTCATACATGTAATCAAATATTTCCCATCTGCTGTACAATTAAGATTTCCACCAATCAGATCTTCTGGTCCTTCGTAGATCATTTTTTCTTCCAATGTCTGGAGATCAATCTCCATTATCTTATTTTTCCTGCGAAAATAAGCCTTCGTCTCATTAGGATGTAAACAAGCAGACATATCATAAGTAGTGTCATAATCGGTTAGTTGTATCATCTTTCCAGTCTGTAAATCGATCTGAAATAAATTGGTTTTATTCTCTCGATCTGAGCAAAACAATAACTTTTGTCCATCTTCATACCAACCATTCTCTGTAAAATATAAATGATGACTATGCCCTAAGTAATCTGTTAATTGTGTGATCTGGACACCGGTAAATCGATCTTTATATTGCGACCATTCGGGTGACCAGATTTTTCCCTTTCCCATTTCTTAGCCTCCTATGGAAATTTCTTTTTTATCATTTTCATACAAACATAGTCTATAGAGTAATCTCTCGTTCTTTCACTTTCCGCTGGCCACTTCCTCTTACTGGTGCTTGCTCAATCGTCGGATGTTCAGATTCGACTTCTGCAATCCGGCGTAGTAGACGCTCTCTTAATTTGCTTGTTACCTCTTGATGTGATTTGAATCCAATCAGATTCGTTAATTCATAAGGATCTGCTTCTAAGTCATAAAGAAACTCTTCAACATAATGATCGGATTGAGCATCACACACGGGATCTTTTGTTGGATCAGAGACACTATATTTCCACTTTTTCGTACGGATCGCCCTTCCTACCTGTGCCTCACTAATCTGGATAAAGACTTCCTCCTGCCATTTTTCGTTATATCCGCGAACAAGAGGTAAAATCGAATGTCCCATCATTTCTTCGGGAACTTCCAATCCAGCTGCGTCGATTAAAGTTGGAGGGAAATCTATTAAGCTGACCAATTCCTGCTTTTGTCCTCCTTGATGGAATCCGGGCCCGGTAATCGCTGTTGGAATACGAATGGAACTTTCATGACAAGAACGCTTATATTCCTTATTCCTTGTTTTAAAATGACAGCCATGATCTGAAGTAAATAAGATAATCGTATTTTCATATAAATGAAGACTTTTCAATGCATCCATTAGTCTCCCGAATGCTTCATCTAAACGTTTTACCATTCCATAATACCCAGCTAAATGCTGAGGAGCCGTACCACCAAGGGCAGCAAGATCAGGCGGTATCCACTTCGATGTATATCTTTCGCGATATCCGTCAGGAGCTGGATAATCATCAATATTATTTTGGTGATGTGGTTCAAGATAAGAAATAAAAAGAAAAAACGGATTATTTTTATGTTGATCAATATAACGAATAGCCGCATCTGTCAGCGCGTCAACTCGATAACCTGGCAACTCTACAGGTTCACAATCATTGTTATAAAGAGTAGTTTGATAAGCTTCAGATGTGTGTTCCAGAGCATTCGAAGCTAACCAATAATCATATCCTCCCCTTCTCGCTTCACTCACTGGTTCCTCAGCAGCAAGATGCCATTTACCGATATAGCCTGTTTGATAACCAGCCTTCTTAAATTGCTGAGCTAATGTTGCTGTATCAGGAGGTAAAGGGACCCCATTGTGATAACATCCTGTTTGTGTTGGATAACGTCCAGACTGAAAGGCAGAACGAGCGGGTCCACAAACAGGCTGGCAGGTAAAGCTATTATAAAGATGTGTTCCTTCCTGAGCCATCTGATCAAAGTTAGGTGTTAGATCAAGCGGATTGCCATGAACACCTGTTGTATCCCATCGTTGCTGATCTGTGAAAAACACGACGACATTTGGTCGATTATTTCTTTGTTTGCCCAATTGTTTCACTTCCTTTATCGAAATTCCTCGCTTTTACCAATCGTACATCTTTCAGTGTATGTGTCTCGTCATCAAAGTATTTGCCTTCTAATAGGCCAACAAGTGTATTCGTCACTTTCACTTCAATCACATTTTCTCCTTCTGACAGAATACTTGTTTTCCCCTCCCATCTGTATGGTGACCATGCTTTGATTCCAAGTGAATGACCATTTACCACGACTTCGGCACATTCATGGAAATACTCAAACTCGGAAAATTGCAATGCAAAGTCAGCTGTTGCTGGAAGGCTATTAAGATGAATTTTTCTTTGGAAATGCACTTTACCCGCATAATAAGGTAATCCTCTATATGGTCCAATTAGCGTGGGGGAGTTTCTAGGTAATTCTGTCAAGATTGGCTGGAGAGCATTAGTAAACTCAACACCAAAGTCTCCTTTTATATAAAGTGGGTCGACAACTCCCTGCCAATCATGATGAATCTTTCCTTTTATTTCGATTGTATTTATCCCCTTTTTAATCAACAAGCAAATATCGCAAACAGCATTATGATGATCGTAAACAAATTCTCGCTGGAAACGATCCTGCTCCAGAAGGGATCCATTAATAAAAATAGCCAATTCCCCTTGAATTGCATGAGTATCCATTACCAATGAACAGTATGAAGGAAACTCCTCGACTTCAAAGGTAGACTGATAGCAAATATCGATTGGATAAGCCATCTTTACCTTCATTGGTGTTCCAAATGTTTGCTTAAACTGTACCGGTAATGCTTGTTTTTCAGCTAAGTCCTCACATTGATCAATAAATGTCTTTGCCTGAATAGGATAATGAGCTATTCCTTGTTCGGGCAAATGGAGAGTAAATTCCGCCAATCTAAGCATATTCTCCTGTAGTGGGCTCACAATCCAATCATCAGTAGCATTTATTTCCAAAATATCCGATCTATTCTTAACGAACGAGTTTTCGATTGCTACCTTGTTTTGCATCTGAATAACATAAGATTGATACGGAGAAAATTCCAAATCTACTTTCCAATGATCTTCCATCCATTTAACCGGTATTTGTTCACTTTGCCCGGTTTCCAGATTTAATTTTGAAAAGCTACTATAATTGCGTTTGACTAAGAGTTCGGCTTGATGCGTATCTCCTTCTTGATTACTTATAAATATCATTTCTGATTCATCGTCAAATTGGCGGTGCTGCAATAAAAAGCACTTCGCATCATTTTGTACCTTGAACTGGACATCAGTTTGTAAAGATGAATCAAGAATTTTAAATAAAGCCTGTATTCTTTTTTGTAAAGATTGATTCACTGTGCAAGGAATGAAGAAGGCATTGTTCTCGCCCTTCGTGTAATAGCTGAGCAGATCTGTCTCCTCCCCATTCCAAAAGTTGATGATTGCTTTAGGTGCTAGTCCAAAGGTTTGCTTAATTTCCGCAAACATCTCTTCATCCCCATCAATATTTTCATAAGGAAGAAGCCCGTTAGCAATCACCACTCCACCTTCATCGATAAATCGCTTGATTTTCCTCCAAGCATTCGCTTCCAAATTTGAAATGGGCGGAATGACTAAAACCTTATATCTCGCTTTTCCAATCACCATCTCTCCATTAGAAATCTCTGCTCTCGCAAGTAGTTCTGGATCAAGATGATCATAATCCTTATAATGGGTCGTTAATTCAATACACAGGTCTGCCCAATGACTCTTCAAGTTTTCAAGTTGCTCTTTTTCCGTTTCATCCTTTCCTGTATACGCAAAGGATGAAAATGGATTTCCCATATGTGTCCACAAGCTTGTGGTTGGGTCTAGCACAGCAATTGAGCGTACGGGAGTTCCTTCACTCATAAGATAACTCATTCTTGCTGTATAATCTCCTAGCATTCGATAATGCTGCCAATATGGGTTTTGTAAAAATTGAGACGGCGGTGCATCATGTTTCACCATCGCATCCAATGTATAAAAGAAGGCATGGAAATTAAAAAAGTTAACCCCAAATGCAGCTAAACGATCAATCATCCATTTCGCATCCTGTAATGTCATTGACCAGCCGACACTATGGAAGCTTTCAATCAATGCTCGGTCCCTTCCAAGCTGCAGACTTAGAGAACTAATCATTTTAGGATTCGCTCGTAAACTATAAAAATAGCGCTTTAAAATCCAGTCTAGTGATCGCCCTAGCTTTTCATGAGCACTATCGCCACCTGGGATATGGCTATAAGTTTGCGTTGCCATCCTGACAGACGGAACTTCCGCCACATATTCTAAGTCGTACTGTTCACACCAATCATGTACTTGCTTATGATAGGCTTCCCTGAAAAGAAGATGGTTGGCTTGAAAATAGTGATAGCGGATTTTCGGGGCTAAATCTCCATCTTGATAAAGAAGTAAATATAAATAATCCCGAATATCATAGCCATATTTTTCCTGTATAAATGAGACAAAACGCGGGGACCAAGGATAACGGCCTAACAAATGAATTTCATCAGTAAACATTCCTTTTATTGTTTTTCCAAAGTGCTTTTTCAATTTCTGTGCGTAGCGCTCATGAGTCAATTCTATAAAAGTTGTCATGGCCTCATGATGACAAGGATCTACAAAAGTCCCATAATATTTAAAATCATTGATTTCTCCTTCAAGAAAACAATGGATTTCCCACTCTCCACTAGGAGCAGTCCAATTCAACATTTTCTTGGGATTATAGGTAAAAAAGCGCTTTTGATTATAAGCCGTGAGCCCTGTTTTTTGGTAGACTGGCTCCACCTGTATATTTCCGATATATTCTTTCAGATCGATCGCCTCATGCCAAATAGGAGCTTTTGTCTGAGGATCTATTGGCACTGCCTTAGCAAACAACACTTTTCCCCACGGCAATTCGACTTCAGCTTTTTTCCCGCCTCCTATTTTCTCCACAACATGTTGCAGAACAGACTGCTTAGCATCCGGATGTTCCAATGTCACTTCCCCGCCAGCCATTCCACTTGGATACGGATATTCATCATATAACCAAACATCCAGATGATATTTAGCCGCTACTTCAACGGCATATTCCACTTTTTGAAACCATTCATCAGATAAATAAGGCACACTCATCCCCTGCCTAGCACATAAGAAAAAGCCCGTCACTCGTTTTTCTGCCATCTCTGTTATTTGCTTTTCAATTTCCGAATCCGTTATTTCGCCATTCCAGAACCAGAATGGGTGAATTCCATATTGGGGATCAGGATTTTGAAAAGTTGCCATATCTAGCATTTTGTCACCTCAAATGTTTTATCGTATCTTATTCCTCTTCTCCATCGCCAATAATTCACATTGAAATCAGTTTGGATCACTTACTCCTACGAAATAAAACTCCCCTTTCTCTGATTTACTTTTCTGAATTCACTAGGCGTTACCCCTTCGCTTTTTTTGAAAAGTCGGTTAAAATAGCTTGGCTTATATCCAATATGATCGGCAATTTGATTGATCTTAGCATCCGTTTTAATAAGAAGCTCTTTTGCTTTCATAAGCCGGATATTAGTAAGAAAATCGATAAAGTTCCAGCCGGATACTTCCTTAAATACACGACTTAAAATAGTCGGATGCAAATGAACCTGATCTGCACAATAGTCTAGGGAAATATCTTTCATATAATTCTCTTGCATAAAATGAACAACTTTTTCTACTACTATCCTCATTCTTTGATCTTGCTTTTCTGAGAGTTCTTGAATGACCACTCGTACAACCTTTTCTTCAAACCATCGTCCCATCTCAACGGGATCATTTAATTCAAAAAGCTGCTTATAAAGCTGAATACCTTTATTCATAATACTTTCATCCATTAATCCAGCCTGTAAGGCAATCTGATGAATACTACTCAAAAGTTGAAGAGCACTTTGTTTCATCATTGCCGTACTGACGTTTTTCTCAGATAATGTTTGGAAAAATAGTCTTGATCGCTTAATGGCATCCTCTTCATTTCTCAGCCTGATAGCTTGTGTAATCTCTTTTTCTATATCAAATGGAAATTCAACCGGATTTTGATGTAAAAACAATTGATCCATTTTCTCAATCTCAATAATTTGATTATAATCTTTCCATTTGCGAAGACTTAGGGAGTTTTTGGTTTCTTCGAAAATAGGGTGAATCTCTTTGATTGCATTCGTCATCCTACTAATTCCGATCACGACATCCATATGACAAATTTCATTTATGGATGTGATCATCGACTTACTGAGCTGATGAATTTTTTCTTCAGCCTCCTCCTTTGCTTCTGCTTGTGGGATCGTAATAAATAACCCAAGAGAGAGATCGTGAAAATTAATGATTTGTCCAGAAACATCCACTTGGTGCATTAACTCTTTTGTTACGTTTCCAGCTAAAAAGGTAACAAGTCCCTCGTCTCCCTTTAGAAACTTTCCTTGTAACTTAGATAAGCCAAATAATTGTACAAAAAGCAGCAAGTACTTTTGCTCTTTTTTCCAACCAAAATGGTGAAAACGCTCCTGTAATTCCTTTTCTGTAAATGGAAATAAATAGCCTTGAAAAAGCTGCATTAAAAGACCTTCTCTCAAATCAGGCAGTTGTCTTTCCAAACGACTTCGCAAATCTTCACTCTCACTCGAAAGATGATTCCACTGATTTTCAATAAAATCAAACTCATTTTTCGTTGTATTTCCCCCATCATTTATTTTTTTTAGCAACGTTTCAATCGGAATATATAATTTCTTAGAGGCAAATAAAGAAAGGAAAATAGCTACCAATAATAAGGTTGAACAGAGAATAATGAATAGTTTCGATATAAATACAACTGGTGCTGTAATCGTTGTGAGCGGCGCTATCGAAACATAGTACCATTGATCACCAAGCCTGGAAAATGAATCATAGGTTACGGTATATTCCATCTTGTTCAAATGGAATAAAAATGGTTCCTTTTTTCCCGATCTTTCTTGTATTTCGTTATAAATAGCCTTTTCCAACTTGCTTGGCTTCACTTGATTAGGATTAGCAAAAATCCAATGGTTTTGGTTACTTAATAGAAAAACTGACCCCGCTTCATATGGAGATTTAAGTAGTTCAGCTAGCTTATCCTTATCCATGTATACTAGGATGGATCCGTAAGAAGTGAATCTTGTATTTGTTATATTATGAACTAACCCAAGTGGTGCATATCGTTCTTTGTAATCCTGCTCCACTTCCAATAGGTTTGGACTCCAAAATAAGCTATTATCACGAGATAGAAATTGGCGATAGGCAGATAATTTTGAATCATTTATAAAACGATAACCACTTTTTGAGAAAACAATTGGTTCCTCTTGATCGATGAATAACTCAACATGCCCGATAAATGGATTGGAATTCTCAATGTATAGGAGTGTTTTATATATTTGCCGTACTTTCTTATAATCATTCTTTAAATCTATCTGTTCATAGTCTTCACCAAAGTTAACATCTGTAGCCCAATTAGCGAGTAGAAATTCCACATAGGAGAACTGCTCTTGGATAGAATCAATCGTTTTATATAGATGATTTTGATGAACTGTCTGTAATTCTTTTTCCATCTGTGATTTACTTACGAAAAATAATATTACACCGATTAGAATGCCTGGAAGACTTGTGATCAAGAGGAATAAAATTAAGTTTCTTCGGTAGTGACCGTTAAATTGCAAACAATAGCTTGCAAACCTTTTACCAAATACATTTCTCAATTATTCCACCTCTTATTGTAAGCACTTTCAAATATATTACCATACTTTCAAGGAATATTTTAGAGGCGTTTTCCGACCATTTAAAAATCTCCATCGCTACACTTGCAAGTTTTTCAAAAAAAGTCTTGAAGCTGAGACAAAAGTGTTTTCACACAAGACAAAACCGAACTACTAGGTTCATATACCCCGCTACGGAATTATACTTCGCATTTTAGTTAAGTCCCAGCCTCAAGATTGAGTATATTAACTTTCCCTAGCTTGATAGGATTCATTAATCTCTTCTGTCAGTGTTTTCATATCAGCATCATCCTTTAACTGTTCTACTAAATCATCCCATGCAGTAATAGGTTCTTTGCCTAAAATGATTTTCGTTTTTAGATCTTGAACTTTCTTTCTAAACTCTGGCAAGTACGTGTTGCCTTTTTCTGAATAAAGCCCCATCCCAATATTTGGGACACTGGTTTTCGCTCTTTCGTCTTGGATTTCTTCATATAATTTCTGGGCATCCTCAGGGAAAGTCGGTTTCGTTGAGCTGGCATATGGATCGGAAACATAGACAATTTGATTAAAGTCGCCAACTGCATCCTTCTCCATTTTTTCTGTATCAATGACAACTTCGCCATCCTCCACCTGATGATGGATTCCCTCAATGCCCTGTTTATGCAAGATAAAGACATCATCTTCCATCCAACGATCAATCATCGCTAATATTTCTTTCATTTTCTCCTCAGGTACAGATTTTGGAATGACATTTCCACCAGCAAACCCTGGACCTTGCGGATTAAAGCCATTTATATTTGTAATTGGCAAAAGATCCGTGAACTTCAACTCTGGTTCGATTTGGATAATTTGTTCATAATAATCTTGCAATGCCCCAGCTTTCTCATTGATTATTCCTGCTTTTCCTGCTTTAAACATATCCTTCGCTTGACTATTCTGCAAAGATGCAAAATCCTCTGCTAGTAGTCCATCCTTATAAGCATTCGCTAAATATTCAAGCGCATCACGGGTTTCAGGAAGAAACACTGTATGAGTCAATTGACCATTCCCTTCTTTCCACTCCCCATTCACACCTGTAAAGATTCCTTTAAAGTTCCCCATTGCTCCCATATTTTCATCGCCAATCTCGCCAATAAAGCCAAAAGTGTCATCCTTGCCATTATTATCAGGATCTTTTTCTTTAAAAGCCTTCATTACTTTGTATAGCTCATCAGTATTCGTTGGCACTTCCATATCAACGCGATCTAACCAATCTTTCCGAATAATAAAGAAGGTTTCTCCTTCAGCAGGTCTTGGTCGCGGGATAACATAATTTGCCCCATTCATTTTGGTTAAATCCCAGGCAATCTCTTCAATTCCATTTTTGATATTGGGATAATCGTCAATATAAGGTGACAAATCCCAAAAGGCTCCTTGATCTGCTGCCTGTCTGAAAACAGGAGTAAATGGATCTGGGACTAACATCAATTCCGGCAGTTCTCCTGATGCCAATGTAACATTGAATCGGTCTCCATAATTATTTGCTGACACCCAATCAATCTCTAATTTTGTATTGGTTGCTTTTTCGATTTCTTCTTTAATTGGAGAATCCTTACCTGGGGGTGTTGCGCTAAAGAAATGACTCATGATATGCACTTCAGTCGGTTCATCGCTTCCATTAGTATTTTCTCCATCTTCTTCCTTCTTAGTTGATGCTTTTTCTTCTCCGCTACTACAAGCTGTCAAAAAAAGTAAGAGTAGAACACTAATCAGTATAAATCCCTTTTTCACCATTTTTCTCCCCCATTTACATTATTTTTTTAATAAAAACAACCTCGAAACTGAGCGTTATTCTTTGATTGATCCAATCATCACCCCCTTCGCAAAATGCTTTTGTAAGAATGGATAGACAAGTAGAATCGGCACAATCGCAATCACGACGGCAGCCATTTTCAAGGTTTCAGAGGGAGGTGGTTTAATGAGTGGATCCACATCCCCTAAACTACTGCCTGACGCGTCAATTAACATATTCTGCAATAAAACCTGAATGGGCCATTTACTTGCATCATTCAAATACAACAGGGCATTAAAGTATTGATTCCAATAGGCCACAGCAAAGAATAAACCAAAGGCTGCAATGGATGGCAAGGACAGTGGAAGTATAATTTTCACCCATGCGGTAATATCATTACATCCATCAATGGTCGCTGCTTCAACTAAAGAATCAGGGATACTGTCATAAAATCCTTTCATCAAAATAACAAACCAACCATTGGAAAGGGAAACAAGGATGACAGACCAAAGGCTATTGAGTAAACCTAGTTCTTTAACAAGTAAATAATTAGGAATAATACCGGGACTAAATAAAATCGTAAATAGTATTAATAGTAAGAGAACTCTTCTCCCTTTAAACTTCTTACGCGATAAAGCATAAGCGAGAGAAGAAGTGATGAGTAAACTACAAAAAGTCCCCACTATCGTTAAAAATGTACTCACACCAAGTGATTGTACAAAAGCATCTGCTGATAATAGATATTTATAGGAAGCCAATGACCATTTCTCTGGAAATAACACGAAAGTTTTTTGCAGATATTCTGTTGGTTCTGTAAAAGAAACGACAAATACATAATAAATCGGAAAAAGCGTGATCACCGCAATGATGCCCAAAATAAAAATATTAAAGACATTAAAAACCCGATTTCCAATACTCACTTTCATCCCCCATCACCCCTATCTAATAAATTCCTTCCTCACCAAACTTTTTGGACATTCGATTAGCAATGACGACTAAGATAAGTCCTACAAATGATTTAAATAGGCCGACTGCTGTGCTATAACTAAATTGTCCTTGTTGAATCCCTACGCGATACACATATGTATCGAATACTTCGGCAACTTCTGAAACAGCGCCATTATACATAAGGAACACTTGCTCAAAGCCAACCTCCATGATATCTCCAAGACGTAAAATCAATAAAATTACAATCACGTTGCGAATGGCGGGTAAAGTTACATGCCAAATCTGGCGGAATCGATTGGCCCCATCTATCCTTGCTGCTTCATACAGATCTGTATTAACACCAGCGATGGCTGCTAAAAAGATAATTGTACCCCAGCCACATTCCTTCCAAATCGATTGACCTGTTAATAAAAACCAAAAAGTATTGGGATTTGTTAAAAAATCAAATTTTTCAAATCCAAAATAGTCAAATAAAAGATTAACCACACCTCCAGATTTGGATAAAAGCATAAAGGATAAGCTTGCGATGATCACCCATGATAAAAAATGGGGAAGATAAATAATTGATTGAACCACACGTTTATAACTCTGACTTCTTAGCTCGTTTAACAATAGAGAAAGTATAATGGGCAGTGGAAAGAAAAAAATCAAATTTAAAAAGCTAATCGCTAATGTATTTCGCAAAATCATCAAGAAATCGGAATGTGTAAATAATCTTGCAAAGTGTTTCCAGCCAACCCAAGGACTATCTGCATATCCTAAAAAAGGCGAAAAGTCTTTAAAAGCAATCGTGATCCCCCACATAGGCAAATACTTAAACATTAAAAAATAGATTATACCGGGCAATGCTAATAAATATAGATACCGGTCCCTAACCATATGTCTTCCAAACCTTCTAATCTTCAATTGAAAATTTTCTTTTTCTCTGTATACGTTTTCATTTATTGCTTTTTGCATCGGAATCTTACTAGCCAATATTACCTCACTCCTTTCCATTCCTTTAAAATGAAACAAGTACCATTTTCATATTTTTAAACTACTCGTTTCGTTGATTTCCCGCAATAGGACTCTTTTTACCTAGACAAATAAGGGAATAGCACTTTTTTTATATAATTGATTTATTTTTATATAAGGAGTTTAAAATCCATTTACTGTCTTCTTTTGAACAAAAAAAATCTCCCTAAGAATCGTTCTTAAAGAGACTTTTTATGATAATAATATTTACGTCTGTATAAAAATCTTCCTATTTCCGAACATTCAATACCCTCATTTAATCCTTCCCTCATCGAACAATCTTTCCAGGCTCTTGTTCAGCGAAGGCAATAATTTCATCTTTGGAGAAAGTATTGCCATCTCCTTGAATGGTATGCTTTAAGGAAGAAGCTGCGGTGGCAAAGGAAACCGTTTGTTCAGGTGGCATATTCGTTATTAGTCCATATAGAATTCCTGCTGTAAAGGCATCTCCTCCTCCGACTCGATCAACGATATGATCGATGTGAAAGACTTTCGATTGATGGAGCTTTCCAGCAACATAATAATTTCCTTGCAAAGTATTGGTAGAAGCAGAAATCACTTCGCGAAAAGTTGAACTGAAATATTTTATATTTGGGTATTGAGCTTGGAGCGTTTTATAGTACTCATAAAGTCTTTCCGTCTGGTCCCTTCCTTCCTCCGTTCTCGGAAGTCCAAGTAAATAAAGCATATCTAATTCTCCACAGGAACACAGATCAATAAAGGGCAGAAATTCCTTGATGGTTGCCCCAGCTTCTTCTTGAGACCACAGCTTCGCACGATAGTTAAAATCGAAGCTTGTGAGTATCCCTTGTTCCCTAGCTTTTTTTAAGGCAACGCCTGTTAATTTTTTCATCATAGGAGAGACTGCAGGTGTAATGCCTGATATATGAAAAAGGGAAGCGTCCTTAAAAATATCGGTAAAATCTATTTCATCCAGCTTCATTTGCGCAAAGCTAGAACCCTTTCGGTCATACGTAACTTGTGTACTTCTTCCACCCACTCCTGCTTCAATATAATAAGTACCTAATCGCTCTCCCCCTGTTTCTACATAATCCGTATGTACTCCGTTCGCTTTTAAATACCTTTTTACCCCTTGACCAAGCGGATTATCTGGAACTTTACTAACAAAATAAACCTCTAATCCTAGATTAGCCAATGATACACCCACATTAGCCTCTGCTCCTCCATAATGCATCAGCAGTTGATTGGATTGTTGAATCCTCTCACCAACAAGAGTCGAAAGACGTAATAATATCTCACCCAATGTAACAATTTTTTTCATACGATCTCCCCTCTGACTTCCTCAAGCTTTTGCACATATAGACGAGCATTTTCCGTAATTTTTTCATATTCTCCATTCTTAGCAGGCGAAATCAGTTGTCCGCCAACACCTACTGCTACACAGCCACTTTTTAACCATTGATCGAGATTATCCAAACTTACGCCCCCCGTTGGCATGATATTCACCTGTGGAAGGGGCGCTTTAATTGCCTTAATATAGTCCGGACCAAAAGCAGAGCCTGGGAAAAGTTTGATTATATCTACACCAGATTCTAAAGCTTGTTTGATTTCTGTGATCGTCATACACCCTGGCATATAAGGAATTTGATACAGATTGCAAAGTTTAGCTGTTTCTGCATCAAAACAAGGGCTCACAATAAACTCTGAACCTGATAACAACGCCATTCTTGCTGTGACAACATCTAATACCGTTCCTGCACCAACCACAATATTAGCGTCATCCTTATATTGTATCGATAACTCCTCTATCACCTTGTCTGCTTCAGGAGTCGTAAAAGTAATTTCAATGCCTTTGATTCCTCCTTGTATACAGGCCTTAGAAATCTCTACAGCTTCTTCCCGTGAATCTGCCCTAATGACAGCTACGATCCCAGCCTCTGCAATCTTAATAAGCAATTGAACCCTTTTCATTTTGCACCTCTTTTTTCGGTTAAGATCAAAAGTATGAAACTTCAAGTTTATTGTTTTTCCATTTCCCAATATTACTCCTAAAATGGAACCAGATTCATTTTATCATAGATGAAAGCGCATATATAATTATATAGTAAGTAATATAAAAATAAAGTTAGAGATCATCGAGTAGTTTTTTTAAACACGAGTTGTCATTGCCTGTTGTTCATATTCAATTTTCTTAAACGACCGATAACCAAACCACATAAGATTTAAACTAAATAAACTCACACAAAGCAACGGAATGAGTCCGGAAAAATACCAATATAAACAGAAAATAACGATACAACCGAGCATCATCATAATTGTGGATGAAAGCTGAGAGATCCCAATCAACAAAGCATATTTAATATACGAAAAAAAGGAAATTTCATAGTGAACATACACAGGGAAAAAGTTCAATATAGTAATAAAATATAGTACTCCTAAGCAAAACATAACAATAAGGAGTACTTGAAATACGAAATGAGGAGAAGTTTTAAGATAAATAATATCGATTCTTAATATATAGCCGACTACTAAAAATAACAAACCAAACAAATTGGATTTTAAAAATTCTTGTCTAAAACTATTCCAATAGATTTGCAAGGCAGATTCTTTTTCATTTCCCATAATCCACTGCCGCAAAAGAGTAAATAAACCGACCGTTGCTGGCATAAATCCAAAAATCCCTAGCCCTAATATAGTGAAAAACACCCATAATAGATTGGCATAGACAAGCTTGATCACCCATTCTCCAGCTTGATAAACCACCTTCATGAGGCCATTTAGTTGCATGAATTGATCACTCTCCCTTGTCAGGAACTTGACAATAATTTTGCCAAGTCCCCTCATTTTCTTTCAATTAGCCCTTTACTGCTCCAATCGCTACACTACCAATAATTCGCTTGGAAAATATTGCGAAAACAATAATAATCGGTAGAACGGACAGTGCGACACCTAAATACTGAACACCATAATTGGTACCATAGTACCCTTGAAGAAGTTGAACCAATAAAGGCAGTGGATATTTTTGATTGGAAAAAAGTAAGACCAATGGTCCGATAAAGTTATTCCACGAACCGATAAAGGTAAAAATACCTAATGCGGCCAATGCTGGTAATAGCATCGGCAAAATAATGCGGTTAAATGTTTTAAACTCCCCAGCTCCATCGACCCTTGCCGATTCCATAATTTCGTCTGGAATGGTCCCATCAATAAATTGTTTGACAAAGAAAACAGCAAAGGCATTAGCAGCGGCCGGTAAAATTAAGGCTGCGTATGTGTCCAATAGGTTCAAAATATACATAATCCGGAAAGTCCCCACAAGTCCGAGCTGCTGGGGAACCATCATCGTTGCTAATACAAACCAGAACAACACTTTATTCCCTTTAAACTTATATTTAGCAAACCCATAGGCATTTAAAGCCCCAAAATAAAGTGTCAACGCGGTTGAACATGTTGAGATAATTAAACTATTCAAAAAGCCACGCCATATATTGATATTCTCATTCATCGATTGGTAATTTTCGATTAATGCGTGTCCAGGTAGAAAGATGAATTTGGAGGCAATATCCGCATTTGTATGTGTCCCATAAATAATCATAATATAGAAGGGAACGATACAAATGATGGCCAAACATAAGAGCAAAACATGAATGATAATATGACTCGGTTTCATCTTTTTAGACTTCCGAATTGATCGGCTGATTTCCATTTGCACCATCTTCTGTGCCATCCTTTATGACCTCCCTTGAATATCTTCGGTATTTGTTCTTCGGTTTGTAATCACAAAGGAAAGGATCGAAAAGATCACAATCACGATAAACAACCCGAATGCGATCGCTGAACCGTAACCATACTGATATCTTGTAAACGCGGTCTCATATAAATACATCACACTCGTTAATGTGGCTTTGTCCGGCTCCCCTGAACCGTCTGTTAAGGTATATGGTTGATCAAATATTTGCATCCCCCCAATAATTGAAGTTATAACTTGGAAGATAATGATTGGTTTTAAAAGTGGTAATGTAATATGAAAAAACACTTTCACTTTGGAAGCGCCATCAATTTCGGCAGCTTCTAATAAATCTTTTGAAATCCCCTGAAGACCAGCGATATAGATAATCATGGAATAGCCAAAATACTGCCAAAAGAGAATAGATGAAACTAGTATTCTCATAAACATCGGTCTATCCGCCCAATGAATCGGATCCTGAATAAAACCGAGACTCATTAATAATTGGTTAAAACTTCCCGTTTGCCAACTAAAAATCAACCCAACTAAAAGTCCTAATGATGCGGCTGTCACAATATTCGGAAAGAAAAACACAGCCCGAAAAATACTTTTTCCTTTGACAAACTTTTCATGTAGGACTACAGCGAGTACTAGACTTACAGTTAACTGAGGTATAACCGAAACGCCCCAAATAAGTAGTGTATTAAACAATGATTTATAAAAGAAAAAATCGCCAAAAAGTCGTTGATAATTCTCAAAGCCAACTATAACCGGAGTACCAAAACCATCCCAATTGGTAAAGCTCAAATAGAAGGAATATACAATTGGATATAATCCAAAAACAAGAAAAATGATAAAAAATGGGGCGATAAAAACATACCCATAGTGATCTTTTCGTAAAAGTTTTGAAAACATATTCAGTCCTCCTTTTCCGGTATATAAACTCCAGCTGTATGGCTAGTCCACATCAATTTCAGGAAAGTTATGCCCAACTTCTGTTTTGAATGACTCAATCATTTCATCTTTTGTTTTGTACCTTCCATTTAAATAATTATTGACCTTATCACTCCATATTCCATTAAAATCATTATCATATTTCGTCTGTGGCGCTGAAGGGACTTGCTCTCCAGCTTCTACAAAAAACTCAAAATACTTTTGTCCACCTAGAAATTCAGACGTTAGTTTTGGGGCTAATTCAGAATCAATCTCTCTATTGCTAAGAAAATATTGTTGACTTTCTGCAAGCTCCTTCAAAAACTTTGAATCAGACGTATAAAATTTCATAAATTCCCAAGCAAACTCCTTATTCTCACTTTTGTTATACATCGCTAAATAAGTACCGCCACTACTGAATGATTTAGGGCCATGGGCCAACCCCCATTTTCCAGCAGTTGCTGGAGCATCCTTTTCGAATGTATACGGCAATCCCCATGTAGCTGCCGGATAAAACATTACCGTCCCATTTTGCATGGAGGCTGTTTTCGCCGATCCTCCACTCTCATATTTTGCTTCCACGTTCTTTTCTCTTGCTTCTTTTAATAAATCCAATTCATTCATTCGTACAGAATCAATCACTAATTTTCCATCTACGACCCAAGGTTCATTAATATTCGCACTCTCCACCACATCAATATCATTCCAACCACCTAATGCGTGAATTTCCCCACCGCTTTCTTTAAAAACCATTTCGCCAATATCCATAATTTGATCCCAGCTGGAAATCATCTCACTTACTTTATCAGGATCATCTGTATCTAGATACTTTTCCGTAAGATCTCTTCGATAATAGAATCCCCCTGGGGTCCCCTGATAACCTAAGCCCCTGATAATCCCATCTTCATCTGTTTCGATGTCCTGAATATATTGAAACTGCTGCTCAAGTATTTCCTCAGCATGATAAGGTGATTGCGACAAATTCTCTAGGCGTGGTATTTCTTTTATTTGTGGCCAATACGTATTCTCTACAAAGAAAATATCTGGTACATTTTTCTCCACCTGCAAAACAGATATTAATTTTTGTACATAATTATCATTGGTAATAAAGAGAAGGTTTACATCAATGTCAGGATTTCTTTCCTCAAATTTCTCAACAGCATACTTTGCCTCATCCGTAAAAGTCCAAATGGTCAATTCATTCTTCTTTTCATTAGATGCAGAGAATGAACATCCAAAAAGAATAAGAAGCAAACATAGAAAAACAAATACTAACTTTCCTTGCATTTTTCAACACCACCCTTTTATTTATTGGAGAAACAAAGAAAAAGCTATATAATATACCACCTCCTTAAATCTATCTACGTTACCTATAGTGGTGGTCTTTGATGAAAGAACAATGTTTATATCCCTGATAATGAATGCGCTATCACAAAAGAAAAAGTTTCATTGATTTATTAAAAAACCTTTTATTAGGTATTTCCTAGTCTTTTTTTTTAGGAGATTTTTTGAATAAGGTTGTAACCTTCCGTAGAATCAATTACTAAATTTTGGGCATTATTATAACAATGCCTTCATTAGTTTGTTCATTGAATATACAAAGTTTTTGGATTTCCTTCTATATAACTCTTTTTCTCATTAATCAAAAATAAAGCTTTATATACTTTACACAAATAGTAGTACTTATGAAATCATTCCCAAGACTATAATTCCTTCTGTTCGTTCTTGGTAAATTTCTATTGTAAATCTACTTTTAAAATGCAAACATTCCTTCTTCATATTTGTTTGCATCTGTAAAATTCCTAATTTGTTAAAACCCCTTTTTGGTGGTAAGTTCAGAATTTTTTCAAGATAACGACTATAAAATAAAGGAAGCGGAAGACCGAGACCCCTTATACAACAATTCGGGCTTCCTACTCCCACCTTGAAAAGTGAGTACCATCTGTTTTCAAGGACTCCAGAAGACCTTTTTACAAACTCTTTTCAGAGTACATCCGTTTTATTCATATTTACCGCCTGTAGTAATCTCATTGCTATTGAAATTTTCAATTGCTGTCGTTTTTTCATAAAAATGCGTGACATTCTTTAAGATTCCTACTCTTGTATAGAATGGGCTATCTTCTTCCAGTGGAAGTTGTATCGTTTTTCCCAGACTAGAAGATTGATAAATGGCTGTAATCAGTTCTAATGTTTGCCGCCCTTGCTCTCCATCAATCAAAACTGGTTTATTTTCTTCAATTGCTGTCAATACATTGTCAATCTGACCAGTATGTCCCTCATATTTTAACTTTGGAAGTTGTTCGTACACTTTTTGAATCTCCGCTTCTAAGGTTTTATCGTCTTCAGGGAAACCATTTTCTTTTGAACGAGAAGCTTTGAGCTTCCATGGTGCTGATACACGCGCATTTTCCCCTTGAAAAATCAACTGCTGCTCCTCTCCATGATGAACAACCGAACTCGTAATTTGCGCTAGACTGCCATTTTCATATTTGCCAATCGCGATCGAGATATCTTCTACTTCAGCATTATCATGAGAGGTATTGCTTGTAATCGCTGTTATTTCTGCCGGCATCCCATTCATCCATTGGAATAGATCAATATGGTGGACGGCATGATTTAATGTACAGCCTCCGCCTTCTTTCTCCCATGTACCTCGCCACCATAAATCATAATAGCTATGACCTCGCCACCAGTAAGAGTCCACTTGGGTATGAACGATTGGTCCCATTAATTTAGTGTCCAGCACTTTTTTTAGCTTCATCATCGGGGTTGTAAAACGGTTCTGAGCAACAACGGATAAAATCTTCCGATGCTTGTGGGCAGCTTGATTCATCGCATCGCATTCTTTAAGCGAGGAAGCCATTGGTTTTTCTACTAAAACATGTTTGCCTGCCCGCAAGAAATCAATGGCAATTTCTGCATGCGTATAAGGCGGAGTACAAACAGAGACAAGATCAATATCTGTCCGATCTAATAGAGCTTTGTGATTGTCGACAACATCGACTGCCAGGTGTAATTGTTCCTTTAGTTTTTTAGCTTTTTCAGGGAATACATCACATAAAGCAACAATATTACATCGTTCGGGAAAATTTAAATAGGCATTCATATGAGCAGGCGCAATCGCCCCTGTACCAATAATCGCGATATTTAACATAGTAGCAATCTCTCCCTTTTGATTATTTGAGCTTTAAAAGGCGAATCTCTTACACACCCGAATACGCCATAAATCCTCCATCCACTGGGACACAAATTCCTGTTACAAACCCGCTCGCTTGCTCATCTACTAACCAAAGTAAAGTGCCTAATAAATCCTCTGGACTGCCTAATTTTCTCATCGGTGTATGGGCGATTATCTTTTCCATTCTTGGAGTTGGGGAGCCATCTTCATTCGTAAGCAAGGAGCGATTTTGATCGGTTAAAAAGAAACCAGGCGCAATCGCATTGACGCGAATATCTGCTGATGCCATATGAACAGATAGCCATTGAGTAAAATTATTAATTGCTGCTTTTGCTGCACTATAGGCAGGAACCTTTGTCATTGGACTAGGAGCACTCATCGATGAAATATTAATAATCGACCCTTGATTTGCGATCATTCGCTTCGAAAAAATTTGTGAAGGAATTAATGTACCAATGAAATTCAAATGAAAAACAGATTCAAACCCTTTAGTAGATAAATCAAAGAATGATTGAATATCTTTGTCATCTACATCTGCTAGCTGAAAGATTTCATTTGTTGTACTTGCCTGTGGATGGTTTCCTCCTGCACCATTTATTAATATTTCACAATTCCCGTACCTTTCAAAAACCAATTCATCTGCTTTTTTAACACTTTCTTGATCTAAAACATCACATCGAACAGGAAATGCCTCTCCACCCGCCGCTCTGATCTCATCAGCTACTTTCACCGCCTTTTCATATGTGCGGTTTAAAATTGCTACTTTCATCCCTTGTCTAGCAAGTTCTCTCGCCATACAACCACATAAAACTCCTCCACCACCTGTTATGACGGCTACTTTCCCATCTAAGTTAGGATTTTTTGCAAGCAAAATGTCCCCTCCCCTTTCAGATTCGGTATTTCTAAACAGATGTTATACGATCGTTACTAGGACATCGTTTTCGAATAGACCCTTTTTTCCTTTTTGCTGCTCTCTAACGAGTCCCATATTCCCCAAAGATACATAATCCCTAGAGCACGATCATATAGACCATATCCTGGCCGGCATTCTTCATCCCAAATATGCCTGCCATGATCTGGGCGGACATAACCAGTAAAACCACAATCGTGATACGCCTTGACAATCTCATACAGATTAAGAGATCCGTCTTTGCTTCGATGCGATGTTTCAATAAAATCGCCATTTTCATAGATTCTTACATTTCTAATATGAGCAAATGGAATGCGGTCAGCAAATGCTCTTATTATCGCTGGGATATCGTTTTGGGGATTAGCACCCAAAGAACCGCTGCATAAAGTAATACCATTATATGGATTGTCGACAAGCTGAAGAAATCTTCGAATATTATCTTGTGAAGTCATTAATCTCGGTAAACCAAATATCTCCCACGGTGGGTCATCTGGGTGAAGCGCCATTTTAATATCGTGTAATTCAGCCACTGGAATAATCTCTTCTAAAAAGTACTTCAAGTTATTCCATAATTGCTCTGTCGACACATTACTGTAGGCAATGAAAAGCTCCCTCAACGACTTTAAACGTTCTGGTTCCCAACCTGGCATCGTAAAACCAGGGGTATGAGCAATTTTCTCTACTAATTCTATAGGGTCCATTCCATCCACTTTCACCTTTTCATAAAATAAGGCAGTTGAACCATCTTCCAACGGTTTAGCTAAATCGGTTCTTGCCCAATCAAATACAGGCATAAAATTATAACAAATAACTTTTACACCAACCTTAGCTAAATTCTTGATCGTCTTTTTATAATTCTCAATATACGTATCCCTAGAAGGTAAGCCGAGCTTAATATCATCGTGAATATTAACACTTTCCACAACTTCCATGTGAAATCCATATCCATCTGCTTGCTGCTTTACTTCAAGAATGCGCTCCAACGGCCACTCTTCACCTGCTGGAATATCATGAAGTGCCCAAACAAGCCCTTCCACTCCAGGAATTTGTTTAATATGACGTAAGCTTACGCTGTCATTCCCTTCCCCAAACCATCGAAATACCATCTTCATGCCTTATTCCTCCTAATATAGAAAACGCTTTCCTGCACATGCTAAATAGGGCGTTATCCGTTAGAACCTATTTAAAGTAATCTGGATAACGCGATTTAAGTTCTTCCTTTTCAAAGTTTACTAATTTTAAATGCTGTGCCATCATATCTTCTGCGAGATCTGGTTTATTTTCTGCTATATATTGGTAGATCGCTTTATGCTGGTCAAAAAGGAGAGACCAATTCAAATTGGAAGCGATACTTAACATTCGTACTCGATCAAAATGACTATTCATTTGTCTGATCATCTTAAACGAGCGAACTTTTTTACAGCCTTCAAATAATAAAAGATGGAAAGACTCGTCAAGCTCAAACAAGTCAGAAATCAGATCTTTTTCCAAACATAATTTCTGCATAACTAAGTTTTTCTCTAATTTCATTAGTTGATCATCGTCAAAGCTACCACAAGCATCTCGCACAATTGCCTTTTCAATATTTTCTCGAATAAACCGTCCTTCTTCCACTAAGTTTAAATCAATTTTCGTGACAAAAGTTCCGCTTTGTGGATAAATTCCCACTAATTCTTCTTCTGCTAATGTCAAAAACGCTTCTCTTACAGGAGTTCGACTTACGTTAAGCTTAGTCGCTATTTCATTTTCGGAGATTTTCGTTTCAGGCTCTAACTCACAATGAATAATTTGTTTTTTTATCGTTTCATACACATAATCCCTCGTAGAACCATTCGTTCTTGTCCGCGCATTATTAATGTCTCTCACCCCGGCTTATAATCATAAACAAATTTATAATAACATCTTCCGTAATATTTGTATACTAGTATGGTAGTAATAATTTTGATGTTCTTCGCCATAACAATAGTGTTTTCAATAGGTCTTTTTAACCTTATTATTTTAATAATTTTACAAGATTTTTCCTTTTTTCTGCATTTTATTGTCAATTATTCTAGTACAAATGGTATAATCAATCTAGCTAAAAATGGATTTAAGGATAAAATAACCAGGATAAAAGAAAGGGGATTCATATTTAGAATTTTCTCAAACTTGCACGAATAGCATCACTGAGAACATGTTGAATTTTGAACATTAAGGGAGGAAGGAACATTGGGGCAGCTAAGAAAGTGGTTGAATAAGACCAAAGGATTAGGTAAAAAACTTATTCAAAAAATCTCTTTAAAAAACAGAAAATTACATACAAAGAAACAAAAACTAGGATCGATAAAGACGAAAAAATCCATTAGCACAAAAATTTTATACAATTTTATTGTAACTGTTTTAATATTCGTTTCTGTTGTGGGCATTTCCTCTTATGTCATTTCTAATCAGATCATTAAATCAAAAGTGAAGGATGCATCAGAACAAACGATTATTCAAGCTGGAGATAAATTAGACTTTGTTTTTAGTAATTATAAAAACCGTATTACTGAACTGATCATGAAAAAGAGTTTTACAAGTAATCTAAGCTCTTTACATGAGTTGGCTGGAGAGACGAATGACTATCAATATTTTCAATTAAAAAAAGAGGTTGAAGAAGATTTAACAGGTGTGGCTTTGGTAGATAATTATTTAAATATACATTTATTTGATGTCGAAAAATCTGAAGTCCTTTCATCTTCAAGCATTCCAGATAGTACGCAAATTATAGAATCCGATTGGTATAAAAATGCACTTGATGCTAAAAATGGAGCCATATGGATCGGAGGAAATCAAGCAGGACTTAACGGTGATAGTACTTATCCAACGATTAGTTTTGGGCAAAAGGTTAATATCGGTAGTAGCGACTACTTTATTATTCTTGAAGTAGATAATGATTTACTAAAAGAATCATTAGAAGGCGTTCGGTTTGGAGAAACGGGCTTAGCTAAACTGATCGATCAAAATAATCGCATCGTATTTTCGTTTGATGATGATGAAATCAATAAGGAAAATTCCTATTCTATTTCAACAGATTCAGATGCAAATGTATTTGAATCAGGAAAGCAATTGATTTTTCAAACAAAACCTGAAAGCACGGAATGGTACTTAGCAGGGGCTGTATCTTCTTCTGAATTAACCAAGGATACGAGAATTATTTTTTATGTCACAGTGTTAATGATTATTTTATCGATTATCGTTTCTTTAGTGATTGGAAGACGAATTGTCAATATGGTCGGCATTCCTTTGGGGAAAATAACGGAATTAATGGCTGTGGCCCAGAATGGAGATTTAACGACACGATCTGATCTTACAAATCGTGAAGATGAGATCGGGCTTGTAGCCAACAGCTTTAACAAAATGCTAGAAAACATTTCAGAAATGATGTGGAAAACAAGGGACTCGGCAAATAAGGTTTTACAAGCAGCCGTTGAATTAAGTGAAATATCGAAAGTTCAATCAGAATCGGCAAAAGAAGTTGCCGTGGCATCTGAAGAAATTTCTAGTGGGGCAGCTAATTTAACTCACGAAGCTGAAAATGGCAACAGTTTAGCTATGAACATTAATGTTGAAGTAGAGAATGTATACAGTAATAATACAGAGATGGAAAACTATGCTAAAGAAGTTTTAGCAGGTAGTAATGAAGGGATCAGCAAAATGAATGAGCTCGTGACTCAGACAAAGCACGGCGAGCAAATGACGAGCGCTCTGATTAGCAAAACTGATACATTAAAAGCAAGTACAAATCAAATCAGTGAGGTTATGGAGATTCTAACCAATATTGCCCAACAAACCAATTTACTCTCATTAAATGCCGCCATTGAAGCAGCTCGAGCAGGCGAAGCAGGCAAAGGATTTGCCGTTGTAGCCGATGAAATCAGAAAGTTATCTGCCCAATCGAAAGAATCGATTGACACAGTAGGGAATATCACTCTCGCCATTATTAATGAAGTAAATGGTACACTACAAGTATTAGAGGAAGCAAATCCTGTTTTTAAAGAACAAGTCGTAAAAGCACAGGAAACAGATGTGATTTTAAATAAAGTGGGCACACATATGAATGAATTTATGGGCAAAATTGAGCATGTGTCCAATTCAATCCGACAATTACAAGAGTCACAGGATGTCTTGTCGTCCACAGTTCAGCAAGTGAGTGCAACGGCAGAAGAGTCCTCTGCAATTAGTGAAGAAGTCTCAGCCTCAACGGAAGAACAATTAAAAGTGAGTGATTCACTTGTCACCACTTCAAATGAATTAAAACGATTATCGGAAGAATTGCAGGAGATTTTGGGGAATTTTAAAGTGTAATAGAACAAAAGCGCAAGCGCCTTGATGTAAGAAGAAAGGCTAAGTTCGCGCCTTCCTGGCGCAACGCCTTCCTGACCAACATCCTGTTGGCCTCCGACAAGCAAATGTTCCTGAACCTAGGAAGGGGCTTTTTCCCTTCATAGGTTCAGGGTTATTAAGCAGAACATCGGCTAAGTTCGCGCCATCCTGGCGCAACGCCGATGGACTCGCATCCTGCGAGCCTCTCGGGGCTAGGCGCTGGAGCTGGATGACAAAACTCAAAATTACAACTTATCCACAAGCCAAAAATTTTATAGTTTCCCACTAGCGTTGCATAAAAAAGCGATAATAAAGTCAAGTGATTTGTTTTCTACGAGAGACGATATATAACTGAATATTCAGTTATATATCGTCTCTTTGCAAAAAAAAAGGAGAATGGGAATTAAGGGTAGTCCTTCATCCATTTTTTTAGAATTTTATATTAAATAACCCAATATCATAATAGAAAATGTAGTATTAAAATCCGAACAATGTTGATTTCCGCTCCAGTCGGACGCTTTCCGCGGGCTTGGCTTCAGTCTCCTCGCCGCTATCGCGCCTGTGGGGCCTTCCGCTCAAGCTATTCCCGCAGGAGTCGCCGACTTCCACTCCAATCAACCGAATGGGAGATGTACATGGACTCAAATGATGGGATCGTAAGTTAGGTCCTCCAAATGGAAAATATCCCCAAATTCATATTGTGCGAGAGTTTCTTCAAAAATCCGCTGATGTTCAGGCCTGCGTCGACCATGAGAAGATCGCTCTGGTTCTTTACACAACTCTGAAATCAGCTCAACCATAGGCTTTGACCAATAATCACTCATACCGTTTAGCATTTCAAGCAATGTTCCTTTGTAGCCTACTTTCTTCTTCATGAGTAATGTTAAACAATAGGTAATCATCGCAATATAAACCTGATTATAGACCGCATTTTTTCCTTTTCCATATAACGTCTTCAGGACAAGATGTTGTTTGATCCATTTGAAGAATAGCTCAATCTGCCACCGATTCCGATAGAGATCACTGATTTCTTCCGCCTTGACTTTTGCATCATTGCAGATAATGGAAATCTTATTGCCTTCGCTATCTACTGTCTCGACTAATTGTAAAGGGGTCTTCATGGTGCCAATTTTCACAACGGCATGTCGTGTAATGGAAGAAGATGGATCGACCGGTAACTCTTCGACTACGCGTACAAGGTATTGCTTTTAATCCGTGTAACAAATCGAATTCCGTTCGAAGAATAAAGATCAAATTTTTCAAAGTTGAAATATCCTCGATCAAAGACATGGAGGGCCTTTTTATCTGGTGTCATGAGTGCGTCT